>NZ_OW485602.1 GCF_937425535.1 Rhodovastum atsumiense
AAATACGACATGCCGAGAGTCCATCAGCAACTGACGGAGTTGCACCGGCCGATTGATTTCCGCGAGAAAGGCGCTGAACGCGTCGATCAATCCGGGATCGAATAACTCCGCCTGCTCGAAGACATTGAGGAAGAAAGCCCCCATGTCCGGTTGCGGCGAGAACAGCATCACGTCTGCCCGGTTGGCATGCGCCTGCACGAAGGTCCTCACCTGTGCGTGCGAAAGCCCCGTTTTGGCGTGGAACCTCGGGCTGAAGAACCCGTAGAAGGCATGCTCGTCAAGCGTCTCGTTGAGCAGGAACTTGCGGATCGGCCAATATTCACGCCAGTCCGGTCGGGGATTTTCAAAGTTGTTGAGGATGTCATAGCCCGGTTCCGCCGCCAGCGTCGCGGCCGAATAGGCAATATGGTACAGATGCACTGCCGTTGCCGCCTGTTCCACCTCTCCGGCTGACGACGGGGTCATCAACCGCGCGGCCTTCGGTCGGGACCGTGCCGCCTCGGGGGTGTCGTCGGCCAGCGGGCCCGGCACGCACCGGAATATATATTGGAACGGCACGGCGTCCTGCACTGCCGTTTCCGGATCGCCGCCCCCGGCAGCAATCAGGCCGCGCAGCGCCGCCAGGATACCCTCCTGTTGTTCAATCGCCGGCATGTTGCGGCTGAGCCCGGTTTCCACCTGCCAGCCCGTCGCGTGGAACATTTCGAAGCCGGTGGTGCGCGTGAACCAGCGGATATGCGTGCGGTCCATCAGGCCCGAGTTCTCGTAGCGGAACAGGCCGGACGCGAGGCGCCACTGCACGCTCCAGTGCTGGGCATTGGGCAGGCACACCAGCAGGCAGCCATCCGGATCAATGCGCCGGCGCACCTCGCGCAGCAGGCGCCATGGATCGTACAGGTGCTCCAGGCAGTCGCCGAAGATCCAGCAATCACTGGGGAACAGTGACCCCCACTGCCCCGGCTCGATTGCCTCGATGTCGCAGGCGAAAGCTCGGGTGCAATGCTGCGCCGCAACCGCCGCATATTCGGGATCTATGTCGATGCCGATGAACTCGACCCCGGGCGAGCGCCTGCGCACCTCTCGCCCCAACGAGCCGAGCATGCAGCCGACATCGACCACCCGCCGCGCCTGCCGCGGCACCAGGGAAAGCAGTTCAGTGTTGACGATGTCATATGCAGGGGTTGGTTTCATCAGGCCTCCTCCCGCGTGATTGAAATAGGTTGTTCGACCTGAGTTCGAGGTCCGTGGTGTCTGTTTGAAGCACTGCGTTCTTTTGCGAAGGCTTATGGGGCGGCTGATGCTGCGTATTTTTGATCCACCGTAGATTTTCGGATCGTTTTTTACCTATGACAGGCCGTCCCACTGACTCTTGAAGGCTTCACTTCCGGGTAGAAATATATACACGCGACATGAAAGATGAAATTATTTGATCAGCTATAATAAGTATTAATGCAGAACGATCTGGTCATCCGGATCGCATTGCGCTCTCGGTTGCAAGGGAATACGAATTTTATGGCGTTGCACAAATTGTTGTTATTCTGCATATATAAACACTTTGAATAACAATTCATTTGTGTTTATTTTGTCATTTTCCTGATATTGGCACCGCATCATCTTATTAAATTAAACACATCGATGTCATATGGCCATACGTAGTGTCGTGTATCTATACCAATATGGGCATATATTTGAATTTGTTACATCATATGTGAGGTTTATATCCAAGTATTCATGTAAATCACCATTTTTGCGATAAACGGATGCGTACTATCCGGAGGCGTCAAGGCTTTTCATTTCGCTAGCGTTATCAAATTTGGTTTCCGCATTTTCCGAAATCGAAGAAATAACCGAAATCAATGTGCTTTCGTATTCGATCGTGAAGCGTGCGACGTTGCCGATACTTGCCGCCCACGCTCCCCCGCCGAGACGACTGCGGTAGGCCGCCAGCCGGCGCGGTTCATTCGCGAAAGCCACTGCCGTCTCGACATAGGCATCGCGGCTCTCCACCACCCCCTCAGCCGCGCCGATGTCGAGCAACAGCCGCCCGGCCATGCGCGAAGCGAAGGATTCCCCCGAGCGTGTCAGCATCGGCACGCCCATACGCAACGCGTCACTTGCCACCGTGCCGGTGTTATAGGGGAAAGTATCAAGGAACAGATCGGCCAGTGTCAGCCGGGCGATGTACTCGGCCGGGTCCGCCCGCCCGGTGAAGACGAGGCGCGCCGGATCAACGCCGAGCCGGGCCGCATGGGCGAGCAGATTGGCGCGCGACCACACGTTGTCGTCGATCAGCCACAGCACCGTATTCCCGGTTCGCCGCAGGATCTCCATCCAGGCGCCGAACATTTCCTCGGTGATCTTGTAGTGCCGGGCCGCGCAACAGAACAGGAAGCGGTTCTCAGGCAGGCCGATCTCGGCGCGGGTGGGGACGCGCCCGATCACCCGCCGGTTGTCGTTGGCCTGGTAGTTGTGCGCGATGTAGAGCGGCCGCGGATGGTAGAGCCTGGCCACGTCCTTCGGCACCACGTGCGCGTCGCAGAACACGTAATCGAGTTCGGGCAGCGGCACCGGGCCAATGAAGCCGAGATAGGTCGCCTGCACCGGCGCCGGGCGGTAGCGCAGCACCTGGATGCGCGAGCCGGCCGTCAATCCATTAAGGTCGACCAGGATGTCGATCTCGTCTTCCCGGATCCGCCGCGCCGCCTGCTCGTCGGAGAGGTCACGTACCAGGCGGACATGGTCGAAGGCGCCGAGCACGCGGGCACGCAGATCGCTGCCGTCGTCACGGCTCGCGCAGTAGCCGTAAACCTCGAAGCGTGTGCGGTCGTGGCGCTCGAATAACTCGGCGACCAGGTAGCTCATGGCGTGACGGCAGAAATCCGATGAAAGATAGCCGATCCGGATCCGCGCATGCCGGTAGCCGCCGGCGGGGGCCAGACGGATGCCAGGGGCGGTGGTATGCTGGGTGATCCAGGCGCCGGTCGCCTCGCACTGCTCGGCCACACGGTCGGTCAGCGCGAGGATGGCGAGCGGGCCGCACTCGCGGCGCATCCGGGCCGGGGGCAGCCCGGGGATGTCCTCGCGCAGCAACGGCCAATCGCACATCTGCTGGCGCAGATGGACCCAGTGCTGGATCACGTCCGGCTGCGACGGGTCGGCGGCGAGGCTGCGACGCAGGATCTTCTCGGCCTCGTCGAGCCGCCCCATGGTCTCGAGCAGCCGCCCTTGCTGGTTGAGCAGCTTGGTCCGCACCGTCTCCGGCTGCAGTGCGCCGTTCCATGCTGCCAGGGCCGCTTCCGGCTGGCCGATCTGCTCAAGCAGCGTCCCAAGGTTGAGCGCGGCAGCGTGGAAATCCGGGCGAAGCACGAGGCTGTTGCGGTAGGCCAGGATTGCCTCGGCCTGGTGCCCGAGGCGCGCCATCTCTACGCCCGCGTTGAACCAGGCGGCGAACAGGTGAGCCGCGCGCGGATCGACCGTGGCGATCCACCAGCGATAGAGCTGTGCAACCGCAGGCCGCCGCGTCTCCCCGGCCGTCTCCGCGGCCTGGATGATGGTCTGGAACGGTATCCGGGCAAGGCGATCGTGAATCGCAGGCCGCATGTCTTCCGGCATCTCCGCCGTGGGGTGAGCGGCGAGCAGCATGGACAGCCAGGCGAGATCGTCGGCCGGCAGGGGGGCGACGGAAATCGGGGGAGCAGACTGGTTGGCCAAGGCATCATCTCCCTGTTCTTCTGGTGGCCTGGATCGCGTCACGCCGCCGGCACATCCCTCTTCCCCGGGCGGGGGTGGAAGGCATGCCGGCGGCGGACGGCAGGCGATGGCGGTCGTCGGTGTGATGGCGCTTCACCGACGTCGCCATGGCCGGCCGGAGCCGGCCATGGCAGTCAGGATCGAGACGACCCGGGCGCCTCCCTCAGGAAATCTGGAAGAGGGCGGCAAGCTGATCGGGCGACATCACCGCCAGTTGGGCAGCGGTGAAGCCATTGGTCGGGAGGTTCGTCGGGATCGCGGCGATGTCCGCGGTTTCCAGGGCGACGACCTGGGCAGTGGTGAAGGCGCCGATCTCCAGCGTTGTCAGCGCCCCCGCCTGAGCGGTGGTCAGCGCCACGACGTTGGCGGTGGTCAGCGCCTGCACCTGGGTAGTGGTCAGTGCCGCGACCTGATCAGTGGTGAGCGCCGCGAACTGGACGGTGCTCATTGCCCTCACCTGTAGCGTGGTCAGCGCCGCCACGTCGTTGGTGCTCAGGGCCGAGACCTGCGCCGTGGTCAGGGCCGAGACCTGCGCCGTGGTCAGAGCCTGCACCTGATCGGTGCTGAGGACGGCCACATCCGCAGTTTCCAGCGCCGAGACCTGAGCCGTGGTCAGTGCCTTCACTTGGTTCGTGGTCAACAGCGGCACCTGAGCCTCGGTGATTGCCTGGACCTGGTCGGTGGTCAGCGCCGCGACCTGGGCGGTGGTGAGCACCGGCACCTGATCGGTGGTCAGTGCCTGCACCTGATCGGTGGTCAGCACCCGCACCTGCGCAGTGGTCAGCGTCGGCACCTGCGTGGTGGTCAGCGCCTCCAGGTCACCGGTCTCGATCGCCTGCACCTGGCCGGTAGTGAATGCCGCCACCTGCGCGGTAGTCAGGGCCGTCACCTGTCCGGTGGTGAGTGCCACCACCTGATCGGTGGTCAGCACCCGCACCTGCGTGGTGGTCAGCGCCGCCACCTGATCGGTGGTGAGCACCTGCAGGTCCCCGGTCTCGATCGAGGGCACCTGCGCGGTGGTCAGCGCCTTCACCTGGGCCGCGGTCAGCACCGGCACCTGATCCACGGTCAGTGCCGCCACCTGGTCGGTGGTGAACACCGGGATCTGCGCAGTGGTCAGCGCCGGCACCTGCGTGGTGGTCAGCGCCTGCACCTGATCGGTGGTCAGCGACTTCACCTCCGCCGTGGTCAGCGCTTTCACCTGATCCACGGTGAACGCCTGCAGGTCTTCGCTCTCGATTGCCTGCACCTGATCGGTGGTGAATGCCGCCACCTGCGCGGTGGTCAGCACCGACACCTGCGCCGTGGTCAACCCCACCACCTGCGCGGTGGTCAATACCCGCACCTGGGCCGTGGTCAGCGCCGGCACCTGATCAGTGGTGAGCACCGGCACCTGCGTGGTGGTCAACGTCGGCACCTGGGCGGTGGTCAGCGCCTTCACCTGGGCCGCAGTCAGCACCGGCACCTGGTCCACGCTCAGCGCCGCCACCTGATCGGTGGTGAACGCCGGGATCTGCGCGGTGGTGAGCACCGGCACTTGCGTCGTGGTCAGACCCGCCACCTGCGCCGTGGTCAACACTCGCACCTGCGCAGTGGTCAGCGCCGGCACCTGCGTGATGGTCAGCGTCTGCAGGTCCCCGATCTCGACTGCCTGCACCTGATCGGTGGTCAGCGCCGCCACTTGCGCGGTGGTGAGCACCGGCACTTGCGACGTGGTCAGACCCGCCACCTGATCGGTGGTCAACACCCGCACTTGCGCGGTGGTCAACGCCGGCACCTGATCGGTCGTGAGCACCTCCAGGTCCCCGATCTCGATCGAGGGCACCTGCGCGGTGGTCAGGGCCTTCACCTGGGCCGCGGTCAGCACCGGCACCTGGTCCACGCTCAGCGCCGCCACCTGGTCGGTGCTGAGCGCTGGGATCTGCGCGGTGGTCAGCACCGGCACTTGCGTCGTGGTGAATGCCGCCACCTGCGCGGTGGTCAGCACCCGCAGTTGCGCGGTGGTGAGCGCCGGCACCTGCGTGATGGTCAGTGCCTGCAGATCCTCGATTTCGACCGCCGGCACCTGTGCCGTGGTCAGTGCCGCCACCTGTGCGGTGGTCAGGCCCGCCACCTGCGCCGTGGTCAGACCCGCCACCTGATCGGTGGTCAGCGCCACCACCTGCGCGGTGGTGAGCACCGGCACCTGATCAGTGGTCAGTTGCCCGACCTGGTCGGTGGTGAGGGCCTTCACCTCGGTCGTGGTGAGCGCCCTCAGCTGTGCCGAGTTCAGCACCGCCACCTGCGCGGTGGTCAGCGCCGCTACCTGCGCGGTGGTGAGACCCGCCACCTGGGCCGTGGTCAGGCCCGGCACCTGCGCCGAGGTGAGCGCCTGCACCTGATCGGTGGTCAGCGCCGGCACTTGCGCGGTCGTCAGTCTGGCCAGATCGACCGTCTCCAAAGCCGCCGCCTGATCGGTGGTCAGCGCTTGCACCTGGGCGGTGGTCAACGCTGGCACCTGGACCGTGGTCAACGCCACCACCTGCGCGGTGGTGAGCACTGCCACATTGGCTGTGGTGAGCGCCGGCACCTGCGCGGTGGTCAGGGCCTGCACCTGATCAGTGGTCAGCTTCCCGACCTGATCGCCGGTGAGAGCCTTCACGTCGGCCGTGGTGAGCGCCTTCACCTGCGCCGAACTCAGCACAGGCACCTGGTCGGTGGTCAGGGCCGCCACCTGCGCAGTCGTCAGGATCGCCACCTGGGCCGTGGTCAGGCCCGGCACCTGCGTCGAGGTGAGCGCCGGCACCTGATCGGTGGTCAGCGCCGGCACCTGGATCGTGGTCAGTGAGGCCAGATCGACCGTCTCCAGGGCCGCCACCTGCGCGGTGGTCAGCGCCGCCACTTGGGCGGTGGTCAGGGCCTTCGCCTGCGCAGTGGTGAGCGCCACCACCTGCGCGGTGGTGAGCACTGCCACATTGGCTGTGGTGAGTGCCGGCACCTGCGCGGTGGTCAGGGCCTGTACCTGATCAGTGGTCAGCTTCCCGACCTGATCGCCGGTGAGAGCCTTCACGTCGGCCGTGGTGAGCGCCTTCACCTGCGCCGAACTCAGCACCGGCACCTGGTCGGTGGTCAGGGCCGCCACCTGCGCGGTGGTCAGCGCCGCCACCTGGGCCGTGGTCAGGCCCGGCACTTGCGTCGTGGTGAGCGCCTGCACCTGATCGGTGGTCAGCGCCGGCACCTGGACGGTGGTCAGGGAGGCCAGATCGACCGTCTCCAGCGCCGCCGCCTGCGCGGTGGTCAGCGCCGCCACCTGCGCGGTGGTCAGCGCCGCCATCTGCGCGGTGGTGAGCGCCACCACCTGCGCGGTGGTGAGCACTGCCACATTGGCTGTGGTGAACGCCGGCACCTGTGCGGTGGTCAGGGCCTGCACTTGATCGGTGGTCAGCTTCCCGACCTGGTCGCCGGTGAGGGCCTTCACGTCGGCCGTGGTGAGCGCCTTCACCTGCGCCGAGGTCAGCACCGGCACCTGATCGGTGGTCAACGCCGCTGCCTGCGCAGTCGTCAGGACCGCCACCTGCGCGGTGGTCAGGCCCGGCACCTGAGCGGTGCTCAGCGCCTGCACCTGGTCGGTCGTCAGAACCGCGACCTGGGCCGTGGTCAGCGCCGCCAGATCGACCGTCTCCAGCGCCGCCGCCTGCGCGGTGGTCAGCGCCGCCACTTGCGCAGTGGTCAGCGCCTTCACCTGGGCCGTGGTCAGCGCCACCACGTCGGCGGTGTCGAAACCAGCCGCCTGCGCGGTGGTCAGCGCCGCCACTTGCGCGGTGGTCAGCGCCGGCACCTGTGTCGTGGTCAGTGCCGCTACGTTGTCAGTGCTGAGCGCCTTCACTTGATCGGTGGTGAGTGCCGCCAGATCGACCGTCTCCAGCGCTACCGCCTGCCCGGTGGTGAACGCCGCCACCTGCCCGGTGGTGAGTGCCCTCGCCTGAGCCGTGGTCAGCGCCACCACCTGGGCGGTGGACAGCACTGCCACATCGGCGGTGTCGAGCGCCGTGATCTGCGCGGTGGTCAGCGCCGGCACCTGGACGGTGGTGAGTTTCCCGACCTGATCGCCGGAAAGCGCCTTCACCCCGGCGGTGGTGAGCGCCGCCACCTGGGCGGTGCTCAGCTTCGGCACCTGGTCGGTGGTGAGCGCCGCCACTTGCGCGGTGGTGAGCGCCGCCACCTGCGCGGTGGTCAGGCCCGGCACCTGCGCCGTGCCCAGCGCCGCCACGTTGTCAGTACTGAGCGCCTGCACCTGGGCGGTAGTAAGTGCCGCCAGATCGACCGTCTCCAGCGCCGCCGCCTGGTCGGTGGTGAACGCCGCCACCTGCGCGGTGGTGAGTGCCTTCGCCTGGGCCGTGGTCAGCGCCACCACCTGGGCGGTGGACAGCACCGCCACATCGGCGGTGTCGAGCGCCGTGATCTGCGCGGTGGTCAGCGCTGCCACCTGCGCGGTGGTCAGTTCCCCGACCTGGTCGCCGGAAAGCGCCTTCACTCCGGCAGTGGTCAGGGCGACCACCTGGGCGGTGCTCAGTTTCGGCACCTGGTCGGTGGTGAGCGCCGCCACTTGCGCGGTGGTGAGCGCCGCCACCTGCGCGGTGGTCAGGCCCGGCACCTGCGCCGTGCCCAGCGCCGCCACGTTGTCAGTACTGAGCGCCTGCACCTGGGCGGTGGTGAGTGCCGCCAGATCGACCGTCTCCAGCGCCGCCGCCTGGTCGGTGGTGAACGCCGCCACCTGCGCGGTGGTGAGTGCCTTCGCCTGGGCCGTGGTCAGCGCCACCACCTGGGCGGTGGACAGCACCGCCACATCGGCGGTGTCGAGCGCCGTGATCTGCGCGGTGGTCAGCGCTGTCACCTGCGCGGTGGTCAGTTCCCCGACCTGGTCGCCGGAGAGCGCCTTCACTCCGGCCGTGGTCAGCGCGGCCACCTGGGCGGTGCTCAGCTTCGGCACCTGGTCGGTGGTCAGGGCCGCCACCTGCGCCGTGCTCAGCGCCGCCACCTGCGCGGTGGTCAGGCCCGGCACCTGCGTCGTGCTCAGCGCCTGCACCTGATCGGTGGTCAGCACCTGCACCTGGGCGGTGGTGAGCGCCGCCAGATCGACCGTCTCCAGCGCCGTCACCTGAGCGGCCGTCAGCGCCTTGACCTGCGCGGTGGTCAGCGCCTTCGCCTGCGCGGTGGTGAAGGCCACCACATCGGCGGTGTCGAACGCCGCCACCTGCGCCGTACTCAGCGCCGCGATCTGCGCGGTGGTCAACGCCGGTACCTGCACCGTGGTCAGCGCCGTCACATCATCGGCATCGAGCGCCTTCACCTGATCGGTGGTGAGTGCCGCCAGATCCGCCGTTTCCAGGGCTGCCACCTGATCGCTGGTCAGCGCCGCCACCTGAGCGGTGGTGAGTGCCTTTGCCTGGGCCGTGGTCAGCGCCACCACCTGGGCGGTGGACAGCACCGCCACATCGGCGGTGTCGAGCGCCGTGATCTGCGCGGTGGTCAGCGCCGCGACCTGCGCGGTGGTCAGTTTCCCGACCTGATCGCCAGAGAGCGCCTTCACCCCGGCCGTGGTCAGCGCGGCCACCTGGGCGGTGCTCAGTTTCGGCACCTGGTCGGTGGTGAGCGCCGCCACTTGCGCGGTGGTCAGCGCCGCTACCTGCGCCGTGGTCAGGCCCGGTACCTGCGCCGTGCCCAGCGCCTGCACCTGATCGGTGGTCAGCACCTGCACCTGGGCGGTGGTGAGCGCCGCCAGATCGGCCGTCTCCAGTGCCGCCACCTGATCGGTGGTCAGCACCTTCACCTGGGCGGTGGTGAGCGCATTCGCCTGGGCGGTGGTGAAGGCGACCACGTCGGCGGTGTCGAATGCCGCCACCTGCGCCGTGCTCAGTGCCGCGATTTGCGCTGTGGTCAGCGCCGGCACCTGGACCGTGGTCAGTGCGGTCACATCCTCGGTGTCGAGCGCCTTCACCTGATTGGTGGTCAGCGCCTTCACCTGTGCCGTGGTCAGCTTCGGTACCTGATCGCTGGTCAGCGCCTTGACCTGTGCCGTGGTCAGCGCCGCCACCTGCGCGGTGGTCAGGCTTGGCACCTGCGTCGTGGTCAGCGCCTGCACCTGATCCGTGGTCAGCACCTGCACCTGGGCGGTGGTCAGCGCCGCCACATCGGCGGTCTGTATCTTCGCCACCTGGTCGGTGGTCAGCGCCTTCGCCTGCGCGGTGGTCAGCGCCGCGGCCTGGGCCGTGGTCAGCGCCACCACCTGGGCGGTGGACAGCACCGCCACATCGGCGGTGTCGAGCGCCGTGATCTGCGCGGTGGTCAGCGCCGCCACCTGCGCGGTGGTCAGTTTCCCGACCTGATCGCCGGAGAGCGCCTTCACCCCGGCCGTGGTCAGCGCGGCCACCTGGGCGGTGCTCAGCTTCGGCACCTGGTCGGTGGTCAGGGCCGCCACCTGCGCCGTGCTCAGCGCCGCCACCTGCGCGGTGGTCAGGCCCGGCACCTGCGTCGTGCTCAGCGCCTGCACCTGATCGGTGGTCAGCACCTGCACCTGGGCGGTGGTCAGCGAGGCCAGGTCGACCGTCTCCAGCACCGTCACCTGATCCGTGGTCAGCGCCTTCACCTGCGCGGTGGTCAGCGCCTTCGCCTGCGCGGTGGTGAAGGCCACCACATCGGCGGTGTCGAACGCCGCCACCTGCGCGGTGGTCAGCGCCGCCACCTGCGCGGTGGTCAACGCCGGTACCTGTGTCGTGGTCAGCGCCGTCACATCATCGGCATCGAGCGCCCTCACCTGATCGGTGGTGAGTGCCGCCAGATCCGCCGTTTCCAGGGCTGCCACCTGATCGCTGGTCAGCGCCACCACCTGGGCCGTGGTCAGTGCCTTTGCCTGGGCCGTGGTCAGCGCCACCACCTGAGCGGTGGACAGCACCGCCACATCGGCGGCGTCGAGCGCCACCACCTGAGCCGTGCTCAGCGCCGCGACCTGGGCGGTTGTCAGTTTCTCGACCTGATCGCCGGAGAGCGCCTTCACCCCGGCCGTGGTCAGCGCGGCCACCTGGGCGGTGCCCAGCTTCGTCACCTGAGCGGTGGTCAGGGCCGCCACCTGGGCGGTGGTCAGGGCCGCAATCTGCGCGGTGGTCAGCCTCGGCACTTGATCGGTGGTCAGGGCCGCCACGTTGTCAGTGTTGAGCGCTTTCACCTGATCGGTGGTCAGTGCCGCCAGATCGGCTGTCTCCAGCGCCGCTGCCTGCTCGGTGGTCAGGGCTGCCACCTGACCGGTGGTCAAGGCCTTCACCTGCGCGGTGGTCAGCGCCACCACCTGGGCGGTGGAGAACTCCGCCACATCCGCCGCGTCGAGCGCCGCGACCTGCGCGGTCGTCAACGCCACTATCTGGTCGGTCGTCAACGTGCCGACCTGATCGGCATCGAGGGCCTTCACTCCGGCGGTGGTGAGCGACTTCACCTGCGCGGTGGTCAGCTTCGACACCTGGCCGGTAGTCAGGGCGGCGACCTGCGCGGTGGTCAGCGCCGCAATCTGCGCCGTGGTCAGCGCCGTCACCTGATCCGTGGTGACCGCCTGCACCTGGTCGGCGGTCAGCGCCTGCACCTGGGCCGTGGTCAGCGCCGCTACGTCGGCGGTCTCCATTTTCGCCACCTGAGCGGTGGTCAGAGATTTCGCCTGCGCGGTGGTCAGCGCCGCCACCTGCGCCGTGGTCAACGCCTGCACCTGGTCGGTGGTCAGCGCCTTCACCTGATCAGTGGTCAGCACCGCCACCTGCGCGGTGGTCAGAGCGGCCAGATCAACTGTCTCCAGCGCCACCGTCTGGGCGGTGGTCAGCGCCTTCACCTGATTAGTGGTCAGCGCCTTTACCTGCGCCGTGGTGAGCGACACCACATCGGCAGTGTCGAACGCCGCTACCTGAGCGGTGGTCAGCGCCGCAATCTGCGCGGTGGTCAGCGCCGGCACCTGCATCGTGCTCAGGGCCGTGATGGATGCTGTCGCAAGAGCCGGCACCTGGGCGGTGGTCAGCGACGCCAGATCGACCGTCTCCAGCGCTGCCGCCTGCCCGGTGGTGAACGCCGCCACCTGCCCGGTGGTGAGTGCCTTCGCCTGAGCCGTGGTCAGCGCCACCACCTGGGCGGTGGACAGCACCGCCACATCGGCGGTGTCGAGCGCCGTGATCTGCGCGGTGGTCAGCGCCGCCACCTGATCAGTGGTCAGCTTCCCGACCTGGTCGCCGGAGAGCGCCTTCACCCCGGCCGTGGTCAGCGCGGCCACCTGGGCGGTGCCCAGCTTCGTCACCTGAGCGGTGGTCAGCGCCGCCACCTGCGCGGTGGTGAGCGCCGCCACCTGCGCGGTGGTCAGGCCCGGCACCTGCGCCGTACCCAGCGCCGCCACGTTATCAGTACTGAGCGCCTGCACCTGGGCGGTGGTCAGCGAGGCCAGGTCGACCGTCTCCAGCGCCGCCACCTGCGCTGTGGTCAACGCCTGCACCTGGGCGGTGGTCAGCGCCCTGACCTGGGCCGTGGTCAGCACCACCACGTCGGCGGTGTCGAACGCCGCTACCTGTGCCGTGGTCAGCGCCGCGATCTGCGCGGTGGTCAGCGCCGGTACCTGCACCGTGGTCAGCGCGGTCACGTCCGCGGCGTCAAGCGCCTGAATTTGAAGGGTGGTGAGCGCCGCCAGGTCAGCTGTCTCCAGCGCGGTCACCAGATCAGAGGTTAACGCCTTCACCCCGGCGGTGGTCAGCGCCTTTACCTGCGTGGTCGTGAGCGCCACCACCTGGGCGGTGGAGAGTGCTGCCACCTGGGCCGTCGTCAGGCCGGCCACTTCCGCCGTTGTTAACGCCTGGATTTGTGCCGTTGTCAGGGTAGAAACGTCGGTCGTGGAAGAGATGGGCACGGATCCTGTTCCTTCTGAACCTTGGCGATCGCGCCTGAGGATTGACTTGCCTGACGCGGGATTTTAGCGAGTAAAATTTTAAAAAATGATTTCTTGTCTATAATATCTCTGGATAGATTCCTATATATTTGAACATATCGATATTATCAACGACTCGGCAAATTAGATTCAAGTGCATTTCTGTACACAATACACTTTGACTGTAGCTCTCATGCCATGAATACAGTCACACAACAAGCGAATTTAATCTAGCTCATGTTTTTAATTCGAAAAAATGCCTCAATATGTTCAATTGAATTATTTAAACATAATAATGTAATGCGCGCACTGCGCTTAATATTAGGTGTGCATGACTGTACCTTTGGTTGAGAATTTGCATGGCCAGACGAGATAACTCACGCAAGCCGGACACCTCGATAAACTGCATACGAAAATTGGCCCATTGACCGTGCAACGGGATTTCTGCGCGCGGCATCCGCGCAATGAGCATCGAATAGGGTGAGAAATGATTGGAAAAATCATCTCATAGGATATTGATTATGCATCAGCGCCACTCAATCTCCATAAGTTGATCTTCTCACCACGACCAGCGGACGATAAGGGCCTATTACATTTGACGTTGGTATGGGTTCTTACTAAGAATTTCCCGCAACATATTTATCATATTAGTCATCGTATTAATTTTATTGTTGATCATTTCTTGCGATTCACAACAGCGCACAGAAGATATCATTGGCGCCAATGAAGCGAAGGGCTTGATCAAACGGTAATATGGTACAGCCCAACGTCCGGCAGACGATCCGCGATCTGTTCGAAGTGATCAGTGAAGCGCCTTTGTGCGCCGTGATCCTGTCTGCCATGGCGGCGGCAACTGGACACTGTCGACGCCGTGCCGGCCGCCGGAAGGAAAGCCATTTCGGTAAGGCCTTGCATCCGGACAGCTTCTCGCGCGTGGTGCGGCGACTCGACCTGTTGTGGCAAAAGACGTGGCCACGGCCTCCGAAAACAGACGAGACAGCGCAGGTCACGTTCAAAAAAGGGAAGGCGCGATGCCCTGACCGTGGCCGCGCAAGCTCATCCAGGCTGACAGATCAAGGCGTGCTTCATGGATGATTGATCGCGAAGGCGGTCCACAGGGTTGGCCAAAAGGGCCGCACCGAGCACCGTGGGGGGCTGGGCGACCGGCGCTGCGAATCGACCTATATTCTTGACGCTGTCCGCCCTGCCACCGGCGACGGTATTGCCCTGATCCTTCCCATGGCTTCGACCAAGGCCATGCAGATCTTCCTGGATGAGTTCGTGGCACGCCTGGCCGCCGACACGCAGGCCGTGCTGGGTTCGGTGGTGCAGGCCGGCATGCTCCCGGCGATCTTGTGGTCCTGACCGGGGCAGACTGGTGGATATTGCTTCCATGCGGGCCCGAACTGAACCCGGCCAAGCGTGTGTGGCTCTATCTGTGAGAACGATTTTCTCGCATTGTGTGTTCCTCACTCATGAGGACATGTTCCAGGCTTGCACTGATGCCCGGCATAACATCGTCGATACGGGTTACGTCAGCGCCAGCCTGCTCATGGAGGCATGCCTGCGCCGACTACCGCTGACCGGCGCAAGCTGGCAAAGGCTTTGTCTTGGAAATTTTCGTGATTCATTGGGATGCGCCGCAGGTCACCTGTCCGACGGGCATTCAAGGCTGCGGTACGCCGGTTATCAAAGTTCAGTTCTCCAGGAAAGATTCCTGGGTTCGTGTTCACCGCGCCGACTGCGCTGAACCGAATGCAACGCGATGCGTCATCACTTGCAGTGATCTGTGAGGATGACACTTCCCTGCAAGCGGTCGGACAACGCCAGAAGACACCTGAGTTTCTCGACACCTGCATTATCCGGGCGGGGACCGAGTCCACCATATCGCAGGCCGTACGTGGCTTCGGCCTACGGCAGTCCTGCCACTTCGGACATGCCAAGACACACCTTCAGCATCTCGCCATCCGCGTTGTCATGAACCTCATGCACCTTGTCCATCCGATCAATGATGACGCTCCGGCTCCGATGAGGCATTCGCATGTCACAAACTTGATCCAGGTCAAACCATCCACTGACTTCGCCAGCAGCGTCGAAAGTGCGGAACGGTGCATCTGGCGGCCTCAACAAGGTCCTGGAAGTGCCTCGTATACTCGAGAGCGCTGCACAGCCCCCATCCGGAAACCACCAAGAGCATAACCTGCTAACCTACTATCCCCTCCAGCCGCACGAATGCTTCCGCTGCTCCGGTCCGCTCACCCACGCCTTGCTCAAGAAATCCTTCGAATTCGGGGAATTTCGTGATCGCTTCATCCACCAACGGGTCTGACCCCGCACGATAAGCCCCGAGGCGGATCATCTCGGCCATTCCCTCATAAGCACCGAGCAATCGCCGCGCGCGCGTCAACAAAACATTTTCCTCAGCGCCATGGCAGCGTGGCAAGGCGCGGCTGACCGAGCGCAGCACGTCGATCGCCGGCCACCGTCCCCGCTCTCCGATGCGCCGGTCGAGCACCAGATGCCCGTCCAGGATGCCACGCACCGCGTCTGCCACCGGCTCGTCATGGTCATCACCGTCCACCAGCACCGTGAACACGGCAGTGATGTCGCCCTCGCCCTCCGGTCCCGGCCCGGCCCGCTCCAGCAGCGCGGGGAGTTCGCTGAACACCGAAGGCGTGTAGCTGCGCGCGGTTGCCGGCTCGCCGGCGGCCAACCCGATCTCGCGCTGCGCATGCGCCAGCCGCGTGACAGAATCGAGCAGGCACAGAACCTGCTTGCCCTCGGCCCGGAAGAACTCGGCAATGGTCAGCGTCGCCTGGGCTGCGCGGCGGCGGGCCAGCGCCGGCTGGTCGGACGTCGCCACGACCACCACTGCGCGGCGCAATCCTTCCTTGCCCAGGATGACATCGAGGAACTCGCGCACCTCCCGGCCACGCTCGCCGATCAACCCGACCACGATGACATCGGCGGTAACGAAGCGCGCAAGCATGCCCATCAACGTCGACTTGCCCACGCCCGAGGCCGCAAACACACCAAGCCGTTGCCCACGGCAGAGGGGAATGAATACATCGAGCGCCCGGATGCCGGTCTCGAGGCGGGCCCCCATGATGCGCCGACCGAAGGCCGGGGGAGCGGGACGGCGCAGCGGCAATGCGCGCGCCCCCCGCGGCAATTCCCCACGCCCATCCAACGGGTTGCCCAGGCCGTCCACCACCCGGCCAAGCCAGCTCCCGGTGGGGGCGATGCAAGGCGGCTCGCCGAGGCGCACCCGCGCCCCTGGCCGCAGGCCATCGGCACGGCCTTCCATCATGACCGTGGCAAGGGAACCATTGAAGGCGACGATCTCCCCTGGCACCTCCCCAGTGCCACAGGCGACATGCACGCGATCACCGACGGCGACGGCACGCCCGAAACCGGTAACTGTCAGGGCGGCGTCGCGCACGGCTTCCAGCGTGCCCCAACGGCTCTCGCGGGGCAGACGGGCGAGCAATGCAGGAGCATCAGCAAGATACCGGGAGAGGGGAAAACTGTGAGCGTACGACATTCTGTCGGCTTTGCGAAATACCGCACCAGTTGCGGCATGACCTGCCTAGCACGCTTCTCGCGAAAATGTGTCCTATAATTGCGAAAACACTCGACGAAGGACAACCAAGACGCTAGATAGCGGCCGGATCTAACACGCAAAAGTGTGTTGCATGCTCGAAGAAATCGACCTGTTCAGGCTGACTGGCGCGCGCATGCGGTATCTCACCGAGCGCCAGACCACGTTGGCGCGCAACATCGCCAACGCCGATACCCCCCATTATCGTGCCCAGGACCTGGTGCCATTCAGCTTCAACAGCCACTTGCTGCAGGGAGGGCCCGGGCAATTGCAGGCCGGTGCGGCAGCACCGCTGCGGCTGGCACGTACTAATGCTGCGCATGTGCCTGATGCCCGCGGCGCCCGGCTCGCACGCATCGATTCACACGGTGCAAGCTACGGTGAAAAACCCGACGGCAATACCGTATCCCTTGAAGAACAGATGGTGAAGTCCAACGACGTGGCCAACGCTTTCCATCTCGCCACGGCGGCCTACGCAAAGAGCATGACACTCCTCAAGACCGGCATCGGCGGAGGGCGATAATGTACGAGGCCTCTCCTATCACCGGTCGCGGTCCGCTCAATCAGGCCATGGCCACATCTGCCTCGGGCATGCGCGTGCAGGCAACACGGCTGCGGGTGGTCGCCGAAAATCTTGCCAACGTGACATCAACCGCCGCGACCCCCGGGGGCGACCCGTTCCGTCGCAAGGTGATGAGCTTCGACCAGCGCGTTGACCGCCAGAGTGGCGCCGCCCTGGTTGGCATCGGACGGATCACCACAGACGAGGCGCCGTTTCGCACTGTCTATGAACCTTCCCATCCCGCCGCCAATGCACAGGGATATGTGAAGATGCCCAATGTCTCGGCGCTCGTGGAAGTGGCGGATATGCGTGAAGCCCAGCGCACCTACGAGGCCAATCTCACTGCGCTCACGCAGGCGCGCGCCATGCTCACCAAGACCATCGACATTCTGAAGGCCTGATGACCATGTCCCAGATCGCGCAGATTGCCCCGCTCAACCAGGTGGCATCGGCCTATGCCACTTCCCAGCTCCGACCTGCCCGCAATTCGTCAGACTTCGCCGGCATGGTCGGTGATGCGACCTCCGCCGCCCTCAACACGATGCGCCATGCCGAGCGCATGACAGCCCGCGGCGTCGCCGGCCGCGCCGACGTGCAGGAAGTGGTGCAGGCGCTCAGCAACGCCGAGGTGACGATGCAAGCCGTGGTGGCGGTGCGCGACAAGATTGTCGGCGCCTACTCCGATATTCTGCGCATGTCCGTCTGAGTCCTCTCTCCGGAACTTTCTGCTGCCCAACCGGGCGTCGGCCGCAGCGCGCAGGGATATCAGCGATGAACGAAGGCGACGTCGTCGAGGTGCTGCGTGGTGGCTTCTATGCCGTGCTGATGGTCAGTGGTCCGGCGTTGCTCGCCGCCCTGGTAACCGGCGTCGGTGTCGGCCTGCTGCAGGCACTGACGCAGGTGCAGGAGATGACGCTTGCCAACATTCCCAAGATCGCCGCAACCATGATCGCGATCATGCTGTTCCTGCCGCTGTCCTTTGCCACGCTGCGCGGCTTCATGGAACAGATCGTGCAGCTCATTGTAGGCATCTGACCGTTGTCCCGCGCCACTGCCAATGCCATCGCTCCGCTGCCGCTTTGGGAACGGCTGCGCCGCGTGCTCGGCCACCAGGACCTGCTGTTCGCCGCGGGAATGGTGCTGCTGCTGGCAGTGCTGGTGCTACCCATGCCCACGTGGCTGGTGGACATCGGGCTGGCCACCTCGATCACCTTGTCGGTGCTGATCCTGATGGTTGCCATCTGGATCGACCGACCACTCGACTTCTCCTCCTTCCCCACCGTTCTGCTGGTTGCCACGCTGCTAAGGCTTGCGCTCAACCTCGCCACCACACGGTTGATTCTCTCCGGCGGTCACAAGGGCCTCGGTGCTGCAGGCTCGGTGATCAACGGCTTTGCCTCCTTTGTGGTTGGTGGCGATTTCGTCATTGGCACCGTCGTCTTCGCCATCCTGATCATCATCAACTTCATGGTGATCACCAAGGGCGCAGGCCGTATCGCCGAAGTTGCCGCGCGCTTCAGCCTCGACGCCATGCCGGGCAAGCAGATGGCGATCGACGCCGACCTCTCGGCCGGCATGATCTCCGAGGAGCAGGCACGGGAACGCCGCAAGGAACTGGAGGACGAGAACGGCTTCTTCGGCGCCATGGACGGCGCCTCGAAGTTCGTACGCGGCGATGCCATCGCGGCGATAATCGTGACGCTGGTTAACATCATCGGCGGCATCATCATCGGCACGCTGCGCCATGGCCTCGGTGTGAGCCAGGCGGCGACCTTCTATACCACGCTGACCATCGGCGACGGCATCGTCAGCCAGATCCCAGCCCTGATCGTCAGCCTCGGCGCAGGCATGCTCGTCTCCAAGGGCTCTGTGCGTGGCTCGACAGACCGTGCCTTCATTGCCCAGCTCGGCGGGCAGGCCAAGCCACTGATGCTCGCTTCGGGTCTGGCCGCGCTGTTCGCCATCCTGCCCGGCCTGCCGTTCCTGCCCTTCGCCGCACTCTCCGTGGTCGCGGGCGCAGGTGCCGCGATCGTACGGGCTGCCGACCATCGCCGCCAGCGCGAGGCGGCCGAACTCGCCCGCACCGAGGACAATCCCGCCGCCACCCGCGACGAACCGATCAACGAGCTGATGCGTGTCGACGAGGTTCGCCTCGAACTCGGGATGGGCCTGGTGTCGCTGACCGCAGGAACGACCGGCGGGTTGACCGAGAAGATCCGCAAGCTGCGCCGATCGATTGCGCTCGACTATGGCTTCCTGCTGCCGGCGGTGCGCATCAAGGACAACATGGACCTGACCAGTGGCGAGTATTCGCTGCAGGTGCAGGGCGTGGAAGTCGCGCGCGAGACACTGATGCTTGGTCGACTGCTCGCCTTCTCACCCACGGGTGAGAAGCTCCTCATCGAGGGACGCGATACCATCGAGCCATCCTTCCGCATCCCCGCACGCTGGATCGAATCCACGCAGCGCGGTGAGGCAGTGCGACAGAACCTGACCGTGGTCGATATCGAGACCGTGCTGACCACGCATCTGGCCGAGACGGTAAAGGCGCACATGAGCCAGCTCATGACCTATGCCGCCACTCAGAAGCTGCTCGATGGGCTTGGGCCCGATCACCAGAAGCTGGTCGCCGATCTCGTGCCTAGCATCGTGCCCCTGGCAACCGTGCAGAAGGTGCTGGCCGCGCTGCTCGCCGAGCGTGTCTCGATCCGCCACCTGCCGTTGATCCTGGAAGGCATCCACGAAGCCGCCGGCTTCACCCGCAACAGCAACCTGATCACCGAGCATGTGCGGGCACGGCTTGCACTGCAAATCTGCAAGTCACTGCAAGGTGAGGACGGCTTCATTGCAGTGATGCCGCTTTCGCCGCAATGGGAGCGCGAGGTCGCCGAAGCAATCGTGGTCGATGGTGACTCGCGCAGCTTCGCGCTGGCGCCTTCGCGCACACAGGAACTGGTGCAGGCAATCCGCACGCGTCTGGCCGCCGCCGCTGCCCGCGGTGCATGGCCTGCGATCCTGACCGGAGCCGAGGCACGACCCTTCGTACGCGCGCTCGCCGAGCGCATCAATCCGACCATTGCCGTGATCTCGCATGCTGAAGTGCATTCGCGCGCACGGCTGCGCACGATCGACCAGATCTGATGTCATAGAGCTTGTTCCGTCTGCACGGCCTTGCGGAAAAGCTCCGGCTCTTCGTTCTCACGAGCATCCTGATCCGGCATGAAGCGGGGCACCATGGCAGAAGCCGATGATGCGGGACGGTGCTCTGTTCTCTTGCAGTCTCGGCACTGAAGAGGCCAGACATGGAACTGCCGCTCTCAACCTGGATGACGATCGAGATCTGGCGCACCGCGCTGGTGTTCCTGCGCATCGGCACGACATTCATGCTGCTGCCCGGCTTCGGCGAACCTGCGGTACCGGTGCGTGTGCGCCTGCTGACCGCGCTTGCCGTCGCCTTTTCCTGCGCACAGGCGACGCCGAACATGCCAGTCGAAGTGCCGGGTGCCTGGGGGATGGTGTTTGCAATTGCCGCCGAGATGGTTGCGGGCGGGCTGATCGGCACCATCGCACGCACGATCGTTGCAGCATCGTTGATGGCAGGTTCGGTCATAGGATTGAACATCGGCCTGGCTAACGTCTTCGCGCTTGGACTTGGACCGGACCAATCGGCTGCGATCGGAGCTGCCATCTATATCGGACTTGCTGCCGCGCTCTTTGCGCTTAGCGGACACCATGCAGTGTTGCACGCCATCGTGGACAGCTACGCTGTAGTGCCCGCCGGGCATTTCCTGGACATTGCGGCCGGGGCGCGTGCAGTGACGCTTGCAGGCGTGCAGTCGTTCCGCCTTGCCGGACAGCTTGCCATGCCCTTTCTGCTGCTGGCGCTGGCTTTCAACGTCTCGCTCGCAATGATGAACCGTGCCCTTCCGGCGCTGCCGGTGTTCATGCTCGCCAGCCCGGCGATCGTAGCGGCCGGACTTTATCTGCTTGCCGCCACTGCTCCCGGCCTGATCGACCAGGGCACGCTCGCCTGGGACGAAATGCTGAAGTTGTTGTACTGACATGGCCGAAAATCATGACGGCCAGGACCGGACGCTTGATCCGACACCGCGCAAGCTCGAGCAGGCACGGCAGAAAGGTGATGTGCCGGTCTCACGCGAGGGGTCTGCGGCTGGTCTCATGATCGCCACCCTGACCGGCATGCTGCTGGTGGGCGGGACCACCGTGCGGCGGATCGGCGATATCATCCTGCCGATGATCGAGCAGCCGGAGAGCTTTATTGGCACCACCCCAGAGGGATGGCGGCAGGCGGGGATCACGGTGGCGCAAAACCTGTTACTGGCGCTGCTGCCATTCACGGGATTCCTGATTGCGGGCGCATTGCTGCCGCACGTGCTGCAGAACAGCATCGTGATTTCCGGGACACGCATTGTGCCGAAGCTGTCGAATCTCTCACCGGCACGTGGCCTGAAGCGGATCATGGGCGGCCGGGCCCTGTTCGAGTTTGCCAAGGCGTTGATAAAGATCATCACTGTCGGCATCGCCTGCGGCGTGGTCGGATACGGGTTCTACGATAACTCCGTACGACTGGTGGCGGTGGACATGGCCGCACTTCCCGAGTTGATCGGCCAGATGCTGATCGCACTGCTCCTGACGGTCACACTGATTGCGGTGACGGTGGCCGGCATCGACGTACCGGCGCAGCGTTGGCTATGGCTGCGGCGGCAGCGCATGAGCTTCCAGGAGTTGAAGGAAGAGTTGCGCTCGACGGAAGGTGACCCGCACGTGAAGGCGCGGCTGCGCGCCCTGCGTCGCCAGCGGGCACGGCGGCGGATGATGCAGGACGTGCCGAAAGCAAGCGTGGTGATCACCAACCCGACACATTATGCCGTGGCACTGCGTTACCAACGCGGCGAGGATGCGGTCCCGGTCGTCGTTGCCAAGGGCCAGGATCTGGTAGCGCTACGCATTCGTGATGTCGCCCGTGCGCACAATGTGCCCGTGGTACAGGATCCTCCGTTGGCGCGTGCATTGCACGCCGCCGTCGAAATTGGAGAGCCGATCCCACAGTTACATTTCGAGGCAGTGGCAAAAATCGTCGGCATGATCTGGGCGCGCCGCGGTCAGGGTACGCGTCCGGGGAGCCAGTAACGAGAGTGAATGCGGCCTATGGCGCAATCATGCCAATCTGCGAAAGTTTTGAATTTCTTAGGTTGGCATGATCTTTGTCAGGGGCGTCGCCCCTGACCAACCCGACGCGCGATTCCGACCGGCAAAAGTCAGAATTTTCGTCGGGCGGGATCAGGCGGGACGACACGCCGGCGCATCGTCCCGCTGTCTGTCACGGAAGCGGCTTCACGGGATCCGGAGTCCCCGAACGCAACCGGGTGACAATCGTGCTGACAATCGCTTCGGGAGGCTCGCCGATATCCACCACGAAGGCATCGGCCGGCTCTTCCAGTGCCGCGAACTGACTGGCGAGCAGGCTCGGGTTGAAGTAGTGGCCGGACCTGGCGTTCAGCCGCGGCGCAATGACCTCCGCCGTCCCCTTCATGTAGACGAAGATCACATCCCCCTCCGGCGAAAGCACGTCACGGTAGACCTGCTTGAGGGCCGAGCAAGCCAGCACGTGATCGCGCCCCTCCGCCTGCCATTCCTCGATGGCCGCACGCAACGCCTGCAGCCACGGCCAACGATCCTCGTCCGTCAGCGGCGAGCCGGCGCGCATCTTTGCGACATTTGCTGGCGGGTGAAAGGAATCGGCGTCGGAGAAGCCGCAGCCCAGGCGTTCGGCCAGCATCTGCCCGACCGTGGTCTTGCCGCTGCCGGACACGCCCATCAGCACGATGACCATGGCTGCCTCCCGCTCAGACGAACTGGGCGAGGAGCAGGGTGAAGGCAAAGGCCGAGACGGCCAGGATCGTCTCCAGCGCGGTCCAGGTCTTCAGCGTCTGCGCCACGGTCATGTTGAAGTATTCCTTGATCAACCAGAAGCCGCTGTCGTTGACATGCGAGAGGATGATCGAACCTGCGCCGGTTGCCAAGACCAGCAGCTCCGGCCGCGCCGCCCCGGGAGAGGCCGCCGCGATCGGTGCGACGATGCCGGCCGCCGTGGTCAGCGCGACCGTCGCCGAGCCGGTCGCGACCCGGATCACCGCGGCGACGACGAAGGCCAGCGTCAACAGGGGCACGTGCAGCGAGGTGGCCATGTCGGCGATGGCACGGCCCACGCCGCTGTCCAGCAATACACGGTTGAAGCCGCCACCCGCACCAATGACCAACAGGATCGTAGCGGTCGGGCCGAGGCAGTCATTGGTGAATTTCTGCAGATCCTCGCGCGTGAAGCCGCGCTGCGCGCCGAAGGTCCAGAACGCCACCAGCAAGGCGATCAGCAGCGAGATCACCGGGTTGCCGATGAAGTTCAGCGTGTTGCGCAGCGGCGTGCCGCTGGCGAGGGTCAGGTCGGCGATGCTCGATCCCACCATCAGCAGCACCGGCAGCAGGATGGTGAAGACGGAGATGCCGAAACCCGGCAGGTCTTCACCACGGCTGGTCTCGCCCAACTGCTCGGCCAGCGGATTGTGCTCCGGGAGCTGGATTTTCGGAGCGATCCACTTGGCGTAGATCGGACCGGCGAGAGCCGCCGCCGGCAGGCCGACGATCACGGAATAGATGATGGTCAGGCCGACATCGGCCTTGAAGGTGCCGACCGCCAGCATGGCCGCCGGATGCGGCGGTACCAGCCCGTGCACGATCGACAGGCCCGCTACCAGCGGCACGCCCACCAGCACGAGCGAGGTGCCGGTGCGCCGGGCGATGGTGAAGACCAGCGGCACCAGCAGCACGAAGCCAACCTGGAAGAACACCGGCATGCCCACGATGAAGGCCACGAACATGATGGCCCAATGGACATTTTTCTCGCCGAATATGCCGATCAGCGTGCGGGCGATTCGTTCGGCACCGCCTGATTCGGCCAGCAGCTTGCCGAGCATGGTGCCCAGCGCCACCACCACGGCGATGAAGCCGAGCACACCGCCCACGCCGGCCTGGAACGAATTGACGATGCCGGTCAACGGCATTCCCGCCGCGACACCCATGCCGAGCGAAACGACAGCCAGGGCAATGAACGGGTTGAGCTTGGCGCGCGCGATCAGCACGATGAGCGTGATGATCGCAATCAATGCGTAGAGAAGAAGTACCTGGCCGTTGGCCGGTACCGCTGCGGGTGTCATGGAGGTTGCCCTTCTTGTTTTCTGGCGTCCGGTCCCGGATGCCGTTAGTTATTGATTGGGAACAAGATTGGCCCGCCCGGACAGCGGTGACCGCCGGGCCGGCCCTGCGGTCAATCGAAGATGCCGGCTCCCTCCTCCGCCGTCAGGGCGGCGGCGCGGAAGCGGGTGAACAGCGAACGGCCGAGACTGCCCGAGAGTGGATCGGGCGAAAGCGTCGCGACCGCACGAGCCTGCCACTCCGCCTCAGGCACCAGCGCCTCGAGATGCCCCTGCCCGGCATCGAGCCGGATGATGTCGCCGTCACGCACCAGGCCGAGCGGCCCGCCGCCCAGCGCCTCCGGCGAAAGATGGATCACCGCCGGCACTTTGCCCGAGGCGCCGGACATGCGCCCGTCGGTCAGCAGCGCCACCTTGTGGCCCTCGTCCATCAGCGCGCCCAGGATCGGGGTGAGGCGGTGCAACTCCGGCATGCCGTTGGCGCGTGGTCCCTGGAAGCGCAGCACGGCGACGAAATCGCGCCGCAGCGCACCGGCCTTGTGTGCCGCGACCACCGCGTCCTGGCTGTCGAACACCAGGGCAGGCGCTTCCACCAACCGGTGCTCGGGGCGCACTGCCGAGATCTTCATCACCCCGCGCCCGAGATTGCCGCGGATCAGGCGCAGGCCGCCATCCGGCGCGAAGGGCGCGGCGAGGCCGGTCAACACAGCCGGATCGCCGCTGCTGCCTGGCCCGTCGCGCCAGAGCAGTCCTCCGTCCTGCAGCACCGGCTCCTGCCGATAGCGCGCGAGGCCCGGCCCGGCCACGGTCGTCACGTCCGGATGCAGCAAGCCGGCATCGAGCAATTCGCCGATCAGGAAGGCCATGCCGCCGGCGGCATGGAAATGGTTCACATCTGCCGGGCCGTTTGGATAGATACGAGCCAGCAGCGGCGTGATTGCCGAGATGTCGTCGAAATCGTCCCAGGTGACCGCAATCCCGGCGGCACGCGCGATGGCGACGAGGTGCATCGTGTGATTGGTCGAGCCGCCGGTCGCCATCAATCCGACGATGCCGTTGACCACGGCGCACTCGTCGACCAGTTCACCGACCGGCGTGTAGGAATGCCCACCCGAGGTGATCTGCAGCGCGCGGCGCGCGGCCTCGGCGGTCAGGGCATCGCGCAGGGCCGTGCCGGGCGGGACGAAGGCGGCACCCGGCAGATGCAGGCCCATCACCTCCATCAGCAGTTGGTTGGAATTGGCGGTGCCGTAGAAGGTACAGGTGCCCGCACCGTGATAGGACTTCGTTTCCACTTCCAGCAGCGCGTCCCGCCCGACGCGACCAGCGGCGAAGTCCTGGCGGATGCGCGATTTCTCGGCGTTGGCAATGCCGCTCGGCATCGGGCCGGCGGGCACCAGGATGACGGGCAGATGGCCAAAGCCGAGCGCCCCGATGACCAGGCCCGGCACGATCTTGTCGCAGACGCCGAGCAGCAAGGCGGCGTCGAACATGTTGTGGGAAAGTGCGACGGCGGTACCCATGGCGATCGCGTCGCGACTGAACAGCGACAGCTCCATGCCCGGGTTGCCCTGGGTCACACCGTCGCACATGGCCGGCACGCCGCCCGCCACCTGCGCCACCGCACCGGCCGCACGTGCGGCCTCCTTGATGATGGCCGGGAAGCGCTCGAACGGCTGATGTGCCGAGAGCATATCGTTGTAGGAAGTGACGATGCCGATATTGGCGGTGCCGTTGCCGCGCAGACGCAGCTTGTCGGCAGCAGGGGCGGCCGCGAAGGCATGGGCGAGGTTGGCGCAGGAGAGTCCCGCACGCGGGGGACAGGCCTCGGCGGCGCGGCGCATGCGATCGAGATAGGCGGCGCGGCTGACGCGGCTGCGGTCCCGGATACGTTCGGTCACCGCGGCAAGGCGAGGATGCAGATCGGCCATGAGCCCCTCTGAGCCGTGTAGTTTTGCTACACTATCAATCACGAACCCGTGTTCAAGGATATTAGCCATGCGAAATTCACGGGATCGACATCGGAAAGAACCCTGGCCACCCTTGTAGCTCGGCTACATATGCTCGTGCTGGCGAAATGAATGCGCAGGGACGGAATGCTCGCCAGGATCGAGGCCATTCGTGATCGCATCCGGCCCTCGGAGGCGCGGCTCGGGGACTACGTGCTTGCCCGACCACACGAGGTCATCACCCTCTCGATGGCCGAGATGGCGGCGCGCGCCGGCGTCAGCGAACCGACGGTCGCACGCTTCTGTACCGCCCTCGGCTGCAGCGGTTTCCGCGAGTTCAAGATCAAGCTGGCGCAGAACCTCGCCGGCGGGGTGCCTTTCATCCATCAGGACGTGAACCCGGGCGACACCCCGGCCGATGTGGCCGGCAAGCTGTTCGACCGCACCATCGCGACGCTGGTGCAGGCCCGCAACGGCACCTCCCCCAGCGCCATCGAACGCGCCACCGACCTGCTCGCCACAGCGCGGCGGATCGAATTCTATGGATCAGGCAATTCGGGCATCGTCGCCCAGGACATCCAGCACAAATTCTTCCGCCTCGGCATTCCGACGGTGGCCTACAACGATCCGCATGTGTTCAACATGTCGGCGCTGACGCTCGGGCCGGGCGATGTGGCAGTCGTCATCTCCAATTCCGGTCGCACGCGCGACATTCTGGAAAGCGCCAGGAACGTGCTCTCGGTCGGAGCCTCGGTGCTGGCGCTGACCCGTGCCGACTCTCCCCTCGCCCGCCTTGCCTCGGCCTGCCTGTTCGCCGATGCGCCGGAGGATGCCGACGTCTATTCGCCGATGGCTTCGCGCATCACCCATCTGGTGCTGGGCGACATCCTGACGGTAGCCGTGGCGCTGCGCAAAGGCGAAGCGCTGCAGAAGCGGCTGGAACTGGCCAAGCGGGCAGTCCGTCAGCGCCGGGAAGCGGACTGACCGGAAAGTCGCCCCCACCCGATCCGCAGCCGACACGCCGAAGGGAAGCGCCTGCAGGAATATCCTCGCGCAGCATTGAAATGTGAACCGCCCCGGGATTGCCGGAGGCTGTTGGGTTTGAGTCAGGCCGCCCGGGCGAGTGCCTCCGTCTGGGCATAGTAACGTGCTTCTGCCTCGGCGGGAGGCACATTTCCGATCGGCTCAAGCAGGCGGCGGTGGTTGAACCAGTCGACCCACTCGAGGGTCGCGAACTCGACTGCCTCAAGGCTACGCCAGGGCCCGCGGCGTCGGATCACCTCGGTTTTGTAAAGGCCGTTGATCGTCTCTGCCAAGGCGTTGTCGAAGCTGTCGCCCACGCTACCGACAGACGGCTCGATCCCCGCCTCGACCAACCGTTCGGTGTAGCGGATGGATACATACAGGGTGAATTCAAGCGGTCGTTGCAACACCATGGTTGAGGGGGGGGTGCGATGAGGAGTAGGCGCCGACGCTCGGATCGGGCACTACGTGCCGTATTGAAGCGGTCACCTGGCCGGCCGGGTGTGGCGCAGCGCGAGAACCGGAGGCGGTTCTGGGCGGCGATCGCATTGGGGCGGCCGAGTGAGGCAGCGGCGATAGAGGTCGGCGTGTCGCAGGCGGTGGGTGCCCGCTGGTTCCGAGAGGCGGGTGGCATGGCACCGAAAATACTTGCACCATCATCGAAGCCGCTGTCGGAGCGGTACCTGTCATTTGCGGAACGCGAGGAGATTGCGCTGTTGCGGACTCAGGGCTGTGGGGTGCGGGAGACTGCCCGGCGACTGGGGCGAAATGCATCGACGATCTCGCGTGAACTGCGCCGCAATGCCGCGACGCGCGGCGGTGGTCTGGAGTATCGGGCCACGACGGCGCAGTGGCATGCCGAGCGGGCTGCGCGCCGTCCGAAGCGTGCGAAGCTGGTGGCGAACCCGGTCCTGCGGAAATATGTTCAGGACCGATTGGCAGGCGAAGTTGCTGGCCCGGTCGGGGCCGCGTTTTGCGGGCCGGTCGTACCCTGGAAGGGGCGTCGGCACGGGCCCAGGCAGCACCGCCGTTGGGCAAGAGCGTGGAGCCCCGAGCAGATTTCCCAACGGCTGCGGCTCGACTTTCCTGGTGACGAGACAATGCGCATCAGCCACGAGGCCATCTACCAGGCGCTCTACGTGCAAGGCCGCGGCGCGTTGCGGCGCGAGCTGACCGCTTGCCTGCGAACGGGGCGGGCGCTCCGCGTGCCACGGGCGCGCAGCCGCGGACGGGGCCAGTCGCACGTCACCCCCGAGATCATGATCAGCAAACGTCCGGCAGAGGTGGCCGACCGGGCGGTGCCGGGACACTGGGAGGGGGACCTTATCCTGGGACTGGGCAGCTCGGCGATTGGTACGCTGGTCGAGCGCACGACACGGTTCACCATCTTGCTTCACCTGCCTCGCATGCCGGGCCACGGAGACGGCGATCGCGTGAAGAACGGGCCTGCGCTCGCCGGTCATGGAGCCGAGGCGGTACGCAGCGCCATTACACGCACGATCGCGAGCTTGCCTCAGCAATTGCGGCGATCCTTGACCTGGGATCAGGGTACCGAGCTGAGCCAGCATGCGCAGCTGCGGATCGACACTGGCGTGCAGGTTTATTTCTGCGATCCGCACAGCCCCTGGCAGCGCGGAACGAACGAGAACACCAATGGGCTGCTGAGGCAGTACTTCCCGAAGGGCACGGACCTGAGCACTCACAGCGCGGCAGCTCTCGCCGCAGTGGCCGCGACGCTCAACAGCCGGCCGCGCAAGACACTTGGATGGAGAACGCCTGCCGAGGCATTTGACGAACTGCTGAGATCGGCGCACACGGGTGTTGCGACGACCACTTGAACCCAAGCTGGACGCCACGGTCGCTGTGGTGGATCAGGCCGCCGTTCGGGACCGGACGACGATCGTGCAGAGCCTGCTCGAGTGCATCGAGAACGAAATCCGCACGCGCGGTGCGGGAAACTCGCCAACCGACGATACGACGGGCAAACGCATCGATCACAAAGGCAACGTAGATGAAGCCTTGCCAAGTTGCCACATAGGTAAAGTCGGAGAGCCACAGGGCATTTGGTCGTGGTGCCCCGAACTGCCGGTTCACCCGATCGGCTGGGCATGGCGTCGCTGCATCACGTGTCGTGGTCTTGATCGTTTTTCCTCGCACCGCGCCCTGCAGGCCCATCTCACGCATCAGGCGCGCCACCGCACAGCGGGCGACATCGATCCCTTCTCGTTGCAGCTGCCGCCAGACCTTGCGCACCCCGTAGATTTTGAAGTTCTCGTCAAACACACGGCGGATCTGCACACGCAGAAACACGTCCTGGCGAACACGAACTGGTGCGCGGCCGGGATCGGCGCGTCGCGCAGCATGCTCATGATACGTCGATGGGGCGATCGGCAGAACCCTGCAGATCGGCTCGACCCCATAGGCGTCACGGTGATCGTCGATAAACGCGATCATGTCCTGGACCGGCGGTCGAGCTCCGCCAGGGCAAAATATGCAGATGCTTTACGCAGAATCTCGTTCGCCTGCCGCAGTTCACGAACTTCGCGCTCCAGAGCCTTGATCCGCTCGCGCTCCTCCGTGGTTGCACCTGGCTTCAGCCCTTGGTCCCGCTCCGCCTGCCGTACCCAGCCTCGCAGCGTTTCCCCCGTACAGCCGATCTTGGCCGCAATCGAGGCTATCGCCTTCCACTGTGAGCCGTGCTCGTCGGTATGCTCCAGCACCATCCGCACCGCGCGGGCACGAACCTCCGCCGAATACCGCGTCGATGTCTTGCGCTTCTCCATCGCTCCATCCTCTCAAGGATTGGAGCCTCCGGCAATCCCGGGGCGGTTCAATCTGGCATGGGCCAATACCTCGGTCGGCCAGTATGGAGGTGGGCGCATCGCAGGGCAAAGCTCTGTCGGATCAGATACCTGCACTGGTGCGCAGGCCGCTGACGACGTTACCTGGCAGGCCCTGGCGGCGACCGCGCCGCCCCTCGGCCGGGGCGACACTGCGATCGACCCGGGTGAAGATCTCGGCTAGCGTGGACAACATCAGCCGTTCAGGCGCGGAAACGACGCGCGCAGGATGCGTGCTGCCCCAGCCGCTCGCCCCGGCCTCCGGTGCGTCAGCCTTCGCGGTGCTGGTCCGGCCCGGCAGGTTGATTCCGCCCGAGGGCATGGTCGTACCCAGATCGGCATAGGCACGTTCCACCCGCCCACGCACCTTGTCGATGAACTGCGTGACCGTGAGCGGCTGTCCGTCGGAAGCGTAGAACATCGAGTGGTTTGCCCGCGCCGCCGCGGGAAGCAGTTCCGCGGCCGGGCGATTGGGGGTGGCCTTCGCCGCCTGCAGCATCTGCGAGGCTCCACCAATGCCGAGGAAATGGCCGAGATAGGTTTCCGCCACATCCGGCGCGCGGCCAAGTGTGGTCGCCAGGCTGTCAGAGATGGCACGCAGACTGTCCCCGGCCAGCAACGAGGAAATGCGCGGATCGTGGCGCATGTCCAGGATACGCTGGCGCAGTTCGGGGTCTTCGACGGTCAGGCGGTCACCGCGCCGTACCACGGCGGCAGCTTCGGCACCGAGCCCGTGCGAGGGACCGTACTGGCGGATCGCGTCCAGCCAGGTCTGCTCGATGAACTGGTACATGCCGCTCGCGCTGGATGTGCCGGCCTTGGCGTCGGGACGCAACCCGCTCTCGATGGCGGCGGATGCGAGCAGGACGTCAAAACGCGCCCCGGTCTCCGCCGAGGCGGTGCGCATGGCCGCGACCACGTCGGAGCCTGCGGTGAAGCGACCGACCCGGGTCGCGGTCTCGGTGACGGGAACGCGAAATGTCACAGGTTTCTCCTGCAGTGGCCCGTTGAGCGAAATTTCCTCGTGGCCACCCGCTTTGCGAAATGCTATCCAGATAGTGCGTAGCGAAACGCCGCGCGTCAACCGTTAAGACAGGTGCGAAGAACTCGCCATGTGGCAGATCATCGGGATCGCTGGCGTTTTCGCCGCGATTGGCGTCGGTTACACAATTGCCGGCGGCAAATTCGGCGTCATCCTCAATGCGGCTGGACCGGAACTGCTGATCATTGGCGGCTCGGGTATCATGACGCTGCTGATCGCCAACGAAATCGTCGTTGTGCGAAATGTCATGAAGGTCCTGAAGCGGGCCTTCACCGGTCCACAGTGGCGTCGCAGCGACTATGCCGACGCGCTGTGCCTGATGTTCCTGCTGGTGCGGGTGTTGCGCCAGGAAGGCAACGTGGCGTTGGAGCGGCACATCGAGAACCCCTCGGCCTCGCCGATCTTCAGCCGCTATCCCCGTCTGCTCGCCGATCCCACTCTGGTCTCGTTTATCGCCGACGTGCTGCGCAGCGTCACCCTGAACGTCACCGACCCGCACACAGTGGGCGAGATGATGGAAAGCGAGATCCGCAAGCGCCATACCGAGGAACTGCGCGCGGCCAAGGCGCTGAACACGGTGGCCGACGCTTTCCCGGCGCTGGGCATCGTCGCCGCCGTGCTGGGCGTCATCAAGGCAATGGGTGCGATCAGTGAATCACCCGAGATCCTCGGGCACATGATCGGTTCGGCGCTGGTCGGCACCTTCCTCGGCGTGTTCCTCGCCTATGCGCTGGTCGGCCCGATCGCGGCACGGATGAAGGGCGTGATCGAGGAAGAGGGCACCATGCTGCCGGTGATCCGCCAGGTGATCCTGTCGCATCTGGAAGGGCTCGCGCCGCAGCTTTCCGTCGAGGTCGCCCGCAAACTGGTCCCAAGCCGCCATCAACCAAGCTTTGACGAGCTGGACCGGATGATGAACGAGACCGCCAAGAGCGTCCGAACGGCGAAAGCGGAGTAGCGCGATGCGCCGCGCCCTGCTCGCCGCCACATTGCTGGGTGGCCTTGCCCTGCCGTCGCCCGCGGTCTTCGCCCAATCTGCCTCTGCAACCGCCCCCGCGCGACCAACGCCCCTTTTGGTCCCTGCCACCCCATCCACGGAAACGGCGGTGCAGGTGCGGGGGGGCCAGGAGGGTGATTTCGGCCGGCTCACTTTCCAGGGCAATGACAGCGTGACCCCGGTCATCCATCGGAAGCCGGAAGGGATGGAACTGCGCTTTCCCGGCCGCCCCGAACTCGATCTCTCCACCCTACGCCAGAAGCCGCAGTTCACCGCCATCGAGACGCGTACGGAAGGCAACGAAACGGTCGCGCTGCTGCGCACGGCCTGCTCCTGCGAAATTTCGACAGGCAACCATGCCGGTATCTTTTTTGTCGACTTTCGCGAGACACATCCCACAAGAACGCCACGTGCAAAGCCGGCAAAACCAGCCGACCGCACGGCACGGGGCGCGACGGTGCACGCCGCCGCCCAGCCCCCCCGCACACCGGCCCCCCAGGCCCCTGCCACGACTGTAAATCCGGCCCCTCCGGCCGCCGCCACGCCCTCGGTCCCGACCGCTGCAGCTCCGCCCCCCCCGACCAGCGCGGCACCTGGGAAGGCAACGGGTCCCCTCGCGATGGATGAGGCAGACCGGCTGCGCGCCGATCTGGCTGCGAAACTCGCGATTCTCAACGGCACCCCTCTCCCGCCTCCCCCCGGTGCGCCCGCCGGCACTCAGCCGGCTGCCCCCACCGCCGAGCCCGCGCAGCCCGTAGCTCCGCCACCCATGCCGGTCTGCCGCCCCGCCTTCGACCTCGCGGCCTGGAAGGGCAACGCCTCTTTCCCGGACCGTCTACGTGATCTGCGGAACGCGGCAGCCCTCGGCACCGAAGGCGCGTCCGAAATGGCAGCGCTGGCTGAATTCTACACGGCGTATGGCCTCACCGCCGAAGCACTCGACACTCTTGCCGCCTGGCATGCCGAAGACCCGTTGCCGGCCGAGCGTGCCCGCCTCGACCGTGTCACGGCACTCGCCCACCTGCTGCGCCACGAGCCGCCCGACCCCGCCTCCCCCCTGTTCGCAGAGGGCCAGGGCTGCGAGCGTGAGGACCTGCCGATGTGGCGTGCCGCCGCCGCCGCAGTCGCGGGCGATACCACACAGGTACGCAAATATGCTGGTCGTGCCCGCGCCCTGCTTCGTGACGTGCCTGACCCGCTGCGCGGCCAAATCGCCTTGCTGATCGCCTCCGGCGCCCCTAACGACGTCGAAACCCAACGCGCCATGGCTGCGGTACTGCGCACCGCCGACGCTCCCACCCCGGAAGATGACGCCGCGCGGCTGCTGGTGCAGGCCCGCCTTGCCCGCGCCGAGGGAAGCACGGGTGACGAAATCACCTTCCTCGAACGCGCCGGCGCCATCACCGGCGGGGCGGTACCGGCGTTGCAGGCACGCGCACGCCTGGTCGCGATCAACGCCAGCCGCGAAGGTCCCGTCTCGGCAGGGGTCGAGACAGCGCTGACCGACATTGCCCGTACCTATCGCTATGAGCAGATCGGCCAGGATGCCTCGGAAGCACTGGCTGAAACCCGTCTCCGGCGCGGCGATTATGCCGGTGCGCTCTCTGCCGCCGATGACGGCACGCTTGGCCTGCGCGGCGGTGAAAGCCGCGGCGCGGCACTGACCGCGCGCATCCTGCGCACCCTGCTGGTCGATCCCGGTGCCGCCGCCTTGCCGCCTCCCGCTGAACGCATGGCGTTGTTCTGGCGCTACGAAGGCTACGCCACTCCCGGCGAACGTGGCGATGACATCCGCCTCGGGGCCGCCCGGCTGATGCTGGACCAGCGCATGCCTGAATCAGCGTTGGACGTGCTGCGCCAGCTTTCCCCCGGCACTGCCGCGACCCCGCCAGCGGTCACTCTGCGCGCACTTGCCGAGGCACGGGCCGCCAACGGCAATCCACAGGGCGCCCTCGCCCTGCTCGCCAACACCCCTCCCTCCGATGACACGCGCCGCGCTGCCGCCACTGCCCTCGGCCGGCTCGGGCGTGCCGCCGATGCGGCAGCCCAACTCGAAGGGATGAACCAAGTCGCCGACCGCCTCACCCGTGCCGAATTGCTGATGCGGGCGAATGACTGGGCCGGCGCCGCTACGACCTATGCCGGGCTGCTGGCCGACCCCACTCTGACACCCGAGATCCGCCGCACCGCCACCGACCGCGCAGCCCTCGCCTCGGCCCTGGCTGGTCGTGCGCCCGCCGCCTTGCCACGCGACCTGGCAGGGGCCTCACCCGCGGCCGCACGCGCGCTCGGCACCATCGCCATCCCTCCCGCTGCCCTCGGCGCTCCGGTTGAAGCGGTCCGCGATGCTCTCGAGCGCGCCCGCCGGATCGAGACGCTCCTCTCACCCTGACATCCCTCCCGCGCCCCTTCAGACCAGAAGGTCCCGACACGATGGAAGGTCCTACCTACGTCTCCCTCTCCGCGCAGGTTGCGTTGCAGCACCAATTGGAAGTGGTTGCGAACAACGTCGCCAACGCCAACAGTACCGGCTTCAAAGCAGACCGGCAGTTGTTCCAGACCTACGTCAACCGGCTTGCCGTACCTGGTGGACAAGTCGCCTTCGTGCAGGACCGCGCCACCTATATCGATCGCACGGCAGGCCCGATCCAGACCACAGGCAACCCGCTCGATGTCGCCATACAGGGTGATGGCCTGTTGGCCGTCACCACGCCGCAGGGCATCCGCTACACCCGCGACGGCCGCCTGCATCTGCGTGGCGACAATACGCTGGTGGATGCAGAAGGGCGTCCGCTCCAGGGCGAGGATGGTCAACCGATCACGTTGCCCGAAAACTTCCGCGACATCGTCATTCGCGGCGACGGTTCGATTCGTGTCGTGGTACAGGGAGCGGTGCAGGAGGTGGGGCGCCTCGCCTCCTATCGCGCCACCGATCCTCTGACGCTGCGCAAAGACGGCAACGGGCTTCTGATCGGTCCTGTCCCCGGCATGACCCGGATCGAAGCTGCTGATAACACCTCACGACTGGTGCAGGGATCGCTTGAAGGCTCAACCGTCCAGCCGGTGGTGGAGATTGCCAACATGACTGAACTTTCCCGTGCCTATGACCGGCTGCAGACGCTGGTCTCTGACGACAACGACCGCGAGCGGAAGATGATCGACCGGCTCGGCAACGCCCTCTGACACTATCTTCAGGAGCAGAATGTCATGATGCGCGCCCTCGGCATCGCCGCGACCGGCATGCAGGCACAGCAGACCAATGTTGAAGTAATTTCCAACAACATTGCAAACGTCAGCACAACCGGATTCAAGCGCGGCCGGGCCGAATTCCAGGATCTTTTGTACCAGTCCGCGGCCCGCGTCGGCACCAACAGTTCCGAGACAGGCACAATCCTGCCGACCGGCACGCAGGTTGGCCTCGGTGTGCGCAACTCGGGCACGACACGCATCCTGACGCAGGGATCGCTGACACAAACCGACAACAAGCTTGATCTCGCGGTAGACGGGCGCGGCTATTTCGGCATCCAGTTACCAAACGGCGACACCGCCTACACACGCGACGGCAGCTTCAAGCTCTCGCCCACGGGCGAAATCGTGACCAGCCAGGGCTTTTCGGTCAATCCCAACATCAGCATCGATTCGAAAGCACGTGACGTCACCGTCAACCAGGCTGGTGAGGTGATCGTAACGGATGCCAATGGCAAGCAGCAGACGGTGGGACGCCTGCAGCTTTTCCTGTTTGCCAACGAAGCCGGTCTCGATGCTCTTGGCGGCAACAATTTCCTTGAAACCGAGGCGTCCGGCACCCCCACCCAGGGAGTCCCCAACGATCCAGGCTTCGGCGTTGTGCGTCAGGGTTACCTGGAGACCTCCAACGTCAACGTCGTGCAGGAAATCACCTCGCTGATCCAGGCACAACGCGCCTACGAAATGAACAGCAAGGTGATCGAGGCATCAGACCAGATGATGCAGACCACCACCCAGGTACGGTGAAGCCCATGCGCAAGGTGGTCGCTTTGCTCGTCCTCGCCACCGCCTTGCTGCCGGCGGCCAAGGTCAGGGCGGACGAGATATGGCATGCCGCGCGCGCGCTCCAGCGTGGCGAAGTCGTGCAGGAAGGCGACCTGACAGCACGCCTGCCTGCGAGAGCGATGCGCAACGGCCTGCCGGGCAGCGTGGCTGTGGTTGGGCTGGAAATGCGCCGCCGCGTCGCCGCGGGTACGCCCCTGACCGACCGCGACATCGGACCGCGCCTTGCTGTGCAGGCCAACGCAGTTGTTCGCATGGTCTGGCAAGGTCCGGGAATGCGTCTGGAAATGACCGGACGTGCGCTGGAAGCAGGATCGACAGGAGAGACGATCCGCGTGCTCAACACCGCTACCTCGCGCACCGTCCAGGGCACGGTGCGCGAAGACGGCAGTGTCATGGCCGGAGGCAGCATGCCATGAAATCCAATGGCCCACGTTTCCTGCTTGTCCTTGTGTTGCCTCTGGCCATGGCTGCCTGCGACAGCTTCGGTCACGTCCAGCAGCCACCGTCAATGAGCGCACCGGGGAATGCCGACATCATTCCTGATGCGATGCCAATATCGCCTCCGCTTGCCGCGGCGCATTCCTTTGATGCCGGGCCGACACAGCAAGGGTCGCTATGGCGGCGCGGTGCCAAGACCTTCTTTCGTGATCCACGCGCACGTGGCGTCGGCGACCTCCTGACGGTTTCGGTAAACATGCAGGAGCAGGCGGAATTCGCGAATCAAACCGCGCTGCAGCGCGATACCGCCAATGGCATGACCGTTCCCAACTTGTTTGGACTTGGCACCTTCATCGGCCGCGTCATTCCCGGCCTGAAAAACACCGACCCCACCATTGCCACCACCGGTCAGGAAAAAACCGAAGGCAAGGGTGATATCAAACGCAGCGAAAACATCCGCCTCGCGGTGGCCGCCACGGTTTTGCGCGTCCTGCCCAACAACAATCTTGAGATCGCGGGCAGCCAGCAGATCCGTCTGAACAACGAACTGCGGGAACTGCAGATCCGTGGAATCGTCCGCCCCGAGGACATCCGTTCGGACAATACCATCCCTTCGGAGAAGATCGCCGAGGCCCGCATCGCCTATGGCGGCCGCGGAGTTTCCTCGGATCTGCAGCGTCCGAAATGGGGACAGGACCTGCTTCAGCGCTTCCAGCCATTCTGACCACGCTTCCCACACCACGTCTCATGAAGGAACAAGTCTGATGAACCGCCGTTCGCTGATTGCCGGTGCCGCCATGTTGCTTGCCGCTCCTGTGGCGCATGCATCCAGCGAGACGGCGGATCCAAACAAAAAAGAATATCTCGCTATTGGCGACTTCACCATTAATCTGCCGCTTCAGGGAAAGCGGAGCGGTTATGTGGTAATCGGCATCACCGTCGAAGCCCGATCTGCCGCCGTCGCCGCACTGAAGGCAGCAGCGCCACGAGTACGCGAGGCAGTGTTGCAACGGTTAATGGACATGTCGAGCCGAGGTGAAATCCGTCCGGGCCAAACCGATCCACTGACGTTGAAGGATGCAATGGTGGCGCTGATCACGCGATTGCAGCCGGAAGGCGTGATCGACGTGCTGATCACGCGTATCCTGTTCAGCTAAGAACCTGTCCCGGTAAGCTGAATCTGCAGGTGGCGTTCCCAGATTCGGGGCATGCCAAGGAATTCCGGATCCCGTCCCAAGAGGCAGCCAACCCGTGATGACGGTTGGCGGCTGCCGGATGAACTGTGGGCCAAGATGGAGCCCCTGCTCCACCTCGCATGCGACGTCATCACCTGGCGTCACGCCCTACCGAGATAGGCTCTTGGCCTTGAAACCGCCGCCCACGTGGTGAAGCTGGCCAAAGGCGACCACGTTGCCTTCGTCAGGAAGGTACCTGATGTCGTCGATGGGTGCCCATCGCAATCGATTGTACCTCTTTCGACCCATCGCGAATGTCGCCTCAGTCGTTGGTATCGGAGTATCAGCGATCCAGCGATTCTGGCACTGCCGGGCTTCCGTGCTCTCGATGTACCGCAGCGGGCCGTGCACGAGCTGGGGCATGCGATACGGGTGGTGGTCGCCCCGGGAGATGGCGTCACTGCACGACAGCACGCCCGGACCATGCAGCAGCAATCCGAGCAGGTACTACAGCAACTCGACACATCTGGTCGTGAATGAAGCCAAGGAGCTTGACCAGGCCGGTATCCGCGTCGGTCTATGTCATTGCCTCAGGTCATGCTGTCTGCACTGCGACGGATGGTTCCCTCCCCGGGAAACGCCTCCGTCGCAATGGAGACGTCGTTCCCCGGAGGGCGCCCCTTTCATGGGGCATGCCTGGAAGAATCAGGACAGGCCGGTGACCGAAGCTCCATCGACCGTGCGCCCGTCATCAAGCAGTAGCTGCCATGTACCACCACTGCCCTGCAGCACCTGCACGATCTTGCCCGAGGTGCCAAGCGAACCCGCGGTCGCAGTCGCGCCCTTGCTGTCGGTGCCGACCACCGTCGCGCCATAGGAGCCGGCGGGCAGGCGGTTGCCCTTGTCATCGCGTCCGTCGAACCCGACCTGTCCGCTTGTGCCGGCCAGTGCGACCTTGCGCACAACCTTGCCCGATGCATCGGTGATCTCAACGCGGATGTTGCTTAGCTCCGGCTTGTTCACCTTGAAGGTGGTTGTCGTCGGAATGCCTGACTCTGGCACTGCAACCGATGTGGCAGTCGCCGAGACATTGTGTCCGATCATGCCGGCGTACTGGCCGAGCGAATAGCCAGAGAGTGCCTGCGAGATGGCATCGAGCTTGGTGTTACTCTTCACCAACTGCTCGACACTGCTGAACTGTGCAAGCTGGGCCACGAACTGCGTGGGATCGGTTGGCGACATCGGATCCTGGTTCTTCAGCTGCGCCGTCAGCAGCGTGAGGAACTGGTTGAACTGCGCATCCCCGGCCTGTGCGCCAACTTTATTCGTGCTTGGCGTGGAAGCAAGGTTGGCTAGCGTGCTCGCGGCCGTAACGGAAGGCGTCGTGCTCATAGGAGCTCCATTGGATCAGGCGAGGATGTCGACCAGGCTGTCGTTGAGGCGCCGGGTCGGTGGTGGCGCAATCACCGTTTCCGGTTCGGCCTCGGAGAAGCGAAGGTGACTCTGGGCAAGCGGCGTCCCGGAATCCGCGGGTTGGCGGCCAAACCGCAGATCGAGTCCCCCCGAACCAAGATCGATGCCAGCCTGGGCGAGTTGCTGCTCGATGGCAGGGCGATCGCGATTGAACGCTTCGAAGGTCTCGCGGCGGTCGAGCATCATCTGTACGCCGACACCGTTGTCCCGGAAGGATAGCCGGACCTCGACACGGCCGAGTTCCTCGGGATGCAACGCCACCGTGACGGTGTGGCTGCCGTCCTGCAGGGCACGTGCCACGCGCACCGCAACCATTTCACCTGCCCCGGTGACGAGGTGGGGGGGCACCGGCGTATCTGTCTGGCCGGTCGCCGAAGGAATGGTCGAAGACGCGGTGGAGGCGACGGTCGCCGGCTGGGCAGGTGAATGCGCCATAACCTGTGCGGCTGTCTGTGTGACAGACGACATGGTGGGCCAGCCATCGACAGGAGCTGTGCTCGTGCTGCCTCCGGAAGGCGTCGTGATGGTGGACTGCGCGGTGTTGCCGGACGAAGCGGATCCGGCCGCCGAGGCAGGATCGGCGGGTGAAGCGGTCGGGGGCAGCGCGCGTGATGCGGCCTCGACGGGTCCACCGGCTACAGGGCGAAAGAACGGCTGGAAAGCCTGATCGTCGTTGCCAGTCGCATCGCCACCATGTGCGCTGACGGAAGGCGTCCCTGTCGGACGGGACATGCTCCGCGAAACGGCGGATGCGACCAGATGTGCGGCGGCCGTTGCAGCCGTGACTGGTGCGGCCGTGGGCGATGCCACGTTGGTAGCGGGGTTGGCGGCTGCCGTGGTGGCAGTGTCAGTGCTGCCGGCCGTGGATGGGGTCACGACCGGGGAGGGTGTTGCCACCTGAGGGTCCGTCGGGATGGCCCCCGCCGGAAGCGGCGAAGTCCTGACAGGCGGTGTGTCGGTGGTGGCACCAGGGTCCGAAGGCGGGTTGGCCGAAGCCACCACGGTCGGATCGGTTGACCCCGGGGGTGTTGAGGGGATCGGGATCGATGACGAAGCAGTTGATGGCGGAATGACCTGAGCAAGGCCAGGCGTGGAGGATGTCACCGGTCCCGGAATCGGCGTGGCCGGATCCGGTGAAACGGCCGCCTGCTTGCCATCCTCCGGCAGCACTGGTGCGGGGGGAACATTGGCAACGAGTGCTGCCTCAGTTTTTGCCATCATGCCATCATGCTGGTTTTCCAGCATTGCTTCGGGCCGGGCCGGACCGTCTCCGGTGCCTGGCTGCGGTGTGCCCGCGATGGCCGACATGGCGGATGCCGGAATGGAGCCGGCATTTTGCATGCTGGCAATTATGTTGGATTCTGAAGAAATTGTGGGCAGCACCGTGTCGCCGGAGAAGGAATCTCCCGTCTGCGGGACAGCCGTACCGCCGGTGGTGAGCGGGGCGGTTGCAGAGGCTGCGGCGGGCAAAGGAGCAGGCAACGGTTGTGCCGCCATCAGCGCAGCCAGGGCGGCGGCGTCCGGCGCACTGCCTGGACGTGCCTGGGGAGAAAGAGCGGGTTCAGTGTCCGCATCTCCGGTGGGGGTACCCGGGACCGTTGCCGCAGTTGCAGACGAGGTCGATGCCGCAGCAGCAGTGGACGCCGGAGCAGAGGCAAGGGCCGCAATCAGCGCTGCGAAGTCAGTTCCCCCTGCCTGTTGCCGGGTCGCTGCAGTGGCAGAGTTTGCCACCGGCGGTGAAGCCGTCGACGTCGCGTTAATGGCAGCCATCGCGCATCCCTTCTGGATTTCGCAAGCACTCGGTCAGATGACGACCGTCACCCGAACAGGGCGTCGATATCATCCTGTGATGCCGGTCCCGCGGCCGGGGCCGCAGCCGCATGGCCAAGCAAAGCATCGATATCGTTCTGGCCAAGTCCATTATCGACCGGGCCGTTCAGCAGATGCGCATCCACACGGTTATCGTGGGCAGGCGCATCCACGCCATCCATGTCCACTTTCGCCTGCCACAGCACGCCGAGGGATGTTACCCGCTGCTCGATATAGGTCAGTGCCTGCACGACTTTACGGATACGCTGCCCGGTCAGGTCCTGGAACGAGCAGGCCATGAAAATATCGGTTGCCGCGGCCTCGATCACATCGAGATCTCGCACCGCCTCCGGTTTGAGATCGGAGGCGCGGCGCAGGCGCTGCACGGCCTCTTGCGAGCGTTCGGCAGCTCCCATGATCTCGACAGCGGCACGTTCGGTGGCACCCACCACCGAATCCAGCTCGCCCGAGGCGCTCGCAAGGCGGGTGCTGCCGACGCCGGCCGGGATAAGACCAGCAACTTCCGAGCGGGTCTCGGCGATCAGCCGGCCCATGCTGCGCAGCTCTTCCTTGAGCATCTCGAGATTGCGCTCGGCTTCGCTGCCTGGCTTCACGCCACCCAGGCGTGTGACTTCGCGTTGCAGAACGCTCGCAATTTGCTCGAGCCGCGCCGCCATTTCTGCGGCCGCGTCGTGGTTGGCCGTCCTGGCCGGCATGGTGTCCATCCCCGCCCTCAGCCCATAACTGCTGCGATCTTTGCCTTCAGCGTCTCGGCGGTGAACGGCTTGACGATATAATTGTTCACGCCTGCCTTCTTGGCCTCGATGACGTTCTCGGTCTTGCTCTCGGCGGTAACCATGATGAACGGCATCTTGCCGAGATTGGCATCGGCACGGACCTGGCGCAGCAGATCAAGTCCGGTCATCGGTTCCATGTTCCAATCGGAAATGACCAAATCGAAACGGGTGCCGCGCAGCTTGGTCAGCGCCTCGCCGCCATCACCAGCTTCCTCGACTTCGGTAAGACCGATCTGGCTGAGCAAGTTTCGCAAAATACGACGCATGGTCGGATAGTCATCTACCACAAGGATCTTCATGGCGGGATTCTCCACGGGAGGGGGCCGGTGCCGTCTATACGCGTTACGCGTGGATTTCGCAAAGAGATTGACGCGCAGGTTGTATATGACGATAAGACCATTGCGACAGAATTTCGCATCCGGGGCGCCGCATGGACGACTTCGTTAAAGATTTCCTTGTCGAAACTGTTGAGGCGCTCGCCGTTCTGGACAATGACCTTGTCCGGCTCGAGGCCACGCCTGACGATGGTACCCTGATCTCGGGAATCTTCCGCACCCTCCACACCATCAAGGGAACTTGCGGATTTCTGGGCCTGCAGCGCCTTGGCCGGGTTGCCCATGCGGGCGAGAACGTGCTCGGCCGCCTGCGTGACGGCACGCTGGCGCCAACCCCCGAGATTGTCACCGCCATTTTGCATTGCGTGGATGCCATCAAGGCGCTGGTCGCCAACCTGGAAGCCACTGGCTCCGAAGGTGATCGCGACGACGAGACGTTGATCGCCGAGCTAGATGCCATCGCCGAGCACGGCCTGCATGGCGCTGCCCCGGAAACGTCCGCGCCACCACCACCGCCGCCACCGCCGCCACCTCCAGAACCCGCCGCGGAAGCACCAGCCAGCGATTCGGACGAGTTGCAGGCGCTGTTCGATGCCGCGCCCGGCCCGGATGACGTGGCCTCGTCCTCACCCCCAACCCCGGCACCCAGCGTGGCCCCCCCTCCCCCCCCGGCTCCGCCTCCTGCTCCCGCTGCCTCCCGGCCGGCAGCCTCCCCCGCCGCGCGCAAGCCCGGGGAAGAAACCGAAACACGGGATTCCGCGCTCGCGGCACAGAGCATCCGCGTCAGCATCGACCTGCTCGAAACGCTGATGACCACGGTCAGCGAACTGGTTCTGACCCGCAACCAACTCCTGCAGTTGCTGCGCAACACCCGGGACAGTGAATTCGCCGCCCCCCTGCAGCGGCTGTCGCTCATCACTTCCGAGCTGCAGGAAGGGGTGATGAAGACGCGCATGCAGCCGATCGGTAATGCCTGGTCGAAGCTGCCACGCATCGTTCGTGATCTTGCCCGCGAGCTCGGCAAGAAGATCGAGCTGGTGATGGACGGCGCCGACACCGAGGTGGACCGGCAGATCCTGGAGCTGATCAAGGATCCGCTGACCCACATGGTGCGCAACTGCGCCGACCATGGGCTCGAGAACCCGCAGCAGCGCGTCGCCGCCGGCAAGGAAGAAACCGGGCGCGTCCATCTGCAGGCGTTCCACGAGGGTGGGCACATCATCGTCCGCATCGCCGATGACGGGCGCGGCATGGACATCGGGCGCATCCGCCGCAAGGCGGTGGAGAACGGCCTCACCTCCGAGGCCGAGCTGCTGACGATGTCGGATGCGCAGATCCTGCAGTTCATCTTCCGCGCCGGCTTCTCGACGGCCGAAGTGATCACCGCCGTCTCCGGCCGCGGCGTCGGCATGGATGTGGTGAAGACCAACATCGAGAAGATCGGTGGCACCATCGATCTTGCCTCCACGCCAGGCCGCGGTGCAGTCTTCACCATCAAGATCCCGCTGACGCTTGCCATCGTCTCGGCATTGATCGTTGGCTGCGGCATCGAGCGCTTCGCCGTCCCGCAGATCAGCGTGATCGAGCTGGTGCGGGCGGGCGGCGGCGACCATCGCATCGAGCGCATCAAGGACAGCGCCGTGCTGCGCCTGCGCGAGCGGCTGCTGCCGCTGGTGGACCTGCGCCACCTGCTCGAGCTTGGCGAGCCCGCCGAGGAAGCCGAGGAACTGGTCGTGGTGACCCAGGTCGGGCCACACCGCTTCGGCATCGTCGTCGACCGTATCTACGACACCGAGGAAATCGTGGTGAAGCCGGTCGCACCGTTGCTGAAAAGCATCGGTGTGTTCTCTGGCAACACTATCCTCGGCGATGGTTCGGTCTGCATGATCCTCGATCCCAACGGCATCCTCTCGCGCATCGGCCGCGCCGACGCGGGGGCGCCACCGGCCGAGACCGAGCGCCGCGACACGGGCCCGGGAGGCGTTGGCGAACGCATGCGCCTGCTGTTGGTGCGTGCGGGGGGAGGCATGCGCAAGGCGATCCCGCTCGATCTCGTGGCACGGCTCGAAGAAATCGCGGTGGATGATGTGCGCAGCTCCGATGGGCGCCTGCTGGTCCCCTACCGCGAGCGCCTGATGCCGCTGGTGCTTGCCGCCGACGATGTCACGATGGCGCCGGGCATGCGCAAGCCGGTGCTGGTCTTCACCGAAACCGACCCGGGTGATGCCCGTCGCAACGAGAGCAACCCACGGCAGATGGGGCTGATCGTCGATGCCATCGAGGACATCGTCGAGAGCACGCTGACCGTCGAGATCCGCGCCGGTCGCCCCGATATCGTCGGCAGCGCCCTGGTCGGCGGCGAGCCCACCGAGGTGGTGGACACCGGTCACCACCTGACCCGGGCGAGTGCAGACTGGTTCAGCCTGCCGGAGAACACCAAGGTCGCACGCCGCGTGCTGATGGTCGACGACAGCGGGTTCTTCCGCAACCTGATCGTCGCCACCCTGCGCGCCAATGGGATCGAGGCGATCGCCGCAAGCAACGCCGAGGAAGCGCTCACCATGATCTCGGAAGGTCCGCCGATCGATCTTCTGGTGACGGACATCGACATGCCCGGTCTCTCCGGCTACGAGCTTGCCCGTCGCGTGCGCAATGACCCACGGCTGGCCAACATTCCCATCATCGGCCTGTCGGGCCATGCCAGCCCGCGCGACGTCGAGCGTGGCATGCAGGCCGGCTTCACCCGCCATCTGCCCAAGCTCGACCGTGACCAGCTCATGGCCACGATCAGCAACATCCTCGCCGTGGAGGCTGTATCGTGAGCCGCACATCACACGAACTCGTCACCATGGAAGTGGCAGGCCAGCCCTTCGGCATCCCGGTCGAGCAGGTCCGCGACGTGCTCGGGCCGCAGAGCATCACCCGTATCCCGCTGGCTCCCGCGGCGGTGGCAGGCTCGCTCAACCTGCGCGGACGCATCGTCACCGTGCTCGACATGCGCGTGGCGCTCGGTCTCGGCCGCACCACCGATCCCGCGAAGGCCATGAACGTGGTAACCGAACAGGGCGAGGAGCCGTATTCACTCCTGGTCGATCAGGTCGGTGACGTGCTTCCGCTTGAAGGTGCCGCCATCGAGCCGCCGCCGCCCACGCTCGAACCCGCCTGGCGTGCGGTCAGCGATGGTGTGGTGAAGCTGCAGGATCGGCTGGTGCTGATCCTGCTGCTTGATCGTCTGCTGCCTGGCATCACCGATACGCCGGCCGCCGGCCGGGGATGACCGCCATGACGCGGCGGGCACGGGTCCTGCTGGCAGGGGCCGATGCGCGCATGCGGCTGAACCTGCGCCGGTTGCTGGCCGATTTCCCCGAGATCGAAGTGGCGGGCCATATCCGGCCCGGAACCTCGCTTGATGAAGCAGCCGCGCGCACCACCGCAGGCGTGCTGCTGGTCGATGCCGCAGGGGATGGTGAAGGCGTTGCCGAGGCGCTCGCGGCCGTGCGGCAAAGCAGCCTGCGCTGCGTGGTGCTCACCGGTGCGCGCCCATGCGCTGACATGCCGGGTTCCTCGCAATTGCCCCGGCCAGGCGCGATGGAGGAAGAACCTCCGCGGTCACCCTTCGCCCGGGCGCTTGCCAATGCCCTGCTCGGTGCGCCCGCCACGATCGGCACTCCGGCCCCGGCCTCTCTCTCCGTACCGCCGTCATCTGTCCCGCAGGCAGCGGCACGGGCGCGCCAGGCCATACCGCCATTGCGCGCACGGACGCTGGTACGGCCTGAGATCATTGCCATCGGCAGTTCGACCGGTGGTCCGCAGGCCTTGCCCGAAGTGCTTGGGCGCCTGGGCGGACGCGTTCATCAGCCGATCGTGGTAACCCAGCACATGCCTGCTTCCTTCACGGCCATGCTTGCCGAACACCTCGGCCGGCGGACTGGCATCCCGACCGTGGAGGCGTGCGACGGCATGCGATTGGAGCCAGGACGTGTTCATCTTGCCCCGGGCGGGCGCCACCTGCTGCTTGCGCGTGAACGCGACGTCGTGGTGTGCAAGCTCGATGACGGCGCCCCCGAAAACTTCTGTCGTCCCGCCGTTGATCCGATGCTGCGTGCGGTGGTGCGGGTGCATGGCGGGCGGGCATTGGCGGTGATCCTGACCGGGATGGGGCAGGATGGCCTGCTGGGCTGTCGTGGCCTGGTGGAAGCCGGTGGTGCCGTGCTGGCACAGGATGAAGCGACCAGCGTCGTCTGGGGGATGCCCGGGGCGGTCGCCATGGCCGGATTGTGCCAGGCCGTATTACCACTCGACAAACTGGCGGACAGCATCGCCGCCATTGCGCAGGGGACACCATGAGCGCCGCCGCAGAGTCGCTTCGCAGCTTCGTGCGCAGCCGCGCCGGCATCAGCATGGGGCCGGACAAGGACTACCTCGTTACCTCCCGACTGGAACCACAACTCGCCAGTTGGGGATTGCACAGCCTCGACTCGCTTGCCGAGGCGGTGCGCCGGCAGCCATCGGGCGCATTGGCCGAGAAAGTGGTGGCTGCCCTGACCACCAACGAGACGCTGTGGTTCCGCGACGGTCGCCCGTTCGAGGCGTTCCGCAATGTGGTGCTGCCGGATGTCGCGAAGGACGGGTCGATCTCGATCTGGTCTGCCGCATGCTCGACGGGGCAGGAAGTCTATTCGATCGCCATCACGCTGCGCGAGGAAGAGGCGCGACTGCGTGGCTGCCGCAGTTCGATCCTGGGATCGGATATCTGCGAACCGGCGCTCGTGCGTGCCCGTGCAGGCACCTATACCGCCTTTGAAGTCCAGCGAGGCCTTTCTCCCGCAATGCTCTCGCGCCACTTCCTGGCCGATGGCGATGGCTGGCGGATACGCCCCGAATTGCGCACCAACGTTTCGTTCCGGGTTATGAATCTACTGGAGCTGCCGGCCGGGCTCGGGCCATTCGACGTGGTATTCTGCCGCAATGTATTGATATATTTTGAAGTTGACGTGAAGGCACGGGTACTGGCGGCGATCGCGGCCCGGGTGCGGCCGGGAGGCTGGCTGTTCCTGGGTGGTGCCGAGACCACCATGGGGCTGACCACTGCCTTCACCGCCGTACCGGGAATAACTGGTCTCTATCGCCGGGTCTAGAGCATCAGACGACCAGAATATGTTTTTATGTCGGATTAAAATCCTCGCCATAAATAAATAGCCAAATCATTCTCTGTGCGTCAATATAAACGGAAGATACCCAGACCGCAGAAGCGAACAGGATCTCCCAGAAATGCGCGACAACGGCCCCGTCACTACGACGGAAATTGTGCTGCCTGACGACGCACTGCTGGTCTCCCAGACCGACACTGGTGGCCGGATCACTTTCGCCAATGACACATTCGTTGCAATCAGCGGTTACTCGCGCGAGGAGCTGATTGGGGCCCCCCACAATCTGGTACGCCACCCGCACATGCCGAAAGGGGCGTTCCGCGATCTCTGGACAACGGTGAAGGCGGGCCGGCCCTGGGAAGGGCTGGTCAAGAACCGCGCCAGGAACGGGAATTTCTACTGGGTGCGCGCCAACGTGACTCCGGTGGTCGAGAACGGACAGATCTGCGGTTACATCTCGATCCGTACCAAACCGGGCCGCGCGGAAGTGGCCGCCGCCGATGCGTTGTACGCGGCCATTCGTGAAGGTCGTGCCCGTGGGGTGCGCGTCCAGGGCGGAGAAGTCATTCATACCGGACTTTTGGCCCGCCTTGGTTGTCTCTGGAAGGGTATCGCAAGCAGCACCGTACTGAACCTGGGAATTGTCTATGCGGCAATCCTCACGAGCCTGATCGCCGGCAACCTGGGTATCAGTGCCTGGACACGCGGGATCGGTCTCTTGTGTGTGGGGTTGGGGGTGGGAGCCACCACCATGATGACCATCCAGCGCACACGCCGGGCGCTGCGACAGATCGACAAGCAGGTTGCCACACTTGCCCGCGGCGACCTGATGGCCCAGATCGATAATGCTGACGTACCGGAATTGCAACGCTTTGGCGGCTTCCTGAGAGGCTTGCGTGCCAAACTGGCCTACTCTGCAGAGGTGCAGGCGCAACAGGAACGCGACGCCACCACCTTGCGGGTCAATGCGGTGCGTGACATGGCCGACCGCATCGAGATAGAGACGAACCAGGCGGTGGCCAGCGTGGCTGCGACCACCGAAGCCATGGCCAACGAGGCGAACGCAATGGCCGCGGCAGCAGCCTCGGTCAACGGACATGCCAATGAAGTCGCGCATGCCTCCGCGGAAACGCTCACCAATGCCCAGACGGTTGCCGCCGCCACCGAAGAACTCGCGGCTTCGATCCGTGAGATCGCCAGCCGCGTCAGCCATGCCAGCGGCATCACCCGCGAAGCAGTGCGGGAAAGCAACGACACCCAGGAAACGATGACGCGCCTGCGCACCGAAGTCGCGCGTATCGACCAGATCGCCGCACTCATCGCCGACATTGCCGGACAGACCAATCTGCTTGCCTTGAATGCGACCATCGAAGCAGCACGCGCAGGTGAGGCGGGGCGTGGCTTTGCAGTGGTGGCCGCCGAGGTGAAGAAGCTGGCCGGCCAGACCGCGCGGGCCACGCAGGAGATCAGTACTCAGATCGCCCAGATCCAGAACGTCACCACCGAAACGGGGGATGCCGTGGCACGGATCGGCGGGCGCGTCGCCGAGATCGACGATGTATCGACTGCGATTGCCGCCGCAGTGGAAGAACAGAGCGCCGCCACGCAGGAGATCAGCCGCACTGTCAACCAGACCGCCGAAGCGGCGCAGACGGTCTCACGGCTCATGAACGAAGTGGTGCGGATTGCATCGGGCAGTGGCGAGCAGGCCGCCCGGCTTTGCCAGGAAGCCGAGGGCATCGCTCGCAGCACGGGCGAATTGCATACGTCATTGGTCCGGGTGGTACGTAACTCGATCGCCGATGCAAATCGTCGCATGCATCAACGCATGGTCGTCGATCTTCCCTGCGAAGTGTTGCTTAATGGCAACTCACGGATGGGACGATTGGTAGATATTTCCGCAGGTGGCGCGCGAGTGACCGGAGCCTTCAACGAGCGAACTGAGACGAAGGGGGAACTGATCGTGGCCACCTATGGATTGCGGATCCCCTGTAAGGTGATTGCCTGCGAGGCCTCCAATTTGCGGCTGGCATTTGCTGATGAAATTTCCTTGCCGCCGGCGCTGACGAGCAAGCGGGTCGCCTGACCGCTGCCGATGGAAGGCCTGCTTCCGGCCACCGCGCGTAGAGCGAAGCATGGACCCGACCTCTTTCGGAATTTGGGTTTATGACCAGAGCAGATGCCTTTTGCCGGCACGTTCGATGCTCTCCGGCCTCATACCCACCGGCCGAAGTATTGACCCATTCGGGTGTGGGCGGCCGGCTGATATGTCTTTGTTTCCGCACGCGGCCGCCCCACCATCCCCGCGCATATGCCGGTCAACCCTTCGGGCTGCCGGCATCAGAACGCATCTGCGCAGAGCAGGTCGATCTCATCGAGCGCCGCCCCCATGCCGAACCAGGCGGCATTGCCAGCCTCTCGCCCATCCGGTTCGATGCGATGTCGGAACCCCCAGCAAGGGGCCGCCGCCAGCACCGTCCCGCCGGTTCGCAGGGCCACATCTCGTGCCATTCCATAAAGCGCGACCGGCCCATCGGCAGGCGGGCACAGCAATATCGCGAGGCGCCCATTTACCTGTGCTTGCCGCAGCGCGAACAGTGCCGCGTCCGTCTCCACCGCCACCCGTGTCCCGGCGACAAGAATATGCGCCTGTTGGTCCTTCAATGCGGCCCGTAGCCCGGATACTGCACGGTGTGGCTGGGTCAGTCCCAGCAGGACCTGGGGGTGGTGTGGATGCTGCAGAACCGCCAATGTCTCTTCCCAGGCACCATCCGGTGCCCCCGGAAGCAGCGCGGGATCGGGCAACAGGAACGAAGGCACGGCGAACAGCGCCTCGGCCATGCGGCTGGCCAGGCTGGCGGGACCATCGGTGCAGGTCCTGATCAGCGCCCACCGCAGCGCATCGGACACATCGAGCGTCAGCAGGTCATCGAGATGCGCCGCCAGTGCAGGAGAAACCAGGGCGAAAGCCTCATCTGCTCCGCCGGCGCCCCATCTCTCGGGAAAGATCGCTGAAGCATCCGGCACAAGCCGTACCCCGGTCAGAACGGTGGCCAATGCCAACAAGGCCGGGGCTGGCGCAAACGGCCATGCAACAGCACCGCCCACATGCCACTGAATAGCAGAGGGGCCGGTCCATCCCGTACGACGCTGCAGCAATTTCGCGGGAAGCACTGTCACGGCCTGGGGATATGGGGAACTGGCCCCGGATACCGGGGGTGGACCGGGCCTGCTTTCAGCGCCGGTCGAACCATGAAGGACCGTAATGCCAGCATGACGGCGCGACAGCATGATGTGCAGACGGCGTGCCGTGGCGCCATCAAAAGCCAGCGCATCGGCCGGGTCGCAGACCATGAATCCGCCCCTGGGATCACCGAGCGCGAGCGATCCGCCGGGTAACAGGTACTGCCGCAGCGGAGGCCCTGTCGTCTCGTCCTCGGATCCGTCGAGGGCTGGCATGGCCGGTGGCGGAACCGTCACTTCCAGCGCAGCAAGGGTCGCGGCCTGGGTCGGCGCATCCATCCCGCCCCAGTACAGGTCAAGCCGCCGCAGCAGCGCCAGGGCAGCGGGATCGCCGAGGTCCAGAAGGCCCGGCACGGCCATCATCGGAAACCACACCGGAGCATGCACAGCTTCTCACGTCGTTTCACGGCAACGTCAACGCGACGCCTGTCATGCCTCGCTAGTGTTCCGATCATGATGGATGCATTCGCGCCGTCATATGAATCAAAGTACCAAATCAAGGGCTAATGCTGTGAGGTAACATTACTATCCATCAGCACCTGCAGCATTGGCGTTCGGTGTCATGACCCTACGCATCGTTCGTGCCGAAACCGGCGAAGTGACCCTGATCGACGAGACCGATGGAAGGGAATTGCTCGATCTGGTGCCACTTGGCGTGACAGGCGAAGAACTGACGGTGCTGCTGACACGGATCGAGATGGCGCTCGGCCTCACAAGCCTGCCACGCATCGCCGTTGGCTATCGCGAGGGCCTGATCGAGGCAGTGCATGCCGATATTTCCTGCGAAGTAGTACTGATCGAAGAAGACCCGTTCGACGAACCAGAAGTTACGCTGCGGCGGCGTGAGGTGATGGGGGATCCACATGCCACCGCGACCGCAATCGCCCGCGGCGAGGAACGTGCCCGGCGTCGCAACTGATTGCCCCTCGCCCCATGGGGGGTGAAACCTCCAGCCCGGTCGATGGAGGAAAGTCACGACACGCAGTCTGAAGCCACGACAGAGAGAATGCGCCTTTACGGATCATATGCGCCAGTCTTTCGCGCACTACGTTCAGGCATTCTCCCGGCAAATCCCAGGACACAGCCGCAGCCAGCAGACGGGCTGACTGCAGGAAAAACGTTTCCGGCAGACGCATATAATCGCCCCTGTCCGGCTGTGGCCAATGCACCGACGGTGCGAAACATCAAAATTCTTGCGAAAAATACGCCTCACGGCTATGTGATTCATGCTCCGCAAAACGTGGAGCTGGAGTGACATACCGCAAGGGTGTCCGGACCGGATGGATCGCAGAAAGCGAGACGAGACCATGTCCCATGCCTTTGCGCCCACGGTTTCCGTGCGGTTGCAATCGGAAAGTCAGCCGATAGAGTTGCGTGGCGAGACTTTCGCACTGGCGACGCTTCAAGTGAATGATCCTGATCCCGAAGCCTTTGTTGCCGCGCTTGAAGCCAAAATTCGTGTCGCTCCGGAGTTCTTTCGCGGAACACCTGTCGTGATCGAGTTCAGTCCGGCCTGCCGCCCAGCCGTGACCGATGCGGCGACCGTGGTTGCGGCAGCCCGTTCGCTGGGATTGATGCCGGTGGGTTTTCGTGCCTTCGAAGCGACCATCGACGCCCAGGCGACAGAAGCTGGCCTTGCGAAAATCACAGCAGCCCCGGTCCTGGATGTCACACCTGTCTCCTCCTCGGTTTCATCCCGACGCGGCAGTCTGATCGTGCAAGGCCCCATACGGTCGGGTCAGTCGATCTATGCTGCCGCGGGCGGTGACCTGGTGGTGCTTGGTCCCGTCTCAGGAGCGGCCGAGTTGATCGCCGAGGGCAGCATCCATGTCCACGGTCCTTTGCGAGGACGTGTACTTGCAGGGGTCAGCGGTGACGAGCGGGCGCGTATCTTCGCTTCGCAACTTTCTGCCGAGTTGGTTTCCATTGCCGGACTCTACCTCTCGGCAGACGATATCCCATCCGAATTTCGCGATGTTCGTGCGCAGGTCTATCTCGAAGAAGGCTGCCTGCGTTTCGGCTCTTTGCCCTGATTTCCTCTTTCCTGTTCGCACGCGAGGAGAACCCCGTCGTGACCGAAAAGCGCGAGGCGACTGTCATCGTCGTAACTTCTGGCAAGGGAGGCGTCGGCAAGACGACCACATCTGCCGCCTTTGCCGCCGGCCTGGCTGCCCGTGGCCATCGCACCGTCGCCATCGATTTCGATGTCGGTCTGCGCAATCTCGACCTCATCATGGGATGTGAACGTCGTGTGGTCTATGATTTCGTTCATGTCATCAACGGTGATGCGAAACTCAATCAGGCCCTGATCAAAGACCGACGGCTGGATACCTTGTATTTGCTTGCTGCTTCGCAGAACCGTGACAAAGACACCCTTTCCCCCGAGGGGGTCACATCGGTGATTGATGAACTGCGTACGGATTTCGACTACATTGTGTGCGACAGCCCCGCTGGTATCGAGCACGGCGCGTTGATGGCGCTCTATCACGCGGACCACGCGATCATCGTGACCAATCCGGAGATCTCTTCGGTGCGCGATTCCGATCGCATTCTCGGCGTGATCGCCGCCCGCTCGCGCCGGGCCGAACTGGATCTGCCACCGGTGCGCGAGCACCTGCTGCTGACGCGCTATGATCCGCAGCGCGTGCAGCGAGGCGAAATGCTGGACGTGCAGTCCGTCCGCGACATCCTCGGCATCGAGTTGCTCGGCGTCATTCCCGAAAGCCAGTCGGTGCTGCGCTGCTCCAACAGCGGCACTCCCGCGAGCCTTGACGACAGCACGGATGCTGGCCGTGCCTATCAGGCGATGGTGGCGCACTTCCTCGGTGAGGAGGATACGCAGGCCGCACGTGGGCGCAATGGCGGCTTCCTGCGCCGCCTGATGGCGTGGCGGTGAGGAGACGAGGTGATGTCCTTCTTCCGCTCGTCTTCGGCCGGCGTCGCGCGGCGTCGGCTGATCGACCTGGTGGCTGATGACCGTGCGGCAGTGGCAGGTCCGGACGTGCTGGAGCGTCTGCAGGCCGAGTTCGTGGCGGTGATCCGCCGTACGCTGCGGGGTGGACGCGTGTGTGTCCGTCAGGGCTTGTCGAACCGGCTGCAGATGCTGGAGATCGACATCGATTTGCGTCCACGGGCGCGTCGCTGAGGCCGTCATGATCATCACCCCGCGACAGTGCCGCATGGCGCGCGCCGGGCTTGGGTTGACGCTGTGCGAGCTCGCCTGCAACGCGCAGGTGTCGGTGAACACGTTACGACGCTTCGAGGATGATGGCCGTGTGACCATGCGTACGATCGTAAAGGTTCAGGCGGCATTGCTGCACGCCGGTGCCAAGTTCGCGGTATGCGATACGGTGTCGCTGTCCTCGGCCGATGATCTGGCCTCCCTGTGAACGGAGGGTTGCGATGACCGATCCCAATCGTGGACTGCGCTGCATCGGCACGCTTGCGTTGCTGCTGGCCGGAGCGAGCGGCTGGGCGCTCACCCAGACCCCCACCGGCAGTGGCCCCTTCGCGGCCGCTGTGGTGGCCCTGGTGACCTTTGCCGTGCCGGCCTGTGTGGCGGGCTACCGGCTTGCCTTCGATGCCTGGCGGGATCGCTGCCGGCAGCGCCGGCTGGCACGCCGGCCGATCCGTCTGCGCCTGCTGATGCACATCTGAGGGGTCTGGTACGAAGCGCGAGTGATCTGCCGAGTCCCGGGACGCGATCTATTCCCGACCAGGATCAAAGCGCGAGTGATCTGCCGAGCCAGGATTTATGCCTTGCCGCGCCCTTCCCGGCTCGCCGCGAGTCTGCGGAGGGGGGCTCGATTGCGTTCATTTGCCGACTGGTTGCGGTTTGACGACGCATGAATGGACGCAATGGATAGGCGTCGTGCCATGTTGCGCGAGTGATCTGCCGAGTCGAGTCCGCCGGAAGGTCCGGTTATCTCCGGTGATCCCAGCATCAGGCGCGAGTGATCTGCCGAGTCCGGTATGGGCGGATCGCTTCCCGAGCCTGCCATGGTTTGGGGGTCGGGATGTGTCCTCTAAGGGACGGAGCGATATCCGCGGCCTTGCCGCGGGCAGGATCCCCCTCTTCTTAAGACTTAAGAAGTTAGATTCTTAAGTTAGTTAAGTTATAGGGCTGAATTCGTCAATCTTTTCAATGGTTTATTGGCGTTTTGCGCGAGTGATCTGCCGAGTCAAGCGCGAGTGATCTGCCGAGTCAAAGCGCGAACGATCTGCCGAGTCTGCACGAGTGATCCGCCAAATCCGGCGCCAGCAATACACAGGTTTATCCACAGATCTCGGGGTTTTATCCACAGATTATCCACAGATCCCGACCAGTTATCCACAGGGGCCGTCGGGGTTATCCGCAGCGGCGATGACATCCTCATCGATCACGTCGGTCGTCTCGTGGTCACGGGGGCGCGCGATCAGGATGGCACGGGCCGCCTTGCTGCGGCCTGTTCCACCTCTGCCCGCAGTGCCGCCCTCGCCTGGCGTCTGGCTGGGCGGGGCGCTCTCGTCGCTGGCCAGGGACAGCTCGTATTCGGGCAGGCGGTTGGCGGCGACGATGGTCCGCAGCTCACGCAGGAAATCGCGCAGGCGGTCGGTCGATGTGCCGCATTTCAACGCCAGCCTGGGCAGGCTGATGCGCCATTCGGATTGCCGGCCGCAATGCTTGCGGGCGAGTTCGTAGAGGCGGCGTTCCAACCCGCGCGTGAGATCGAAATAGCGACTGTCGATCTTGAGCACGCGGCGGTCGCGCACGATGGCCCGATACATCCAGTCGTTGAGCGTGACCTCAAGTGCCGCCATGACCTTGCGCCCGCCCCGGGTGCTGCGCTCGACGATGCGAAAATTGTCGATCCAGCCGAAGCCACGGCGTTCGCGCTCGCCGCCTGAGAGGATGTCGGTGGTGATGGTGGTCGAGCGCAGCCGGAACAGCGCGTCGTACAGCAGGTCGTAATGGTCCTTGCCGGTCGAGCGGTGGGTGGCGCGCAGGAGATCATAGGCGGCGATGCGGACGGTGCGTTCGACGGGCAGGCCCTGGTCGATGCGGGCGTTGATCAGGGTGGCGACGTAGATCAGCACGTCCTTGTCCCAGATCGTGGCGATGCCGCGCTTGCCCGGGCTGATCTCGATGGAAACGCGCCCGTCGCCATAGACGATGGGATCCATGCGCGGTCCCTTCGAGAGGGAGAAGAACGGGAATTCCATCAGCGCCCGGTCGTCGCGCATGGGCGCGTTCACCAGGCTTTCCAGGAACAGGTCGACCTGCGGCCGGCCCACGAGTGAGCGGGGCTCGACATCCGCGGCCGGCCTGGCCGGGGCGACGGGTGAGGGCGCCTGCGCCTCGGGGGCGGGAGAGAATGGCAGGTCAGGGGTGGCGGCCGGGGAAGCGGCGCGCCGTGCCCGGGCGGGCTTCCTTGCGGCTGTCATGAAGAAATTCTACCGGGGCAGACGAGTCGCCGCGAGTGTTGTCATTTCGTCATGTTGTCGTGCTGGCATGACAACAAGCCGGTATGATGGCAGCATGGCTTCCCCGGAGCGGCGGCAAAGGACCGCGCCGGGGGCCTGTTCGATCGGACACAGGAGAGGTGAGGGCCCCGGTTGCACCTGTTTTTCCATTGGTTTTGGGAAGCTGCTTCGGGGCGCGCGATTGGCTGACCTTGATGTCGTTGGGTGAAGACCCGGACTTGTTGCCATCGATGCCATGCGGCGAGCGGGTGAAGATAGAGCCATGGGGACGCTGTCATTCAAGCATGCCATCATTCCAGCATGAAGGCATATTTGAATAAAGCGATCCAGAGGGTCGTGGCAGTTTAAGATAAAGTACTACGATTCAGATCCTGCGCCGGATGGAAGGGGGCGACGTCGCATCGCTTATTCATATAAGCCGTCATTCTGTCGTGAAAGAATGATGGCATGATGGCATATGATCCTGGCCCAGGAAGGTGGATTGGATCTGCCCGTCCACTTCCCTTCCGGCAGCGGGAAAAGCGGCTTCCCCTTCCAACTCTCGCACCTGAGCCGGGTTCACCAGCGACCCGGTGGAGTCAATCGGCATTTCATCACGATGTCATGCCTTCATGATGGCATGATGGCGAATCATGCTGCCATTGTATAAAGCTATTTTAAACAAATGCTTATGCTGGATTGACGACCAATGATGCCAGCATGACAAAAAGACATCGGCAAGGCATGATGGCATTGCTCGCGTCGTTCCGGACCGGGCCCGGACAGGCGGATGATGCAGGAGACACCATGGCGATCATCACACTGGCGCAGACCAAGGGCGGCTCGGGCAAGACCACTACCGCCGAGGTGTTGATCGCCGAATTCGCTCATCGTGGCCGGTCGGTCGCGGCCCTTGATCTTGATCCCAACCGTCCGCTTGGCCGCTTCGTCGCCCGCAGTGCCGACCTTGGCGGCGTCCATGTGGCCGTGCCTGGCCCCGAACACCGCGTCTCCGATCTGATCGCCGACCTCTCCACGCGCGTTGAGGTCGTGATCATCGATCTGATGGGGGCCGCCACGCCAGACATGATGGTGGCGATCGGCTTCTCGGACGCTGTCGTCATTCCATCCCAACTCTCCGAGCCGGACGTGCGCTGCGGCATTGAGACCTGGCAGATGATTCGTGAAGTTGAACGTCTTGGCCGGCGGGAAATCCCCAAGGCGGTCCTGTTCACCCGCACCAGCCCGGCCTTGCGCACCCGTGCGCAGGAACACGCCCGGCGACAGTATGAAAAGCTTGCCATCCCGGTACTGCGCACCGAGTTCATGGAACGAACCGCCTTCAAGGAAATGACTTTCACCGGTCTTGCGCCGAACCTGGCGGACCGTACAGGGAATGCTGCACGCAACGTGATCGCCATCTTCGAGGAGATCATGGCGTTGCTGCCGGCGCCTGTCGGGGCGGAGGCCGTGGCATGACGACGGGGAAGGGGCGGGAGCGACCCGCGCTCGGCGATGTCGACCTGAGTGATCTTCCCGCTGCCGCGCTGCCGCAGCCTGACCCCGCCGAGGTCGAACGCCGTCGCGCCTTTGCCAGCAGCCTCGAAAGCCGCGATTTCATCGCCCGCAGCGCCGGCAGTGGTCTGGTCAAGGTGGTTCGCCCGGATCCGGGCCTGGCCCCGGCCGCCGCCCCCCCTGTGCCACCGCGTCGACTGCGCAGCGAGGAGCCGAATTTCACCGTCCGCCTGCCCGAATATGTGCAGCAGGCCGTGCGTCTCGAGGCGGTGCGGCGCAAGACCACGGTGCGCCTGCTGCTGTTGCAGGCGCTGCGTGATGCGGGCTTCGAGGTGCATGAGGAAGACATGACCGATGACCGCGGCATCGTCTCGAAACTGCGCAGCCGCAACCGGCGAGGTGACACCCCTTGATGGCCGGAAGGAATGTCTGAAAGGTCCGGTCGGGGGCTGTTGAACCTATTTCGTCCGCTGGGCCGGGCGAGGCATTGCTTTCGGTCGGGTGGTTTTCACCTTCGGGCCGGAGACGCGTTTCTGTTTTCCGGATGATGCCTGCCCAGGGGAGGCCGCCGGCGAGGCCCCGGCGGTCGCCGTTTGCTGCTGCAGGATGACGGCTTCGACGAAAGCTCGCGTGATGACAATGCCTGGCTTCGGGGCGGGTGACCGGGCTGGCGTATGCCTGGGGGGCGGTTGCGGGGAAGGCAGCGCGGAAGCGTCGGTCCTGGAGGGGAGTGTCCTCGCAGCTTTTGCCTTTGAAACATGCGCTGAGACAGGTGGATGCCTGGAGCCGGCGTCCGGAGCAACGGATGCGGATAGACCTGCCTTGGCAGCGCGCGGCCGGGCCACGGGGGGGACCTGGTCCGCTGCCACCGCTGCTGTCGAATTGTCGCGTGCCTTTCGGCTCCTGCCTGTCCCTTGTGGCGCGACCGGCGCTTCGGCCGCCGCCATATCCAGGCCGAACAGCGCGGAAACGTCCTCAGTCCCCAGGATCCGGCCGGTCGCGGGCCCCTGATCCGGGATGGGCAAGGCCGTGTCGATGCTGGCCACCAACTCCTTCTCATTCACCCCGCGCAGGCGGAACAGCAACTCCGGTTGGTGATCGAGCCTTGCACCGACGCCGTACAGCACGGCTGCCACGTGCTTGCACATCAGCGCATGGTCCGGGCAACTGCAGGAGAAGCGGATCTCCGACGGGTGCGGGAACAGTCCCCCCTGCTGTCGGCAAAGCCGCTCCATCACCCCATTAGAGAAGCGTCCTTGCAGCAGTTCGACCACGGAATCGATGCGGCCGGTGCAGTCAGTGCAGATCCGCCGCCACTGCGCTTTCGACGTCTCCTTGATGGTGATGCAGACATCGTAGAGCTCTGACCCGCTGACCATGGCCGTGACCCGTCCCGGTGCGATCTGCAGGTCCACCACCGAGCCGTTGCGCACATAGGTGCGGCCGCGTGGCAGGCGGCTCTCGTAGTCATGGTAGCTTTCCATGTTGTCGCACCATGCGCGTCCCCAGAACGTCGTCGCGATGAGGCGCCCCGCGATCGTTACTGGCGCAACAGGGTGTCCGCGCTGGCGCAGCTTCGCCACGGCGCGTTCGGCGTTGCGGCGCCGCTCGGCCACCGGAACATACGGCGCCCATCCTCCATAATAGCGGGACATGGCGTCACTCCTTCATCGCCGCATTCAGATCGAGCGCCACCATCTGCAGCAGTGCCGCGTCGCTCATTTCGGTCAGGTTGATTTCCCTGCCTCCCGTCAGCAAGGCATCGGAGAGCCCTTGCTTCGATTCGATCAGCGTGTCGATCTTCTCTTCGACTGTGCCGCGGCAGACAAATTTATGCACCAGTACGTTTTTCTTCTGCCCGATGCGGAAAGCCCGGTCGGTCGCCTGGTTTTCCACGGCCGGGTTCCACCACCGGTCAAAATGCACGACATGTGAGGCCGCGGTCAGCGTGAGCCCCGCGCCACCGGCCTTGAGTGACAGCACAAAGAACGGCACGGTTTCATCCGCCTGGAAACGCTGTACCAGCGTCTTGCGATCCTTCACTGGGGTCTGGCCATGCAATACCAGCCCCGCGCGCCCGAAAATGCCGCCCAGGAAGGTTGCCAACGGTGCCGTCGCCTCCCGGAACTGGGTGAACACCAGCATCTTTTCCTGGCGCGCGGCCACCACTTCGGCGATCTCGCGCAGACGGGCCAGCTTCCCGCTTTCCGTCTCGGCCCAACTGCCGTCGCCCAGCCACTGCGAGGGATGGTTGCAGACCTGCTTGAGGCGCATCAGCATTGCCAGCACCAGCCCCCTGCGCTGGATGCCATCAGCTGTCCCGAGTTCTTCAGCCAGTTCTGCCACCGCCTGCTCGTACAAGGCTGCCTGCTTGCGGCTGAGATGGCAATGTGCCTTGACCTCCGTCTTGTCAGGGAGATCGGCGATGACCGCACGGTCGGTCTTCATGCGCCGCAGGATGTAGGGGCGCACCAGCTCGCGCAGTGGCGCGTACGGGTTTTCGCTCCGTTCGGCCAGGACCTTGGTATAGCGGGTGAACTGCCGGGTGCTGCCCAGCAGCCCCGGGTTGATGACATCGAAAATCGACCATAGATCACCCAGGCTGTTTTCAACCGGTGTTCCGGTCAGCGCGATCCGTGCTTGCGCCTTCAGGGCCCTGGCCGCCCGGGTCTGCTTGGCATTTGGATTCTTGAGCGCCTGCGCTTCGTCCAGGATCAGCAGCCGCCACGCGATCTCGCCAAGAACCGGCATCCGCAGCAAGGTGGCGTAGCTGGTGATGGCCAGATCCAGCCCGGCCGCATCGGCTGGCGTGAACTGTTTTGCTTCCTCGGCCGTCATCGCCGAGGGATGCAGGATCCGCGCCTTCAGTCCGGGGGCGAAGCGTGCGATCTCCGCGCCCCAGTTGGCCAGCAGCGATGCCGGAGCTACCAGCAGGCAGGGCGGCAAAGCTGTCCCATTGGCTTTCTGCCGCTGCACCAGCAGAAGCGCCAACACCTGGATGGTCTTGCCCAGGCCCATGTCATCGGCCAGGCATGCCCCCAGCCCGAGCCCTGACAGCAGGTGCAGCCACTGCACGCCTGCCTTCTGATAGGGGCGCAACGTGCCATGCAGCGCCGGCCCGGGATCGACACCGGTTCCGTCCGGTGTCCGCAATGCCTGCAGCGCCTCCGCCAGCCATGGCCCCGCGGTCACATGCGACCACTCGGTCACGCCGCCATCCGTCTTGTCCTGCGTGACGTCGGCGCCCGCCAGCAGGCGCATCGCCTCGGCGAAAGGAAGCCCCTGCGCGCGCGCCAGTTCCTCGGCGGCCCGGAACTGCCGCAGAGTGCGGTCCAACCGGGTGCGATCCACCTCGACCCATTGGCCACGCAGCAACGCCAGCCCAACGGTGTCGGCAAGCAGCGCCTGAATTTCCGCTTCGCTCAGGGCCTCTCCGTCCAGCGTCATCGCCACAGAGAAATCGAGCAGCCCATCGAGACCGAGCTTCGATGGGGGACGCGTGCCGATTGTCGCCGTTACGTGTGGACGAGCGGGGCGGTTGGCGCGCCATGTGGCGGGCATGCGCAGCACCACGCCTGCGCCCTCCAACGTCGCGGCGCTGGCGAGGAAGCGTGAGGCGTCCTGCGGGGTCCAGCGCAGCGGGTGGAAGATTTCCCCGCTATCGACCATCTCCCGCAGCCAGGGGCAGGTTTCGGCGGCACGCTGCACCGGCAGCAGCAGCGCCAGCAGCTTGCTGCGGTTCGCGGCCCCTGCATATTCACGGAGCGCTTGACCCAACGGGAGATGCTGTGCCCGCCCCTGGGCCGAGAGTTGCGTCGTGTAAGTTGCCATGAAGGCGAATGGCGCTTCAGGATCACGGCGGTTTTCGGCGAGGTTGAAATGCACACGGCCGACCAGGTTCCAGGCCGGGTTCAACCGCTTGAGGAAGCCCTGCAGGTCGGTGCCGCTGCTGGCGAGGGCAGTTGTGGTTGCCTGCCCCATCTCGGCCCACAGATTGCGCAGCCCATCGACGGTCAGGTACTCCGATCCCGGCATCATCGGAGCCGTGAGCGCCAGCGTGGCAAGCTCGGCTTCTGGCGGTGCCGGGATGTCGGGCAATTCCCGCTCCGTCACGCCAGCTGATTGCAGGCACAAAGTGGTTACGTAGCGTGTCGCGAAACCTCGCCACCAAACGAAAGCCGGATGGTAGGGCTCGTCCGACCTCTCCGGCACCGAGCTGCAGCAGCCCTGACCCGGCGCTCTGGACGAATGCGGCCTCGAGACGTGTCGCCACGACCGCGTCCATGGGGGGCGCATCCTTGGCAGGCTCGCAGAGAAGATGCCCCTGAGGCGTCAGGCGCAAACCAAGGCTGGTCATGCCAGGGCCAGGCTGCAATTTGCCCGGCGCAAAAGACCAGGGCTCGGGCCTGAATCCAGCCGCGGGCACAAGACTCTGCCAAGAAAAGGCACGGGATCCGAAGGTTTTATGGCCCTTGGCCGGTCCAGGGCAACGCCCTGGTGGGGCAGGGGGACAGTATGGCTGCTGTCGGGGGATGCTCCCATGGCGGGATAAGCGAACGGAAATCCTGGCTTTTCCTGATTCCGGGCGGTCGCGTGAGTGATTAGCATGAGAACAATCTGATTGTGGCGCACTGAACGTAATTGCTCACCGGGTTGGCTGACGCTGGGTTCAGGCGATGGCGAACGAACCGTCGATGAGAGCGCGGACGGCGTTGAGAGCGGTGGTTCCTTTCAGGCGGGCCGTCCCGGTGACCGATCGGTAGCCGGCGTGGACCTTGGCACCCCAGGCTGAGCGGAACCCGTTGGTGACCTTGCGGAACACCACGGAGGGCCGGATTTCCTGCTCGCTAATGTTGTTGGTCGGCGGAACGCGCCGGTCATGCAGGAAGACGAAGAACTTGTTTCGCCAGGCTTTGATCTGCCGCTGCAATTCGCGTCCGGCCGGATGAGCGGCCGGTATGCCGAGCAGGCGATCCAGGCGCCGCTCGGCCTGGCCGGCGTAGACGGCGAGCGTGCTGTCCTTGAGGGATGGTCGACGCTTGCCGATCCGGATCGCCCAGCGCAGATGGTCGCGGATCTTCGGAGCGCACACCGTGTCGCCGCAGTCGATGGCGTATTGCACGTCACGCAGGACGTGGGCGAGGCAGACCTGATGGGTCTGGCCCAGTTCCTGCTGCCCGGCGTAGCGATCTGAAACCCATACCTCGGGCCGGTGGCCATCGAGCACCGCCTCGGCCACGGCGCGTCCCCGCCCTGGCGCGATCTCGTGCAGGATCGCCTGCTCGGAGACGAACACCCACTGCCAATGGGTGACGCCGTCGATGCGGGTGGTGGTCTCGTCCGAGGCGATGACGCGGGCCTGCAGCAGCTTCGCCTTGATGGCCGCGCAAGCCGTGTCGAGCTTGCCTGCCATCCGGCGGAAGGCATTGGCGATCGCCCCTTCCGAGATGGAAAGCCCGAACAGCTCCTGGCACATCCGCGACAGGCGCTCGAAGCCGACGTGGTGGCTGTGGTGCAGGTAGGCCAGCAGGGCGTGGATCCCCGGTCCGAACGGCGTGCCCGGTGGCATGCCCGCCGGCGTCGGGGCGCGATAGCGCCGGCCGCAACCGCGACACCGTCCGCCGAACACTTCGACCCGCGTCACCTGCGGGCGGACGACAGGAAGGTCGACGTGGTCGTAGCGCTCGCGGCACTGCTGCGCCGTCTCGGCCACGGCCGTTCCGCAGTGCGGGCAGGCCTCGACCAGGCAGCGTTCCGTCTGATCGGGGGTGTCCGCCAGGGGCCGCGCCGCCCCCGGTCGCGAGGGGCGGGGTTTGCGCGACTGCTTCCGCTCCCGGTTCTTGCGCCCCGGGCCATCCTGGGACGGCGGAAGGCTGGAATTCGACGACGTCTTCCGCGGTTTGCCAACCAGCGCTTCCAACTCGGCGATCCGCGCCGCCATGCGCTCAATCAGCGCCGCCTGCTCCAGCAACAGTGCGTCCTTTTCAGCCTCGGTCAGCCGGATGCGAGGAGGTGTCGGCATCCGGATTTTGATTCACATCTCAGCGCCCAGCGCAACCCCCTCGCGCCAACCCCGTGAGCAATCACCACTGAACTGGCAATATGATCGGAGCTTCAGGCGCCACGACGCCTGACCTGTCGTCCCATCACGGCAACTGACCTGATTTCAGGTCCCAAGCCTGCGTCGAAAAACCTGAACGCCATCCTCACGTGCATTCGAGTTCGCACACCATTCCCTGACAATCATGTGCTGGGACAGGCCTGCCACCGGATATCCAGCTTTGGAATTGCCCCCGGATCTGCCGGTAGATCTTTTGGATAAGTCCTTGCTTTGGCCATGGAATTGGATTTGTGGCTTCCTTCTCATTTTACGTGATAAGCCAACATTATCGCGTCTGATCTGGAGCCGGTCGGCGCCGTTGTTCCCGGTTCGTGCTCCGAACCGTGCTATTCTGCCCGGCCGCAGGAAGGCCGCTCAGCCCCCCTGCGCGCGATCGACCCTGCTTTCAGTGGGCAAGGGGGGCGGCGGAACCTCCTGGCTGCCCTCCCGCTGGTCACGGGAGAGGGCGGCGCGCGCGAGCAGGATCACCGTCACGGGCGTGGTGACGACCACGGCAGCGGCGATCAGCAGCTCGTGCAGCACGAAGCGGGATTGCAGCACGGAGAAGAACAGCATCGAGGCCAGCAGGACGCAGCCGATGCCCAGCGTCGTGCCGAGCGTGGGCGCATGGATGCGGTCGTAGAAGTTACGCAGCGTCACCAGACCGATCGCGCCGACAAGGCACAGGGCGGCGCCGAGCACCAGCAGCAGCGACACGGGCAGGGCCGCCCAGGTCGGGAGGTCGAGGGCGTGCGTCACTCGATCACCTCTCCGCGCATGAGGAACTTGGACAGCGCGGCTGTCGAGACGAAACCGAGCAGGGTGATCAGCAGCGCCGCCTCGAAGTAGTACGTGCTGCCGGTCCGGATGCCGAAGACCACCAGCAGCGTCGCGGCGTTGACGTAGAGCACGTCCAGCGCCAGCACGCGGTCCTGCGCCCGCGGCCCCCACAGGATCCGGATGGCGGCAACGCCCATCGCGGCGACCAGGAGAAATTGCGCCAGCAGGACGGACCAGCCGAGCACGGCGGCGCTCATGTGAAAATTTCCATCAGCGGCCGTTCCCACTTGTCCTTGATGATGCGGACCCAGGCGTCTTCGTCGATGAGGTCGAGCACATGCAGCAGCATGGTGCCCTCGGAGTCGTCGTAGTCCACCCAGAGCGTACCTGGCGTGGCCGTGATGATGCAGGCCAGCGTCGCCAGGCCGTAGGGGTTGCGCATGTCGAGCGGGATCCGCACGAAGCCCGAGCGGCGATGCCGGGGGCTGCCCAGTCGCAGGATGATCCGCGCGACGGCGGTGTTCGACCGGACGACCTCCACGAGCACGGTCCACAGCAGGCGCGGGACGGTCCTGCCCAGCAGACGCAGCCGTCCCTGCGGAAGCGTCAACACCGTTGCGGTCGCGGAGATGACAAGGGCGAGCAGGGCCCCAAGCAGGACGTTGCCCGCGGAGAGGCTGGCGGTCAGGAGCAACCAGATCGCCAGCAACGCGGGCATCAGCACGGGGAAGCGCAGGCGGCGCGTCATCTGCGCTCTCCCGGGGGGGGGGGCGGAGGCGCATGCACGCTGCGGAGATAGTCCCGCGGGGTGTGCAGCGCGTCCGCGGTCGCCTGCATGTACTTCATGGCCGGACCCGCGCCGATGGTGAGCGCGCCGCAGAGAACCAGCAGGAGTGCGACCGGCGCGATCTCGACGAGACGGATGCGGGGAATGGTGGCGGCGGGGGAGGTCCAGAAGGTGTCGATGCCGGTCCGGAGCATGGCGACGACCGTTGCGAGCCCCGACAGGACCAGGGCGGCCAGCAGCGCCCAGTTCATCCCCGGCACCCCGGTCCCCGCGGGGCCGAGCAGCGGGGCCAGGATGGCGAACTTCGCGATGAAGCCGGAAAGCGGCGGTAGGCCGGCGAGCAGCAGGGCGCAGGCGAGAAAGGAGGCGCCGAGGATGGCCACGGTGCCGGGGATGGGGATGCCCACTTCATCCCGCTCGTCGGGGAACTCGTCCTCCTCGCCCGTGCCAAAGGCCGCGCGGGTCACGGCCAGGACGTCGGCGCCGACTTCGCGGCCGCGCTCGACCAGCTCGATCAGCAGGAAAAACGCCGCGGTCGCGAGGACGGAGCTGGCGAGGTAGAACAGCGCGCCGCCCGTGACGGCAGCCTGCCCCACCCCGGCGGCGGCGAGCAGGGTGCCGGAGGAGACCAGCACGCTCGCCCCGGCCAGTCGCGCCATGTCCTGCGCCGCCAGCACGGTGATCGAGCCGAAGGCGATCGTGAGCAGGCCGCCGGCCGTCAGCCAGGTACTGCCGAAGCCCGCGGAGAGGCCGGCGGTGTCGCCGAACAGCAGCAGCCAGACGCGCAGCACCGCGTAAATGCCGACCTTGCTCAGGATGGACAGGATCGCCGCGGCCGGCGCCCCGGCCGCGGCGTAGGTGCCCGGAAGCCAGAAGCCGAACGGCCACATCGCCGCCTTCACCAGGAACGCGACGCCGAGCACGGCGAGGCCCGCTTCCAGCAGGGCGCGGTCCTCGGCGCCGATGTCATGCACGCGCGTCACCAGGTCCGCCATGTTGAGCGTGCCGGCGACGCCATAGGCCACGCTGACCCCCACCAGGAACAGCAGCGAGGCAACGAGATTGATGACGATGTAGTGCAGCCCGGCCCGGACGCGCGCGGTCCCCGAGCCGTGCAGCGCCATGCCGTAGGAGGCGGCCAGTGTCACCTCGAAGAAGACGAACAGGTTGAACAGGTCGCCTGTCAGGAAGGCCCCGTTCAGCCCCATGAGCTGGAACTGCAGCAGCGGGTGGAAATGCGCGCCCGCGCGGTCCCAGCGCGCCAGCGAGAAAAGCAGGGCCGCAAGGCCGAGCACGGAGGTCAGCGCCACCATCATCGCCGACAGCCGGTCCAGCGCCAGGACGATCCCGAAGACCGAGGGCCAGCTGCCCAGCCGGTACATGCGCACATCCGGCGTGTCGGCGACCGCGACCAGCACGACGGACAGCGCGACCAGCGTGACCGTCGAGGCGATTCCGAGCGCCACCGCCACGCCGCGCCGGCGATCCGCGGCGAGGATCATGGCCGCGCCTGCCAGCATCGGCACGACGATCGGCGCGATCACCAGGTGGTCGGTCCAGCCGCTCATCGCTCGCGCTCCCGGCCGTCCACGTGGTCCGTCCCGGTCAGGCCGCGGGCTGCCAGCAGCACCACCAGCAGCAGCGCCGTGGTGGCGAAGCCGATGACGATCGCCGTCAGCACCAGCGCCTGGGGCACGGGGTCGGTGTACTGCACGAGGCTGCCGGCTTCGCCCCGCTCCAGGATGGCGGTTGCGGCGGTGCGCAGCCCGCCGGTCGAGAAGATGAACAGGTTCACGGCATAGGACAGCAGCGACAGGCCGATGATCACCTGGAAGGTGCGTGGCCGCAGCAACAGCCATACGCCGGATCCGGTCAGCACGCCGATGCCGAGCGAGACGACCAGTTCCATCATTCGCCTCCCTGCGCGACGGGGGCTCTCTCGCGTTCCGCGGGAGCGGCCGGCCGTCGGGGCGCGGAGCGGTGGCCGCGCAAGGACTGGTGGGCCAGGGCGACCAGCATCAGCAGCGTGGCGCCGACGACAAGACCGAACACCCCCAGGTCGAAGACCAGGGCGCTGGCGATCGGCACCTGTCCGATCAGCGGCAGGTCCTGATAGCCGAAATAGGATGTCAGGAACGAGCGGCCGAACGCCCAGGCGGCAAGACCGGTGCCGGTGGCCAGCAGCAGCCCCGTTCCCATCCAGACGAGGGGATGTAGCCGCAGCCGCTCTTCCGTCCAGTCCCTGCCGCCGATCATGTACTGCGCGAGCACGGCGATGGCGACGACCATCCCGGCCGAGAAGCCGCCGCCGGGCAGGTCGTGGCCGCGCAGCAGCAGGAACACCGCCACCAGGACCATGACCGGGAACAGCAGCCGGGTCAGCAGGAAAGGCACCTGCAGCCAGCCGGCATCCCGCCTGTCCCCGCCTTGCACCGGGACGGCGGCCCCCGCGATGGTGCCGTCGCGCTGCTGCTCGGGGATCTCGATGCTCTCGGGGGCCGGGCGGAAGCGGCGCAGCAGGGCGTATGTGGTGAGTGCCACCGTCGCGACGACGAAGATCTCCCCCAGCGTGTCGAAGCCGCGGAAATCCACCAGGATCACGTTGACCACATTGGTGCCGCCGCCTTCCGTGTAGGCCCTCTCGAGGAAGTCGCGCGCCAGCAGGTCGGGTGGCGTGCGTGTCATCACCGCGTAGGACAGCGCCGCCAGCCCGCTGCCGGCCGCCGCCGCGATGGTCAGGTCGCGTCCCCGGCGCGTGCGTGTCAGCACCTCTGGCCCGCGCTCTCCGGGGGTCTGGTGCCGCTGCGGCAGCCAACGCAGGCCGAGCAGCAGCAGCACGGTCGTCACCACCTCCACGGTCAGCTGTGTCAGTGCGAGGTCGGGTGCGGAGAACCAGACGAAGGTCAGGCAGATGACCAGCCCCGTGCCGCCGGCCAGGACCACCGCGGCGAGGCGGTGGAACTTGGCCTGCCAGGCCGCGCCCAGCGCGCAGGCGCCGCCCACCCCCCAGATGAGCGCGAGCACCGGATCCACCGGCGAGGGCGGGAGATTCCCCGGCCCGAAGCCGCGCAGCCACACCGCGCCGGCCCCCGCAAGGATGGCGGCGCCGACGATCAGGCGGAGCTGCGGCTGCAGGCGCCGCGTGCCGGCGAGCTTTTCCAGTTGCCTTGCCAGGCGCCAGGAGAGGAAGACCAGGGCGCGCTCGAAGATACGCCGGCCTTCCAGGCGGCGGATCAGCGGGGGGCCTTCGATGCGGCTGCGCAGCCGCCTTTGCAGGAGCAGATAGAGCGCCACGCCGCCGACCATCGCGACCACGCTCATGAGCAGGGGCAGGTTGAAGCCGTGCCACACCGCCAGGCTGTAGTACGGCACGTTGTCGCCCAGCACGGCACGGACACCGATGGCGAGAAAGGGACCGACCGTCGCGGCCGGCAGCAAGCCCACCATGATGCATGCCAGCACAAGGACTTCCACCGGGAAGCGCATCCAGGCCGGCGGTTCGTGCGGGCTGCGCGGCAGATCCGTCGGATCCGGCCCGAAGAAGGCGCCGTGGATGAAGCGGAGCGAATAGGCGACGCTGAAGATGCTTGCCAGCAGCGCGGCGAGGGGGAGCACGTCGAGCGGCCCCGACAGCAATGTCCCGGCCGACAGCGCCTCGGCGAAGAACATTTCCTTGGACAGGAATCCGTTCAGCAGCGGCACGCCGGCCATCGCCGCGGCGGCGACCAGCGCGAGCCGGGCCGTGAAGGGCATCGAGCGGTTCAGGCCCGACAGGCGTCGGATGTCGCGCGTGCCGGTCTCGTGGTCGATGATGCCGACCGCCATGAACAGCGAGGCCTTGAAGGCGGCGTGGTTCAGGATGTGGAACACCGCCGCGACCAGGGCCAGTTCGCTGTTCAGGCCGAGCAGCAGTGTGATCAGGCCAAGGTGGCTGATGGTCGAATAGGCCAGCAGGCCCTTGAGGTCGTTCTGGAAGATCGCGATGTAGGCGCCGAGCAGCAGCGTGACCAGGCCGGCCATCCCCACGATCAGGAACCACGCTTCGGTGCCTGCCATCACCGGCCACAGCCGTGCCATCAGGAACACGCCCGCCTTCACCAGCGTGGCCGAGTGCAGATAGGCCGACACCGGCGTCGGCGCCGCCATCGCGTGCGGCAGCCAGAAATGGAAGGGGAACTGGGCGCTTTTGGTCAGCGTCCCGAGCAGGATCAGGATCAGCGCCGGCAGGTAGAGCGAATGCCGGCGGATACGGTCCCCCGCCGCCAGCACGGCATCAAGGTCGTAGCTGCCGACGATGTGGCCCAGTATCAGCACGCCGGCGAACAGGGCCAGCCCGCCCAGGGCGGTGATGACCAGGGCCATGCGCGCGCCATCGCGGGCGGCGGCGGTATGGTGCCAGTACCCGATCAGCAGAAAGGAGAAGAGGCTCGTCAGTTCCCAGAAGAAAACAAGCTGGATCAGGTTGCCCGAGACCAGAACTCCCATCATCGCGCCCATGAAGGCAAGCAGGAACGCGAAGAATCGCGGCACAGGATCGTCGGAGGACATGTAGTAGCGCGCGTAGAGCACCACGAGCGCCCCGATCCCGCTCACCAGCCCGGCAAAGAGCCAGGCGAAGCCGTCCATGCGAAGTGCCAGATCAAGCCCCAGCGAGGGGACCCACTCCACCCTGGCCCGCAGCACGCCGCCCGCCGAGACGGTCGGGTAGGCTGCCCAGACGAGCCCCAGGCAGGTGAGTGCGACCACGCCGGCCAGGCCCGAAGCGATGTTGCGCGCGTGCGTCGGCAGCAGCCCGGCCACGATCGCACCGGCGAAGGGAAGGGCCACCAGGGCAGGCAGGAGCAGGGCGTCGGGCATCATGGGGTCTCAGGACACGGTGGGCGACGAAAAATGGTGCGCCAGGGTTTGACGGCGCATCACCCGTCCACCGGTGAGTCCTCGGGTGGGCGGCCGTACCGCTCCAGGATCGCGACGATTTCCTCGGCCGAGCTCGCCTCCCGCAGCCGGCGCAGCGCCTGCGGTTCGCGCAGCGCCCGGCAGGCCTCGGACAGTGCGGGCAGGAAGCCCCCGGGGGAGGCCTCCGGCCAGAGCACGAGGATGACGAGGTCCACCGGCCTTTCGTCGCGGGCCTCGAAGTCCACCGCGCGCCGCAAGCGCGCGAAGATCATGACCGGCGGAGGGTCGCCTTCCAGCCGGGCATGGGGCAGCGCGACCCCGCGGCCCAGGGCGGTCGGGCCGAGGCTCTCGCGTGCCTGCAAGGCATCAAGGATTTCCTGCTCCTGGCGGCCGAGCCGGCTGGCGGACTCGGCCGCCAGGAGTCGCAGCAGGTCCTGCTTGTCGGCGGCGGCAAGGTCGAGAATGACGTCGGTTGCGGAGAGGTGGTGCGTGATCCCCATGAATGTCTCGGATGAAGGAAGCGGCCAAGGTCGGCGGACAAGGGCTGCCGCGGCGCGCAACGTCAAGGACGTCCGGCCCGGCACGCAGCAAGGACCGCATGACCCGCATCTGGGATGGGCATGACCCATCAAGCGCATTCCAAAACCAAAAGGCAACCTGAAGAGATGTTGCGAACTGTGTCTTGATGAAACCGTGATTGCCCGGCTGGCGCGGGCAAGGCGGAGGGCAGGCGCGCCAGGCCGAAGATCGCAGCCGACCGGTCGTGCGTGTCGGAATGCACCGTGGAGGGGGGCAGCAGAGAGCGGTTCCCGGCCACGAAGTCGAGGATGGCGTGCCCCTCATGGGCGCCACAGACCGGGAAGCGCGAGAACAGCACGATGTCGGTGTCCGGGACCGAAGAGTTCGGCCTCGCCCTGCTCCACCTCGCATGCGGCATCATCACCTGCCGCCATGCCCTACCGGGACAGGCACTCGGCGCCGCCCGCCGCCAGCAGGAAGTCGTGGAGCTGGGCGACGTGCGGATCGGGCGCGGTGCCGTGGCGCCGCCGCAGCACGAACACCCAGGACCCCGGCATCTGCCGCGGCGCGAACAGCCGCACCAGCCGCCCGGCCGCCAACTCGTCGTCGACCATCGGCGAGCGGCCGAGCGCGATCCCGGCCCCGGCGATGGCCGCGCCGATCGCCTGGTTGAAATTGCTGAACCGCACGATGGTGGCGCGGGCATCCGGCAGGCCCAGCGCGGCGAGCCAGGTCCGCCACCCCTTCTCCGGGCTGGTGCCGTGCTCCTCCTCCAGCAGCCCGTGCCGCAGCAATTCCTCCGCCACCCCCCGCAGCCCCAGCGCCGGGCTGCACACCGGGAACACCGTCTCGGCGAACAACAGCCGCTCGCCCGCGTCGATCGCCCCCGGCCGCGCCCGGCCGATGGCGAGGTCGAGGCCCTCGCGCTGCAGGTCCGGCTCCTCCTCGATCGCCCGCATGTGCCAGGTGACGCTCGGGTGCTGCGCGGCGAACGTGGCCAGACGCGGCGCCAGCCACAGCGATCCGAGCGAGCCGTTGGCGGAAATCGTCAGCACCGGCCGTTCCCGGCCTGCCGCGGCCCGCACCGCATCGCAGCTCGCGGTGAGCTGGGCGAAAGCCGTCTCCACGCCTTGCAGCAACAGGATGCCAGCCGCGGTCGGCGCGGTGCGCGCGCTGCCGGCGCCATTGGTCGCCCGGTGGAGCAGCTTCAGGCCCAGTTCCGCCTCCAATCCGCGGATCTGGTGGCTGATGGCGCTGGTACTGACGTGCAGCGCCTCGGCGGCGCGGGCGAAGCTGCCGTGTCGCGCGACGGCAGCGAAGGCCCGCAGCGCCGCCAGCGGAGGGATGCGATGGGTCATCGCTGTCCAATCTAGCTCAACAGCGGATGAAAAACTCGCGTTTGCGTGGGCCTCGCGCAACGCCGCACCATTCCGCCCGATCACGCCCACCCCATGGAGCCGCCGATGTATTTCGACCTGACCCTATGGCGCATGACGGCAGGGTTGCGCGGGATGATGGCGGGCGGCGTGTTGCTCGGCCTGCTGGCGCTGGCCGCCGGGATTGCCCGCTTCGCCTTCCTGGGCCAGGGGCTGGCGCTGGTTTTCGCCGGGGCGGGGCTGGGGGCAGTCTTGCTGCCGCTCCTCGCCGCCATCGCCGCGGTGTTGCTGCGGGCCGGGCTCGATCATGCGCGCGCGGTCATTGCCCATCGCACCGCGGCCGAGGTCCAGGGACGCCTGCGCGGCACGCTGTTCGATCGCATTGCCGCTCTCGGGCCGGCCTGGTTCGCCGGGGAGCGTACCGGCGGGGTGATGCTGTCGATGGTCGACGGCGTCGAGCAATTGCAGACCTTCTTCGGCCAGTACCTGCCGCAGCTCGCGATCGCCGCCTGCGCCCCCGTCGTCATCTTCGCCTTCATCGCCTTCTGGGACGTGCCCGTCGCGGCCGTGTTGCTGGTGGCGGCGCTGCTGACCCTGGTGTTGCCGGCGCTGGCCCATCGCTGGGACCGCCGCGCCTCCATCGCCCGGCAGCGTGCCTTCAAGGCCTTCGGTGGCGAGTTCCTCGACGCGGTGCAGGGCCTGCCGACGCTGCAGGCCTTCGGCCAGAGCCGCGCCTGGGGGGAGCGGCTGGCCGAGCGTGCCCGCGCGCTGTATCGCAGCACGTTCTGGGTGCTGGCGCTCAGCGTGCTGACGCGGGGCATCACCGACCTCGGCATGGCGCTGGGCGCCGCCCTGGCGCTGATCCTCGGCGCGCACCGCGTTGCCACCGGGGAGATGAGCCTGGAGGCGCTGCTGGTGGTGCTGATGGCGGGCACCGAGATCTTCCGGCCGTTGCGCGACCTGCGCTCTGTTTTGCATCAGGGCATGATCGGCCAGTCGGCGGCCTCCGGCATCAACGCGCTGCTGGCGGCCGAGCCGGCCGTGCCGCCGGGCGGCGCCGCGCTGCCGGCGGATGCCCCGCCCGGCATCGTCTTCGACGCCGTGCGCTTTGCCTATCCGGGCGGACGGGGGCCGGCGCATGACGGGCTCAGCTTCCGCATCGCCGCTGGCGAGCGGATCGGCATCGTCGGGCCGAGCGGGGCGGGGAAATCCTCCATCCTGCGGCTGTTGCTGCGCCAGCACGATCCACAATCCGGCCGCATCAGCATCGGCGGGCACGACCTGCGCGGCCTCGATCCGGACAGCATCCGCGGCCGGGTGGCGATCGTCGCCCAGGACAGCGTGTTGTTCCACGGCACGGTGGAGGACAATTTGCGTCTCGGCCGGCCGGAGGCGAGCCAGGCGGAGATCGAGGCGGCCTGCCGCGCCGCCAATGCGCACGACTTCATCCAGGCCCTGCCCGGCGGCTATGGCGCGCTGATCGGCGAGCGCGGGGTGATGCTCTCGGGCGGGCAGCGCCAGCGCCTGGCCATCGCCCGCGCGCTGTTGCGCGACGCGCCGATCCTGGTGCTGGACGAGGCGCTTTCGGCGGTGGACGCCGAGAACGAGGCGGTCATCCAGCAAGCGCTGGGCCGGCTGATGCAGGGTCGCACCACGCTGATCCTGGCGCATCGCCTGTCCAGCGTGATCGGCGCCGACCGCATCCTGGTCATCGACCACGGGCGCGTGGTGCAGGAGGGGACCCATGCCGCGTTGTTGCGCGAGGACGGCATCTATCGCCGGCTGATGGGGGAGCAGGCGGCCGGCAACGGCGCGGCGGCGACCCTGCCTGTGGCGGCGCCGGAGGCCCGGAGCGCGGACGATGCCGGGGTGGCGCCGCGTGACCTGAACACGGAGGCCCTGTCGATCGGTTGGCGGGAGACGCTCGGCAGCCTCCTCCACGTCATCCGGCCCTGGCGCGGCAAGCTGGCGGTGACCGTGCTGCTCGGGATCGGCCGGGTCGCCGCTTTCATCGGCGTCGGCGCGCTCGGCGCCCTGCTCATTGCCGCGGTGCGGGCAGGGGCGCCGGTCGCTCCCTGGGCGATCGGCCTGCTGGTCGCGGCCCCCCTGGCGGCGCTGCTGCACTGGCTCGAATCCTGGCTGGCGCACGACATGGCCTACCGGCTGCTGGCGGAGATGCGGATCGATCTGTTCGCCCGGCTGGATGCGCTGGGGCCGGCCTACCTGCTGCGCCGGCGCTCCGGCGACCTGGTGGCGCTGGCGACCCAGGATGTCGAGACGGTAGAGTATTTCTACGCCCATACCGTGGCGCCGGCGGTGATTGCCCTGCTGGTTCCGGCGGTCGTGCTCGGCGTGCTGGCGGCGATTGCCTGGCCCCTGGCGCTGGCGCTGCTGCCCTTCCTGGGCTGGGCCGCGCTCTCGCCGCTGCGCGGGCGGGCCCGGATCGACCGGCAGGGGGCGGCGGCGCGGGCCGCTCTCGGGCAGCTCGGCGCCCAGGTGACGGAGACCATCCAGGGGCTGGCCGACCTGCAGGCCTTCCAGGCGGTCGGCCGCCGCCGGGCCGGCTTCCTGGCGGTGCTGGTGGAGTACCGCAGGCTCCGACTGGCGCTGCTCGATGACCTCTCGCGCGCCGCAGTCGGGCTCGAGGTGGCGACGGGGCTGGGCGGGCTCGCGGTGGCGACGGCGGGCGCTGCCATGGCTGCGGCCGGGCAGCTCGACCCGGCGTTGCTGCCGTTGCTGATCCTGCTCTCTGTCGCCGCCTTTCTGCCGGTCTCCGAAATCAGTCAGGTCGGGCGGCAACTGGCCGACACCATCGCCTCGACCCGACGGCTGCGGGTGGTGGAGCGCGAGGTGCCGGCGGTGAGCAGTGGCATGCTGGAGCCGGTGGCGCCGCCGGGCGGCTCGGCCATTGCCTTCGAGGCGGTGCGCTTCACCTATCCGGGCCGTACCCGTCCGGCGCTGGAGGGCGTCGACATCCGCGTGCCGCCCGGGGCGACGGTGGCGCTGGTCGGCCCCTCGGGCGCCGGTAAATCCACCATCGCCAACCTGCTGCTGCGCTTCTGGGATCCGGAGCGGGGAGCGGTCACGCTGGATGGCGTCGCGCTGCCGCGGCTCACGCTCGACGGGTTGCGCCGGCACGTTGCCTTGGTTGCTCAGGACACCTACCTGTTCAACGACACGCTGGAGGCGAATATCCGCCTGGCCCGGCCGGAGGCGAGCGCGGCCGATCTGGCGCGCGCGGTCGGGCAGGCGGCGCTGGGGGATTTCGTCGCCGCCCTGCCAGAGGGGCTGGCGACGCGCGTCGGGGAGCGTGGCGTGCAGCTCTCCGGCGGCCAGCGCCAGCGCATCGCCATCGCGCGCGCCTTCCTGAAGGATGCGCCGGTCCTGGTGCTGGACGAGGCGACCTCGCACCTCGATTCGATCAGCGAGGCGCAGATCCGCGCGGCCCTGGACACATTGATGCGGCACCGCACGACGCTGGTGATCGCGCACCGGCTCTCCACCATCCGCGACGCCGACCTGATCCTGGTCCTGCAAGGCGGGCGGGTGGTGGAATCCGGCGACCATGCCGCGTTGCTGGCGCGGGGCGGGACCTATGCGCGCCTGGTCCGCCAGCAGATGCCAGGGATGGGCGCCGCGGCGGAGTAGGTGCGGGATTCTTGCCCCCCGATGCGCAGGCCGTGTTGGGGCGCGACGGCGCGGGCTGGCATGCTTCCGGCGATCCTGTGGTCGCGGACCGGGTCAGCCTTGCGATGTTGCCTCCCTGCGCGCCCGCAGGGCATCGGCGTATCGGCCCAGCGGGTAGCAGATGAGAAAATACGTGGCCGCAAGCAGCAGGTAGGCATCCGGTGCGGCGGTGCGCCACTGGGGCTCCTGGACCGCGAGCTGCGTGGTTGCCGTCAGGTCAAGCAGCCCCACCACCAGCACCAGCGACGTATCCTTTACCGTCGAGACGAACACGTTCACCGCGGCCGGAAGGCCGATGCGCAGGGCCTGCGGCAGTTGCACCAGCATCAAGGTGGCTGGCGCGGAAAGCCCCAGGCTGCGGGCTGCCTCCACCTGTCCGGCCGGCAGGGCGCGCAGGGCGGAGCGCAGCACCACGGCCAGTTGCGCGGCCGTGACGCCGATCAGCGCCGCCAGGGCGCGCGCCAACTTGCTGCCGCTCCAGTCCGGCGCCAGCAACAGCGGCAGCAGCACGCTGGCCGCCAGGAGCAGCACGACCACCGGCACGCTGCGAAAAAGGGCGATGATCATTCCTGTTGTCACCCGCAGCGCCAGGTGTCGGGACTGGCCCCCGAGGGCAAGTGGCAGGGCGATGAACGCGCCCAGGATCAGCGCCAGCGCCGCCAGACCGAGCGTGAGCGGCAACCCGCCCCAGTCGGCACTGGGGACGGGAGCCAGCCCGCCGCCCCCGCCCATCAACCAGCCCCACAGCGCCAGCAGCACCAGGCAGCCCAGTGCAGCGCGCACCGGATGCCGCCCGGCCACCCGGCCGGTGCCCAGCAGGCCCAGGGCCAGCAGCGCGGTCGCCAGCGCCGGGCGCCATTGTTCCGCCAGTGGATAGCTGCCGAACAGGATCAGACGCCACTTCTCCTCAACCACCGCCCAGCAGGCACCGTTCGCCGCCGCGCAGGCGCGCGGCCCCCCGGTGAAGGCGGCCTGATCGATGCCCCAGTAGCCGATTGCCAGCGCCAGCGCACCGCCCAGCGCCACATTCCCCCAATGACCGGCCCGGCCGTGCCGCCCCGTCCACTTGTGGGGGGCAGCGGGTTGCAGCGCGGTCCGGCTGGAGGGGCGTTCCAGCGCGCGCAAGGCCAGCACCAGCACTCCGTTCAGTGCCAGATAGGTCAGCACCACCAGGATCAGCCCTTCCAGACCGCGCCCGGTCTGGTTGACCGCGATGTTCGTCACGCCGACCAGATCCTGATAGCCGATGAGCAGCCCGAGCGAGGCGTTCTTGACCAGTTGCAGCACCTGCCAGATGCCGGGCGCCAGGGCGAAACCCAATGCCTGCGGCAGGATCACCAGCCGCAGCGCCAGACGGTTCGGCAGGCCGAGCGCCGTCGCCGCCTCCGTCTGCCCGGCAGGGACGGCTGCCAGTCCCGCGCGCAGCACCTCCGCCAGGTAGGCCGCGTGGAAGACGCCGAGTCCAAAGGCCAGGGCGCAGAACTCCGGACTGAGCGACACCCCGCCCTCGATGTTGAAGCCTTGCAGGGCCGGAACGCTGAGGGTGCCGTTCACGAAGCTGGGCAACGCCAGACCGCGATTGCTCAGCAGCACACCCGGCAGCAGGTGCCACGCCGCGCGTGGCCCGGGCAGGTTAAGCAGCAGCCCGTACCAGAGGAAAAGTTGCAGCGGCAGCGGCGTGTTGCGCAGCGGCTCGATGATCCAGGTGGCCAGGGTGCGCGCCATCTGCCAGGGGGAATGGCGCGCGATGGCCAGGGGCACCGCCAGCGCCAGGGCCAGCAGCACCGCGCAGCCGGCCACCCGCACCGTGTTCAGCAGCCCCGCCAGGATGGCCCACCAGGCGGCGGCGTCGGGGGAGACCTCGAGAACGCCCTCCGCCACGGCAAAGCCGGCACGGCCGCCGAGAGCGGAAAAGTCCAGGCTCAATCCCCGCCGGGCCAGCGCGGATGTCAGCGCCAGCCACAGCAAAACCAGGATGAGCAGCGCGACGCCCGTGCCGAGCCAGGCGTCGCGACGACTTTCCGCCTCTGTCATGGCGTTATTGGATGGGGGGGCCGTAGAGCAATCCGCCGTCCCGCCACAGCGCGTTCTGGCCACGCGCCAGCGCCAGCGGTGTGTCGGGGCCGAGATTGCGCGCGAAGATCTCGCCGTAATTGCCCACCTGGGTGATGACGCGGGCGGCCCAGTCCTCTGGCAGGCCGAACGCCTTGCCGATGCCAGGCGTGACACCGAGCAGACGTTTGACGTCGGGGTTGGTGGAGGCGCGGTCGGCCTCGACGCTTTTGCTGGTGACGCCGAGTTCCTCGGCGTTGATCAGGACGTTGAGTGTCCAGCGGGCGATCTGGAAGAACGCCACGTCGTCGGCGCGCACCACCGGCGAGAGCGGCGACTTGTTGATGCGCTCGGGCAGGATGACAAAATCGGCCGGGCGTGGTGCGCGCGCGGCGCGGCTGGCCGCCAGGGTGGAAGCGTCGGAGAGATAGACGTCGCAGCGTCCGGCATAGAACGCGGCTTCCAACTCCGGCAGGCTTTCGATCACCACGGACCGGTAGGCAAGCTTGTTGGCGGAGAAATAGTCGGCGAGGTTCTGCTCGTTGACCGTTCCGGGCTGCACGCACACCGTCGCGCCGCCCAGTTCTTTGGCGCTGTGCACGCCCAGCCGCGCCGGGACCATGAAGGCCTGGCCGTCGTAGAAGATGGTGCCGACGAAGATCAGGCCAAGCGGCCCGTCGCGCCCCGAGGTCCAGGTGGTGTTGCGCGAGAGCACATCGATCTCGCCCGATTGCAGTACGGCGAAGCGCTGCGCCGAACTCAGAGGTTGGAAGCGCACCTTCTTTGCGTCCCCCAGCACGGCGGCGGCGAGGGCGCGGCAGTAGTCGGCGTCCAGCCCGCGCCAGACACCCTGGCTATCGGGCAGAGAGAGACCGGCGGAACCCTGGCTGACGCCGCAGACGAGTTCGCCCCGCTGGCGGATGCGGTCCAGCGTGGTGCCGGCAAAGGCCGGGTCGGCCATCGGCGCCAGGAGCAGCAGCGCCCCGAGTGCCGCCAGCACGACGTGCCGGCTCTTGCTGAAGAACATGGTCACCTCAGTTGTCGGGAAAGGAGCGAAGCTCAGCGGCCGGCTTGCCTGAACTCAGCCAGCGCCTGCAGGAGCGCATCGACGTCGCGTTCGTCGTTGTAGATGTGAAGGCCGATCCGCAGCCGGTCCTCGCGGGCGCTGACATGAATGTTGCGGGCGCGCAGCGCGGCGACGGCAGCGGCGGCATCGAAACCCGGGCCGGTGAGGCCGAGCAGGTGTGCGGCGCGATGCGGCGCGGCGTGCAGGTCCAGTGCGGAAGCGCCCTTTACCAAACGGTCGGTCAGCGCGCGCAGGCGGGCCTCGATGCGGGGCACGCCAATTTCCTGGAGGATGCCGATGCCCGCGACGGCCATCGGCACGGTGACGAAGTTGGCACGCTCCCCCATGTCGTAACGTCGCGCGCCGGGCATGAAACGCAGTTCCCGGCCGTACCGGTTGGTGATCTGATCGGCACCGAGGCGGCTGAAAGTGTGCTCTTCCAGCGGCTGGCCGCTCTGGCGGTGCGGCGCCGCGTAGAGCAGCGCCAGCCCGTACGGGCCAAGCAGCCATTTGTAGGTGGCAAAGGCCAGGAAATCCGGCTGCACGCGCCGTACGTCCAGGGGGCGGACGCCGACAGACTGTGTGCCGTCCACCACCAGCGCCGCGCCGTGCTGGCGCGCTGCCGCGCCGATGGTCTCCAGGTCCAGGGCGGTGCCATCGGTCCAGTGCACATGGGTCAGCGCCAGAATGGCGATGCGCGGACCCTGCCTGGCCTCCAGGCGCCGCAGGATGGCGCTGGTCCAGTTGCTGTCGTCGGGGCGGGGAAGTTCTTCGTGCACCGCGCCGGCCTGTTCGGCGGCGCGGATCCATGCGAACACCTGGGAGGGATGTTCCTGCTGCATCGTCAGCACCGCCTCGCCGGCGGCGAGCGGCAGGTTGGCGGCGGCGGTCGCAATGCCGTAGCTGGTGGCGGCGACGATGGCGATGTCGTCCGCGGCCGCGCCGATCAGCCCGGACGCGGCTCCGCGCAGGGCCTCGATGCCGTCGTAGAAGCTGGCGCGGGACAGGGTCCACGGCGCGGTTTTGCGCAGAATGCCAGCCTCGCCGGCCTCTCGCACACGATGCGGAATGGGCGTCATGAAGGCGGCATCCGCATAGATCAGGCCGTCGGGAATGTCGAAGAGGTCACGCCATGCGGTGCTCGGGGAGTCGGTCACGGATAATATGCTTTCACAACGTTATTTTATAACTTATACGTTAGCGTGCCGTTGCGTTGCGGGAGTGTCAATTGCAAAACTGCGAATTTCAGTCGTGCAATTCGATGCCTCCCCCCGGCCACGCGCGAGCAGCCGAGCCGATCCAGGCGCACGACGGCCAGCGTGTCGCCACGCTGCGCTGCCTCCGCCCAGGTCTCGTTGGAAACAAGTAGGGTAAGGATGGACGATCGGACACGTGGACCACGACCGCAATGCTCATGACGAAATTCGATCATGATCATGGGAAATATTTATTCTGATCCAGAAAACACGAAGGCTGTTGTAAAATACACAATTTACGCGATCATTAGCCGGGTCACGCGACAACCGATACCTCGTTCCACCGCGCCTCACAGGGGCAAAGTCGAGGCCCGTCCGATGGCATGCTCCCTGACCGGCCGACGCACGGGGGAGGAAGCTGCATTTTTGCACCATCCCGCCTGACAAGCTGCCAGACTGGACGTATCCTGGTGCGGACTTGCCATGGCCGAAACCCTTCCCGCCCTTTCCGGCGCCGCAGCCTTCGCGGCCGCCCGCGACTACGCCGCTGACGCCCACTCCGCGGCGACGCGCCGCGCCTATCGTGCCGACTGGGCCGACTTCACTGCCTTCTGCCGCGCCGCCAACCTGTCCCCTCTGCCGGCCGCGCCGCAGACCGTCGCTGCGTATTTCGCCGCCATGGCGGCCACGCATGCCCGCAGTACCATCCAGCGCCGCCTCGCCGCCATCGGCCAGGCGCACAAGCTGGCGGGCCAGGAGTGGATCCCCTCGCACCCGCTTATTCGCACCACGCTGCGTGGCATCGGCCGCCGTCACGGCAGTGCCGTGCGCCGCGCGGCCGCACTGACCACCGCCGAGATCCGCAAGCTCGTCGCCACCTGCCGGGACGATCTCACCGGCCTGCGCGACCGCGCCATGATCCTGCTTGGTTTCGCCGGGGCGCTGCGCCGGTCCGAACTGGTCGGCATTAACCGCGAGCACCTGGTCCTGCGCGAGAGCGGCATCCGCCTCACCATTCCCCGCAGCAAGGGCGACCAGGAGGGCGCGGGGGTGGAGATCGGCATTCCCAAGGGCAATCGCCGCGAGACCTGTCCCGTGCGGGCGTTGGAAGCCTGGCTGCTGGCCTCGGACTGCCAGTTCGGCCCGGTTTTCCGCAAGGTGGACCTCTGGGGCAACATCGAGCATCGCCGCCTGCATCCCGATGCGGTCCGTCAGATCCTGCTCCGGCGCGCGAAGCAGGCCGGCATCGAGGTGCCCGGGGGCGAGCGCCTCTCTCCGCACGGCCTGCGGGCCGGCTTCGTCACCGAGGCCTACCTGGCCGGGGCCCGCGACGAGCAGATCATGGCCCATACCCGTCACGCCGACCTCAAGACCATGCGCGGCTACGTCCGTCGCGCCAAACTGGTCAGCGACAGTCCGGCGAAGCTGCTGGGGCTCTGAGCCTTGGCAGGTGGCGAGAGCGCGTTCGGCCTGCCCGTCGGGCCGGGGCGGCGGCGGGCGGCCCGGGCCGTCGCTGCGCCGCCTGCCGCGGTTGGGGTGCTGGCCTTGCCGCAGCCGGACTGGGTCCAGACCACGCTCAGCGTGACCGGGCCCGCCGACCTGATCGCCACCTTCCGCGCCGCCGCTGCCGGCGCCGGCATCATCCCGTGGGTCCATGACTACGACCGTATGGAAGAAGACTGGTTCCACCTCTTCCTGACCGCGCCTGCCGGCGAGCGCCCGATCAGCCTCGCGGGCGCCCGCATTCTCGCCCGCCAGTTGCGGGAGGCGGTGTGGGCCCAGCACGAGGACGCGGTCAGCATGGTCGGCGTCAGCCGTGCCTGCCCGTTCGACCTGCACAGCCTTGTGCCGGTCCCTTTCGACATCCTGCGGCTCGGCGATGACGACCCGCGCGCCATCGCCTGGCTGTGGGAGAACTGGGGCACCACCTGGCCGCTGCGCCGGATCGAGGAGGTCATCGTGCCGCCGGCCGGATCATCGCCTGCGCCTGATGGGGACCGGCCTGGCTTCCGCTTGCGGTTCTGGAGCGCGGACTGGACCCCCTGGCAGGCGCTGGCGCGCGTGCAGGCGGAATGGCCGGCGCTTCGGTTCACGGTGTGCCCGGTGGTTTGAATCCGCCGGCGCGAACTCTTGTAGCACCTCAGGGGGCTCCCGAGTCGCAGCCTGGAGTGCAGGTTGGGTGCGAACTCTTGTAGCACCTCCTTGCGCTTTGGCTTCAGCCTACTTTCAATGCATTGCAAATGTTATCCACAGATGCTGTGGATAACTCTCCTGGAAAAATGCAGATTTTTGAAACACTTGCCCGAGTGATTCCAGAGTTCGCAGTCTTGTCGGCTGGAGCAGCCCGATATCCACAGGGCGAGTGCGTACTCTGGGTACGCCGGGTGCGTACTCTGGGTACGCCCTGCCTGGACCACTTATTACAGATCAATGGCTTACAGAGTTATCCCGCGTACTCTGGGTACGCATAACCAGTATAAGAATCTAGTAGCTCTTCCTAGTAGCTGCCGTACCCAAAGTACGCACTCCCGACTGCCGACCATTCGGGCATGATCAGGCGCATGGGACAGGTGCATGAGCTTCTGGCGAGCAGGGGGCGGCAGGCAGCTCTGGAAAGCGGCCTCGAACGCGGCATTGTGGAAACCGCAGAAGCCTATTTGAGCAACGAGGAAGGCGGAACCAACTTCCTGTATTCGGGGTGGTGCCAGACCGCTTTGCCTCACAAGCGTACCCAGGATGATGAAATCTGGCGTGTGGACAGCGGTCCGATCAGTTTGATCATCCAGCCAGGTATCGAGGTCATCGGCGAGCAGACAGTGCCCATCGGGGTGCCGTTTGGTTCACGGGCGCGGCTGATCCTGCTTTACCTGCAGACCACGGCGCTCAAGACCGGCAGCCGGGAAATAGAGCTTGGGAAGAGCCTGCGCCAATGGCTTGGCCGGATGGGTATCAAGGCCGTCGGCGGAAAGGCGATTGATGGTGTACGTGAGCAGGCACTGCGCATCGGAACGTGCAACATCACCTTTTACTTCACTGCAGGGCAAAAGAAGGGCTTTGTTCGCCAGCCGATCGTCGAAGCGGGCATGTTCGAAGAATCCGATAGCCCCCGGCCGCGCTTCCTGGAAGCGGTGAAACTGGGGGAAAATTTCTTTGAGCAATTGAGGAAGCATCCTGTTCCCGTCGAGGATGCCGCGATCCAGGCAATCAACAACAACTCGCAGGCGCTCGATATATACGTTTGGCTTGCGTACCGCCTGCATTCACTCAAAGAGCCAACGCCGCTATCCTGGCGGGCTGCGAAGGGGCAGTTTGGCCAAGGCGTCGCGGAGCTGCGGAAGTTCAAGCAGACGTTCAAAAAGAGCCTTGAACTGGCGTTGGCTGTCTACCCCGCCGCGAAGGTCGATCTGGTGGACGATGGTCTGCGGCTGTACCCGTCGCGACCGCCAGTGGCATCGAAGCTGATTGCGGTCGGCGCATAGGCGACCGGGCTGCTGCCTGGGTGCAAACCCGCGGCATTATGGAGCTGCCGCCACGAGCGAAATCAGCCTTGTACTCCTGCCGGGCTTCTGGCAGGAAAGGGTTGGGATCATTGCAGGTGGCTGGCCATGGCGCAACATTTCCTGCTTTCCGCGGCGGCACGCTCGCTCAGTACGGCGAAGGTCATGCGCATGTCGGATAGCGGCGTGGTGAACGTGTTCGTGCGCCTCCGCTGGCCTGAAACCGACGGCAAGCCGGTCTGCCCTGGCTGCGGCTGCATGATCTGCTACGCCTGCCCGAGATCACCGGACCGGCCGCGCTGGCGTTGCAAAGCGTGCCGCGGCGATTTCTCCATTACTTCGGGGACGCTGTTTGCGCACCACAAGCTGCCGTTGCGCACCTATCTGCTGGCCGTCGTCGCGTTCTGCAACGAGGTCAAGGGCCACAGCATGCTCGCGCTCTCCCGTGAGCTCGATGTCCAGTACAAGACGGCATTCGTCCTGGCGCACAAAATGCGCGAGGCAATGGCGTCCAGCACGAAGGCGTTGCGCATCGGCGGTGCAGGACGTGAGGTCGAGCTCGACGGCGCCTATTTCGGCGGCCATGTCCGGCCAGCCAATCTAGCGGCGAACCGGGTCGACCGGCGACTCGCCGAGAACCAGTCGGGCAAGCGCCAGGTCGTCGTGGTGATGCGCGAACGCCGCGGCCCCACGCTGGTGCAGGTGGTGCCGGCCGAGGAAGCTGTGCTGCCGATCATTTCCCAGCGGATCGCCCAAGCCACCGAGCTGCATGCCGACGAGAGCCCGGCCTGGAACAGGCTGCATGCCCACTTTCCGATGCGGCGTGTCAACCACCAGGAGGGCTATAGCATCGGGGGCGCCTGCACCAACGGCGCGGAGTCCTATTTTTCCCGTCTGCGCCGCAGCGAGCTGGGGCACCACCACCACATCGCCGGGCCGTATCTCCTCCGCTATGCCCAGGAAGCCGCCTGGCGGGAAGACGCGCGGCGCGTCAGCAACGGCGAGCAGGTGCATGGGGTGGTCCGCCTGGCTTTGCGGGGCCGGCCATCGATCGACTTCTGCGGCTATTGGCAGCGTTCCCGGGCGGCCTGACGTACCCGCCATCTGACCACGCCGGCGGTCTCGACCCGCTCGATCGTGTCCTTGGCGCGGTTGAGCGATGCCAGAACGGTCTTCTGGATCAAGGCGTGCTGGCAATCGTCGCTGAGCGAAATGCTCTTCAGCTCCGTCATCCGCTCGACCACCTCGCGCGTCGTCATCGGCTGCGGCGCATCGCGCAGCACGTCGTAGATCAGCCGAAGGCATTCACCAGGGCGGAACCAGGCATTGCATCGCCGCCGCTGTCGAGGGCCGATCTCCTCGGGCCGGGTTTCCGGATCGAACAGCCGCATGGTGACATCGAGATGCATCAGGGCAGCGCGGTGCTCGCCCAGCTCCCACTCCAGGCCTTTCACCAGCCCCGCCAACTCGGAGCGCTTGTCACGCAATACACGGATGACATGCTGCTCGGCCACCGCCACTCTCCTTCCGCATACCAGTGGGACGAGAGTAGATAGCCGATCTCAGAACGCGAACCGGCCAGCGGTGGCTTGTGCTACATGATACCGCAAACCCGCGCTTCGGCCTGTGCAAATCGCTCCATCGCGGTGATGGCAGGGGCGTGACCAAACGGACCTATTCGGGCTTCCGGCCGATCAGCGTGAGCACCGCGTCGCGCACCGGCTGCGGCAGCTTGTGCAACATTGCCAGGGCCGCGGTCTGCCACTGATCGCGGCCGTCGTGGCGCAGTTCGTGCCATGTCGTCACCACCGCGTCCGGGTTTTCGCGGACCAGGGCGTCGAACAGCATTGCGGCCTGCGCGTGCAGGACGGATTGCGGCATCCGTCGCCCCGAGGCCAGCAGGCGCCACCAGGCGAAGCGGGCCGGGTCGGGCACGTTCACCAGGACGCCACTGGTGCACAGGATGACGCCGGGCTGCTTCTCGCACAGGAGATAGCCGAGCAGCCTGCGCGCCGGGGCGCCGGGGGCGTGGGCCGGAAGTGGAATGACGAACTCGACCTTCAGCCGCTTCGCTGCGGAAACGTAGGTGTCCGGTGGCACATGCGGCGGATCGGCCAGGCGGAAAGCGGGGTCGATGGTTTTCAGCAGGTCGAGTACCGGCGGTACCATGCCCTCGACGGCGATGGAGATGACGCGGAACGACCGGGCGCCGGGCTTTTCGTCAACCAGCATGGCATTGCTCAGCGACATTCCCAGCATCGGCCCATAGGCACGCAGCGCCAGCGTGCCGAAGAGCACCGCGCCGTCGCGGAAGAGTCCGTTTTCGGAAAGCAGCGTCAGCACGCGGCCGATATCCACGGGTACCTGCGGCACGGCACGCCCACCCACCAGGGCGCGCACGAGCACCCGCCTTGCGCGCTCGGCCGCGAGGAAGCGCTGCTGATGGCGCACGCGTTCCAGCAATTCCGGCGTTTCGGGGCCGATGTATTTCTCGTGGCGCCGCCCGTCGGAGCCGCGATACTGCAGATACCAGAAGCGGTGCCCCTTGACCGTCTTGCTGACCAGGCCGCGCTGGATGATGCCGGATATGGCTGACGCTTCCTCCAGCAAGGTATCGAGCAGCTCGGCGTACGTGGCCTGCAGTTCGGGGGGCAGGGCTGGCATGGCGTGCCGTGTGATGATCCTGTGCAACGCCACGCACTAATGCAGGCGTTTACTGTTTCAGTGGCCGATTCCAGTGGTTCTTGTGCTTTTCTGCCAAGTAAACTCTGCAAAGAGTAGGGAATGAATTTTTCACCTAGAGAGGATGATTAATACGCATCATGAGGCCGGTACGCACCATGATTTGTCATGGCCGAGCCAGGGTTCATGATGCCCTGAATGTTCATGTACTTTTCGACCCTGTGCAGGGGGGCGCCACCCAAGCCTGCCCGTGTCCGCACCAACGGTAGTGGCGGATTCCTGCGGCGCCCGTATACGGCGCCGGACTTGCCGGTGACGTCTCCAGCCTGGAAGGGATGGGCCTTACAGGCGCCGGTTTTGCTCCGCTACGGTCATGACCGGGCCTGCTGAAGCCAACCGATCGAGCAGCGCAAGCTGTGCCGGCAGGCATACCGAGACGAGATCATAGCGGTCGACGACGGTTTGCCTTGCGGCCTGGCGCAGGGGCAGGAGATTTTGGAACCTGTCCAGCGCCAGTGAGGCCTTTTCCGCGATCAGGTCGGTATCGAAGAAATCCACCAGCAACCCGTTCACGCCGTCCTCGATGACTTCCTGCACCGGCGGGGTCGCGGAGCCAAGCACCAGGCAACCGGTACTCATTGCTTCCAGCATCGACCATGACAGCACGAACGGATAGGTCAGGTAGATGTGACAACGCGACAGCCGCAGCACCGTCAGGTAATCATCGTACGGCAGCTTGCCAAGAAAGAAAACCCGCGACATGTCCAGGCGGTCCCTGACTTCGTTCAGGAAGCGCTGCTTCCATGTGCCGCTTGCCGGGGCCTGGCCGTAGGAAACGCCCTCACCACCGACAATCAGTGTCACGGCGTGTGGCCGGCGGCGCTGGATTTCCGGCAGAGCCCGCATGAAAACGTGATACCCACGATACGGCTCCAGATTGCGTGCGACAAAGGTGAGCACTTCATCGCCGGGCACGAGCGTCGGTCCGGTCTCCCCGAGCTTCAGGGCGCGCGTGGCATCTGGGGCGAGCAGCGCCGTGTCGATGCCGTCGTGGATGACCTCGATTTTCGGGTGGTGGATCGTCGGATGCACCGCCTTTTGCCAGTGCGTCGGACTGTAGCCACGGTCCATCGTCTCCAGTGTCAGGGCAAGATGCGCATTCTTCGCCCGCACCCGGGCCGCGCCTTCCCAGCCGGAAGGCGGGAATTCCGGATCGAAGCCGACATCGGCGCCCTGCAGCCGGTAATAGAATTCCAGAAAGCACAGCAATGGCACGTCGGGCCAGACATCCTTGAGGAACAGGCTTTCGCCCCAGCCGGGATGTGCGACGATGATATCAGGGGTGAAGCCCCGCTGCCGCAGCCCGGCTGCCGCGCGTGCGCAGGCTTCGCCGCGGATCGTCTTTGTCTCGAACTCGACCGCCAGCCTGTGGATGTTCGGGGTGCTCCCGCGATCGGGCTGATAGCGCACGATCTCGATGCCCGGCACGGCGCCACGGCTCTCGATGGCCAGGGCGAGCACCTGGTGCCCGGCCTTCACCAAGGCCTGCGCGAGATGGCCGAACTGGCCCGGGAAATTCTGATGAACGAACAGGATACGCAATCGCGACGCCTTCCTCATGTCGACGCTGACAGCCGGATCACGTCGAGTTTGTGCAGCCACACCAGGCCACGCGCCATGGCGCCCTGGCGGTCTGGCGGCAGCCGGGCAAGCAGTGCGTCCACGCGCCATGGCCGCTCTCCCAGCAGATCGATGACCATCTGGACATCCTCTTCGGGGGGAAAGATCGCCTGTGCGTAGCTGACCATCGCCAGGGTGCGGCGCGCAGTCAACACGGCAGCGTCGGTACCGGGTGCCAGTTGTGCCATGTGGCGATCGCCGAGCAGGGTGGTGGGATAGGAGATGAAGGCGGCGAGCGGATCGGGACGGGCGGGGTTGGCCGCCGGGGCAGGGCGGTCGGCGAAATCAGGATCGCTGCGCCGGCGTTCCGCCAGTTCCGTCCACAGCGCCTGATAGGCCGCGATCACATGCCGCCAGTCATACAGGGCTTCTGCGCGCGCCCGGCCGGCCTCGCCCATCTGCTGGCGCAGTGAGGCGTCGACAAACAGGCGCCTGAATGCTGCCTCGGCTGCCGCGGTGTCCACCGCGACCAATTGGCTCGCATGGCCGCAATACAGGTCGTAGCTGTCCGTGCCGCGTTCATACCGCGCCGCCAGATCGACACCGAGCGGTGGGGGGGGCATGATGGTAGGGATCAGAAAGCCATCGATGCCGTCGCGCACGCTGTCGCGGTAGCCATCCCAGTCGGAAACCACCACCGGCAACCCGGCGGCCATCGCCTCGATCGGCGTCAGCCCGAAGGTTTCCTGCATGTTGTCGGCGAGCGAGCAGAATACGTCCGCCGCGGCCCAGCCGGTGGCTTTCTGTGCTGTGTCGCGACCGTCCAAAAAGATCAGGTTGACCGATGGGGCGAGCAGTCGCCCGGCGTCGCGGAATGCTGCTTCGATGGCGTTATTGGCAAACCACCCGATCTGCAGCAGATGCATGCGCCTGCCTCCGGCGGCACGCTCCAGCGCCAGATACATCGGCAACGGATGCGCCTTGGCGTGGAAGCTCAGCCGGCCCACGAACAGCACCACCAGATCGTCCGCGGCGATGCCGAGCCGCCCCCTGGCTTCCGCGCGTCCCGCTGCATCGGTGCCATGTCCGGCGCAATCGACGCCAAGCGGGATCAACGGAAGCTGCGGCGGCTCGAAGCGAGTGGCGCCGAGACGCCAGCGCAGATACTCGGCTTGTGCCTGTAGCAAGTGCCGCACGGTGTCGCGCACTGCGCGCGAGGTGCACACCAGCGCGTCCCAGGCACGCAGCGGCGCAATGAGCAGGTCGGTGATGGCGTCCATGGCGGCGTGCGAGGCAGTGGTATGGGTAACGCCGCACAGCGAATAGGCCCGTTCGCCGACGCGCAGCCGCTCAAAGGCGTAAGGGCCGAGGCCGGGGCCTGGAAGATACAGGCAGCCGGGTGCGCCCAAAGCCGCGGGGTGGCTGGAGGCAATCCAGCGCACCGGTGCCCTGGCGCCCGTAGCGGCCGCCAGGGCGGCAAAGTCCTGGGCGTCCTTTGGACCCGGTGCATGACAATAGAATGCCTCGACACCGGCATGGCGGAAGAGACCGTGCAGGAAGCCGCTGCCGGCGGCCTGTCGGCCCATCAACTTCGGCCCGTCGGTATGGTAGCCGTCGGGTTGGAAATGGATGGCGGCATTGGCCGGACCGGCGTTGCTCATTGGGGCACCCTGGTGCTCATGCCACCTCCCGACCGAGCATCACCGCCCACGGCGTTGGTCCCGAGCGCCACTCCCAGACCGCCAGCAATTGGTCCAGATGGCCAAGTGTCTCGAAGAATCGGGGCAGTTTCACTGACCGACCGCCCTGCCGGATCATGGTGATCGCGTGCGTGGCACGGAAGCGATCCGGGATTTCCTTGCTTGGTTTTGCTTGGGGCGTGTCATGCAATTCAACGATGATGTCCATGCCTTGCAGGACGGGATAGCGTCGGGGATCAAGCAGATCCGTCTCGCTGCCTTCGATGTCGCACAGCACGAGTGCCTTCCGTCCGATGAAGCGTGCGAAATCCTCGCCCTGGAACACACCGCCGATGCTCACCCGTTCAGCCACGCCGTTGTGCTCGGCCAGATCCTGGCACATCTGTCGCGCCGCGATATTGCTGTCATAGGCATACACAATGGTTGCCGGCATCAGTCGGGCCAGGCCGACGGCGTAGTAGCCCTCCGCCGCGCCGATATTGATCACCACCTCGTAGCCGCGACCCACTGCCGCCAGGATATGGGCGTGCAGTTCCGCCTCGTAGCAGCCTAGCAGCTTGGGGACGTGGCACCCTTCGGCCGAGTGGGAAACGAATTGCATGCCCTGGAAGGGGCCGTCCAGCACGGCTAAACCGCAGTGCTGGATGAGAGTGTTCTGGATCAGGGTCGCCCGGTACTTACAAAGCAGGCGCAGGACGGTGTTGAGTTTTTCCGAAAGCAGAGCGGAGGCATCCAGATGCTGGCGCAGGGTCTGGTCAATGAGCTCATGCAGAGTGCTCACCCTTCGTTCATCTCCCATGGAGATCTTCGTCGCCGCAGCAGCCAGTGGGACCAGCAGTCATCACCGGCATTGCGTATTGGCCTCGATCGTCGATCCAGGCGATACGATGATCCGTTCTGATCGTGATATCGGAAACTGCCTGATAACCAGCCTACGTAATGTCACTTCGGTAGCCGGGCGCTGCGTCTCCTAGCCGCACAGATCGAGATGCGGCACATGGTCACGCCGTCAAATGGCGACCGGGCTGACTGTGTCATGCTGCGGACGATATCGGGTTGTACCGATGGATCGATGTCCAACCGTCGTTCCCGCCACTCCATCCCGGCGAGAGTTTTCGTTGTCTTGTCCTTGCACTTGGGTTCGCAGCCGCCGTGCAGAAAGGTGCGCGTGGATATGGCTGGAGTCCCTCGGCGTTTGTCACAGCTCATAAGCTTTCAAGAAGACACCCTGCCCTCTCAGGGGCAGGGTGCTTCTGGCGCCAGGGTGTTATCCAGGACGCACGAAGTACTCAGACAAAGTCACCGGCTGCTAAAGTTGACACGCCCTTCAGCAGCGTATAGCCGGTCGTGTTAGCCGCCGTGAAACCGCCATTGCCTACAACGACCAACGTCGCGACGTTGGCACCGCTCGCCGCGCTATTGACAGTAAAGATCTTCGTTGTCGAGTCATAGGTGCCAAGCATCGAATATGTCGTCCCATTGTTCAATGCCGTTGCCGCGGTGGCGCTGATAAGGTCGGTGGGACTGGCGCCGGCGTTTGTAACGTCGATCTTGTCGGTGCCAGTGACAAAGTCACTGATGATGTCAACGCCATTGCCGAAAGTCAGCGTATCGTTGTTGGTGATCGTCGCGCTCAGGCTGGTTGTCGAGGCGGCAACCGACTGACCGGCTATACCGGTTACAAAAGTATCGGCTCCCGAGCCGCCGGTCATCGAGTCCGCACCGGTCCCGGCGGTGATGGTGTCGTTGCCGCCACCGGCCACGATGGTGTCGGCTCCACTGCCGCCCGTGATGGAGAAGTTCAGGTCACCATCAGCAATCGTGTTGGCCGCCGTCGCCGCAGGGTTCACACCAACCGCGTAATCCTGCGTCGTGATCAGATTATCGTTGTTAACATTGACATACAACTTGCTGTTTGTCGTGTCGTATATGTACTGACCACGTTCGCCCGAGAGAGCGGTCTGGGCTGCGGTGATTCCAGCCACGCCAGCCGATACCCGCGTTGCGTTGACCGTGACACCGGAGACTTGGCTGCTGTAGTCCAACGCGAATTGGAACTTATCCGTGCCGCTGGTGAAGTCAGTGACACTGTCAGTTCCGCTGGCACCATTGGAATCACTGACGCTGTTGTAAACAAACAGGTCAGAGCCCGTGCCGCCGGTCAAAGTATCGGCCCCGGCATTACCGGTGAGCGTGTCGTTGCCAAGGCCGCCGGTCAGGCTGTCCATGCTGGCGCCACCGGTCAGGCTGTCGTTGCCTTCGCCGCCTGTGACGCTGACCGTTGCCGTCGTCGTTGTCTCGGCGCTGCCATCGAAGGTAAGCGTCGCCGTGCCGCCTGTCAGAGTTGCGGCGTTGACATTCAGACTGCCGCTCGCCGCCACCATCGCGTCATTGGTTGTGATCTTGATGGTATTATTACTATTCTTGACCACATTGATGGTTTCGAAGCCACTGACGTTGCTGCCGAAGGCCGCGCCTGTTGCGTTGTTATCGGCGGTCAGGCTGAGCACGTCGGCCGATCCGGTGCCTCCCTTGAGAGTATCGGCGGAGGTAATCGATGCCGCGGCGGCGGCGACCGTCAGCGTGGCTGCGGATGCCGAGCCGTCGACGCTGTCAGCGCCGGTGCCGAGGTTCACCGTCAGGGCATTGGTGAAGCCGGCGCCTACGGTGATCACGTCGTTTGCAGTATCGCTGCCGGTAACTGTGGTGAGGCCGGAGGCGTTCGCCAGGGCTCCCAGTGTCACACTGAGGACGGTAGCCGAGGTGTTCTGCTTCAATGTCTCGACACTGGTCACGCCGGTGAAAACGGCGTCGGCAATGACGGCAGCGGTTGTCACCGCGAGGGTATCATTGCCGCTCCCCCCCGCAACGGTGTCGGAACTGGTCAGATTGGCGTTAGCGAAGATAAAGGTGTCGTCTCCGCTGCCGCCAGAGAAGTTCGATTTTTCAGTGCCGCCGGTAATCGAGTCATTGCCAGCACCGCCCGTGACAACCAGTGTGTTGGTCTGGCCGGTAGCTTCACCGGAGCTCAGAGTCAGAGCCGCACTGCTGTTTGTCAGGGCGGACGCATTCACCGTCAATGTGCCAGCTTCGGCAAGCATGGCGTCATTCAGGCTGATCGTGAGACCCTGGGTCGGCGTGGCGGAAGCGACCACATTGATGGTTTCGAAGCCACTGACGTTGCCGCCGAAGGTCGCTGTTCCGGTGTCGGCGGTCAGGCTGATTACGTCGGCCGATCCGGTGCCGCCCTTGAGGGTATCACTGGCGGTGATTGATGCGGCGGCTGCTGCAACCGTCAGAGCGGCCGCGGATGCCGAGCCATCGACGCTGTCGTTGCCAGTGCCGATGTTCACCGTCAGGGCATTGGTGAAGCCGGAGCCCACGGTGATCACGTCAGCACCGGTGCCGTTGCCCGTGATGGTTGTGAGGCCGGCGGCGTTCGCCAAGGCTCCCAGCGTTACGTTGAGAAGATTGTTCGAGCCACTTTGAGTCAGCTTCTCGACACTGGTTATGTTGGTAAAGGCGGCATCGGCAACCGCGCCGGTGTCCGATATGGCGAGGGTATCGTTGCCGGTACCGCCTGCGACGGTATCAGCACTGGTCAGTTGTGTGCTGGTGAAGTTGAAGGTGTCGTCTCCAGCGCCGCCGACGTAGTTGGACTTTTCGGTGCCGGCCGTCAGTACATCGTTGCCGGCGCCGCCGGTCACGTTGATCGTGGCGGTGCTGTTTTCATTGGAAGTGAAGGTCAGGGCTGCGCTGCTGTTCGTCAGGGCAGTGGCATTCACCGTCAGGGTACCGGTGTTGTCGGTCACCATCGCATTATTGGTGGCGATCGTGAGACCCTGGGTCGGCGTGGCGGAGGCGACCACTTTGATGGTCTCGAAGCCGCTGACACTGGAGCCGAAGGTCGCTGTGCCGGCGTCGGCGGTCAGGCTGATTACGTCGGTCGATCCGGTGCCGCCCTTGAGGGTATCACTGGCGGCGATCGATCCGGCGGCTGCTGCAACCGTCAGAGCGGCCGCGGATGCCGAACCATCGACGTTGTCGGCGCCAGTACCGATGTTCACCGTCAGGGCATTGGTGAAGCCGGAACCCACGGTGATCACGTTGGCGCCGGTGCCGTTGCCCGTGATGGTCGTGAGGCCAGACGCGTTCGCCAGGGCTCCGAGCGTCAGACTAAGATCAGTGTTCGTGGTACTTTGAGTCAGCTTCTCGACACTGGTTATGTTGGTAAAGGCGGCATCGGTAACCGCGCCGTTGTCCGATATGGCGAGGGTATCGTTGCCGGTACCGCCTGCGACGGTATCAGCACTGGTCAGTTGTGTACTGGTGAAGTTGAAGGTGTCGTCTCCAGCGCCGCCAGCGTAGTTGGACTTTTCGGTGCCGGCCGTCAGTACATCGTTGCCGGCGCCGCCGGTCACGTTGATCGTGGCGGTGCTGCTTTCATTGGAAGTGAAGGTCAGGGCTGCGCTGCTGTTCGTCAGGGCAGTGGCATTTACCGTCAGGGTGCCGGTGTTGTCGGTCACCATCGCATTATTGGTGGTGATCTTGATTCCCTGGGTCGGCGTGGCGGAAGCGACCACGTTGATGGTCTCGAAGCCACTGACACTGCCGCCGAAGGCTGCGCCTGTTGCGTCGCCATCAGCAGTCAGGCTGAGCGCGTCGGTCGATCCGGTGCCGCCCTTGAGGGTATCATTGGCGGTGATCGATGCGGCGGCTGCTGCAACCGTCAGAGCGGCCGTGGATGCCGAGCCATCGACGTTGTCGTCACCAGTGCCGATGTTCACCGTCAGGGCATTGGTGAAGCCGGAACCCACGGTGATCGCGTCAGCGCCGGTGCCGCTGCCGGTGACGGTCGTGAGACCAGACGCGTTCGCCAGGGCTCCGAGCGTCAGACTAAGAGCAGTGTTTGCGGTGCTCGTTGTGAACGTCTCGACGCTGGTCACGTTGGTGAACACAGAATCGGCGACAGCTCCAGCGTCTGTCATGGCGAGGGTATCGTTGCCGGTACCGCCCGCGATGGTGTCGGCGCTGGTCAGCGCAGCGTTCGCGAACTTGAAGGTATCGTTTCCGTCACCACCAGCAAGCTTATCGGCGCCAGTTCCAGCGGTAATGACGTCGGTACCGTTTCCTGCCGTGATTGCTACGCCAGATGTAACGGCACTTGCGTTGATGGTGGCATTGCCTGAATAGGAGCTGGCATTGACGGAGGTTGGCGATCCTACCAATGTAAGACCCAGATTGGCCGCGTCACCACCTACCGTTACGCTCGTTTGACCAATTGCTGTTGTGTTCAGTGTCAGGTTACTGTCAACCCCGCTGGCAGTCAGGGTTATGGCTTCCAAGGTGTTAGTGCCGGCTGTTTTGGTCAGTGTGAGAGTGCCGGTGTCTCCATTGACCGTGATGGCAGCAACATCAGCACTAGATGACAAGGATGCATTTGTATAATTTAATGTTGTTGTTGCGCTGGAATTGTTTATATAAAATGCAGCAGCGGCATTGCCTATATTTTGGAATGTTACATTATTGGCAAGACTGCTCTCGTTAACCAGTGTGGTGTAGCCACTACTGTTGGAGAGATCGAGAGTTGTCGTGCTGGCAGTAGATGTAATTTCAATTCTTTCGATGCCCGATAAAGTTGGGCGAACCGTCACTGAACTCAGCGTGGCGGTCAGGGTATCGTTTCCGCTGCCACCGCTGAGCGAATCGCTTGAATTGAGCGAATTAGCCGTCGAACCATCAAACCGGTCGTCACCGGCACCACCGGTAAAGTTATTAATTCCGGTCGTGAGCGTAAAGGTCTGCCCGGCTACTGTGGCGCTAGTGTATAATGTGGTTCCATAGGCACTCGTAGTGCCTTGCCCAACTGTATTAAGGAAAGTGTTAACAGCCGGGGTGACACGTGCCACGGCTTCAGGGGAGACCGCGAACGCATACTGGATCTGCGCCGGGCTAAGTCCGGAATTCAGCCAGCCTGTCAGGCCCGCCGTATCCGGCGAACGGCCAAGTACAGTCTGATACAGAGCTGTCAGGAAGGCCTGATTAACTGTACTTGGATTACCATAATACGCTCGACCTTCAGCCGAGCCCGCGATGGCTGCTGCGATTTGCTGGAGCGGCATGGTTCTTGCAGCAGCAACCCAGTTGGTCAGACCTGCCTGATCTGGCGCCCGGCCTAGTTCCGCCTGATAAATTTGAATGATAGGGGAAACGGTATTTTGCGCCTCAGGTGAGGTGACGAATGCATTGCGTACCTGATCGAGTGTCAGGGCGCCACTATTGACTACAGCGACCCAGTTCGCGATTTCGCTGGGGGACCCGGTGCGGGCAAGAATGTTCGTGTAGTAACTAGCGATGGTATCAGCAGTTGTCGCCATTGTTTCGACCCTTGCACTCGCCCTGACCTGGGGCATCGGACGGATAGGTTGGACGTATGTTCCAGCTAAGTAGAGATTCGGGAGTTATCTGGCAGCTAGTCACTGCCCCTACGGAATCCAAAGCGCAGTGCTGGATGCGGCATGTTTGTCTTGGCGCGCGAGATGTGCCTTGGCATAATATTACACAATCCGCACATTTTAACTTGATAGAAGTATAGCGTTAGGCTGGCGCAGATATATTCCACCGAACTGGATCACAGTAAAGATAATTTGTCGCGAAATATAGTTATGTACAATAAAACAATATTTTTAAGATGTGCATATGGTCTAGCAATTTAGACGAAATGAATCATTATCTATTTCTATATAGCGAGTATTTTATTTTTGGTTGTTTTTAGTAAAAATTTACTAATTCGCCTCGATGCCTTAAGATAGCCTACTGCTGCGGCATGCCTGATGTTCATTGCTCGTGAATGAAATTTGGCACAGTCCTGGAAATACAGCTTTGCAGATCCATGCATTTTTACATGGAGACGGGCTGCAAAGCAGCGGCGTATCCTCGGCCCCGGTCACGCTGCAGCGGAGTCCGGCGCGGCGTGCGGTCAGATCCGTCGCCGTGGAACTGGTCAGTTCATCGCGAAGAAGCCGTCGGCCGCCAGGGCGGGCCATACGCCGTGTCCGGAAGCCAAGCCCCCGTACAATTCCCGACCGGCGCGGCCAGCCCGAGGCCCCCTACACGCCGCCCCGGCGCAGCAGCCGGCTGAAATACACGGTGTCGCGGAGTGGGGCGGTGATCCGCCAGCACGTGGAAGTGTAGACGGCCGCCAACTCGGCACGTGAGCGGGCATGCGCAGCCTGCTCCAGGCCCAGCCTGGCCTCGGTGCCGGCATGGACGGCCTGCGCGTCGGCGAGCGCCGTCCGGGTCTGGGCGTGGGCCGCCCTTTCGGCGGACAGTTCCGTGCGGGTCCGGGCATGAACCACTTGCTCGGCGGACAACTCCGTGCGGGCCCGGGCAAGGGCCGCCCGTTCGACGGACAGCTCCGTGCGGGTCCGGGTGAGGGCCGTCTGCTGGGCGGACACCTCCGCGCGGGTCCTGGCATGGGCCGCCTCCTCGGCGGCACAGGCCGATAGCGCGTGGCCATGCGCGGCCTGCTCGGTGGCCAGCGCCGCTGCAAGCTCGGCCTCCCGCCGCGCCCACGCATCCCGTGCCTGGGCCAGCTCCTCCGTCAATGCTGCCGCGCGGGCGTGTTCGGCGTCACTGCCGCGCACCTCCCTGGCCAGGCGGAAATGATCCAGCACGCTCGCGGGCGCGCTCAGGCGCGGCAGCAACTGGTCCGCATCCTCGTCCCGGCAATAGAAGCGGTTCAGGCCGTCGAACAGACCGAAGCGGTAGCCTGCCTCCAGCAGCCGCGGTTCCCAGTCCGCATGGGTCGGCCGTCCCTCGGCGTCGACGGCCTCGACCAGGATGATCCTCGGGCGGACCTGCTTCCAGTCGGCGGAGGCAATCACCACGGCCTCCGACCCTTCGACGTCGATCTTCAGGAAGTCCACGCCGGAGTCCGGGACGTAGCTGGCGAACACATGGCCAAGGGGAAGCTGCGGAACCTCTTCCGCCGGGGCGGCCGAGCGGGTCGCGGCAATGTCCGCCCTGAGCGTACCATGGCCGCGGGTGGCCGTCGGGAAGAAGCCGGCACGCCCGAACTCCGGCCCGATGGCCGCATGCAGGTTGACGTCCCGGGGTCGCGCGGCGACGAGGGCCGCATGCAGGCGCGCGTCGGGCTCGATGTTCACGCCATGCCAGCCCTGCATGGAGAAGTGGTGCGTGACACTGTCCTCCAGGGGATCGCACGCGCCGACATCGACGTAGAAGCCGGTCTCACGATCGGCGAAGACGCGCCTCAGCACCACATCCTCGTAGTTCTGCGCGTAAGACAGCATGAATGGCAGCACCCATCCGCCTCCGGTCATGTGGTCCGCATCACGATGGACCGGCGCATGTGGATCCGTTCCCGCGCCGGCCGCCAGACCCTGGCAGGCACCGCTCAGAGCTCGACGATGCTGCGACGACTCTGCGTCGCGGCCGCGGGATGGGGCGCGTCGCCTTCTCCCATGCGCAGGAGCCCGGCAATCCCGTAGGCCTCGAACAACTGCTCGGGCGGCATGGCGTCGGCGACCACGCGCCCGGCAGCCCACGCCTCGGCATAGGCCCGGCAGACCCCTTGCAGATGGCGCGTGCGGAATTCAGGCAGGTGCTTGCACCTTTCGATCAGGCGTGCCAGCGAGAAGTTCACCCGGATGGCATCCTCCGCCTCGAAATAGGCGGCCCGTACCCAGAGTTCTGCTTCCACCAGATGCTGCAGCCGGTAGCGGTCGAGCCGGGCGGGATCGATGCCGCGCCGCTCGGCCTCCTCGAACAGGTCGGGCATGCGCTCCAGGTGCCACAGCAAGGCCCAGCGCAGCCATGAGACATTCATGTTCACCACCACGGCTGGTTCGCCGACCCACCATGCCGGCCGGTCCTGCAGGGCCGCCAACGCATAGACGGATGAGGGCACGCAGGTCGCAAGCGAGCTGAACGGGCTGCCGCGTGTATCCAGTTGGTAGGCGCGCAGCGCATGATCGCGGCGGAACGCACACGCATAGATGGCGGTGAAAAGGTTCTCATTCAGGCCCGCCACGTCCCGCAGCGCCGCCACGCGCCGGTTGGCGCCGCCGGCCCCGATCGGCGTTGCGGCCGCGATGATCTCTTCCGCGTCGGCCAGTTGCTCCGGGGCGTCGAAGTGGGTGTATGCGTAGTTCATGTAGGCCATCTCGACTTCGGGATGGGCGGCCAGACCCTCCAGCACATTCTCCATCGCGCCGGTCAACAGCAGGTCGTCGTCTCCGAGAAGCCAGACGAACGCGCCACGGGAATGGCGCGCGGTCGCACCCAGATTGCCCAGCATGCCGACATTGACCGCATTGCGGTGCGCGGCAAAGCCGGCTTCACCCCGGAAGGCGGCGACCACATCCGGCGTGTCGTCCGTGGAGGCGTTGTCGCAGACAACGACTTCGACCACGTCTCGCCACGGTCGCGTGGCCTCCAGCAGCCGGGGTAGGCTGTGCCGGAGCCAGGGCGCCCGGTTGTAGGTGGTGATGGCACAGGTGAGCAGCGGCCGATGCCGGGCAATGGCCGGCAGTGGCCAGCCTGGCGGGCTGCCGATGCGGGCAAGGGCGCAGAGGACATCGTCGGCATATTCGTCCCAGTTGCGGATCGGCCGCTGCAGGGCGCCACGGCCGAGCGCTTCCAGCAAACCGGGTTCACACGCGAGACGCAGCAAGCCGGCGAGGATTGCTTCCTCATTGAGCATGTCAACGCCGAGCGTACCTGGTCCCGCTGCCACCTCGGCCATCGCCGAACCGCTGTGACAGAGGCAGGGGCGTCCATGCCAGAGGCTTTCCAGCACCGGCAGGCCAAAGCCTTCCTCCCAGGAGGCAAACACCGTGGCATCACTGCTGGCATAGAACTGCATCAATTCCGCGTCGGATACATGGCCGACAAGCGCGACCGAGGCGGTGTTCGCCAGAGCCTCAATCTCGGAATTCAGATCCTCATAAGCGACCTTCTGTCCCACAAGCGTGAGATGGATCTGGCGCTTACTGTGTGCCTGCGCCATTGCCAGGGCACGCAGCAGGCGAGGATAGTTCTTGCGCGGCTCCCAGGTGCCAACCGCGAGGAGCTTTAATGGCTCGCCCGGCGTCCGTGTGCTGGCCGCAGTCGTGGCGCGCGGGATACTCCCGACATCGCCTGCGAGCGGGCACGGAATGAGCGGGGGCAGGCGCATGTCCGAACCGACCATGTAACGGGCCAGGTCGGCAGCCGCTGTCCACGAAATTGGCAAGGCGACATCGACAAAATGAAAGGTTTTCCAAAAAGCGCGCATATTGGCGAGCGATTCGGATGAATAGATTTCCGGCATTTTGTGCGGAATCATGTCGTAGAAAATGGCCGCGACACGCATCCCGAGCGACCGGCCAAGCTCGGCAACGTTCGATCCCGGCGGGACGACCGGAACCGTGATTTCCGGCAGCAGCAGCCACTCGCCAGCCAGGTCTTCCGCCAGTGCCTGCGACCCGGCAGCGATCGGTCCGTTCCAGCGGGCCAGGTGCTCCGCCTGGTCCGGCGAGATATGCACCATGCGTTTCGTGGCCTCGTCCCAGGTCACCGGGACGACCTCCACGCCGCGCCGTTCCAGGGCGGCCGCCAGCAGACGGGTGACGCGCTGCACCCCGGTATTGAAGGGCTGCGTGACCGTCAGTCCGACCCAGTAGTACACGCGGCGCGGTACCTGCAATGATCCGGCGGCGGCAGTGCGCGCGCGGTCGGCGGCGATGGCGGCCAGCGCGGCGGCGCCGTGCCCGACCCGCATGCGCGAGCGCAGCATCGCGGTCTTCGGCAATTCACGCAGTGCTGCCGCCAACGCGGCGCTGCGTGCCAGCTCGTCGGGGAACAGTGCCACATCCGCCGCGGCCAGCAGCGCCGGCGCGGTCGCCGCCTCGGCCTCGAGCGCCACCTTCAGTCCCAGGGTCCGTGCGATGGCGATGATCATCGCGGCCTCCTGTGGGGTGGACGCCGCGCCTTCCGGCAGGATTGCCCAGTCGCCTTGCAGATATCCCGCGCCGGGCTGCGGTTGTTCGGCTTCCCCGAAGTGCCCGGGCAACAGGGATTGCGAGTCCGGGCGCCAATGCAGGTGCCGGATCCGGGTACCAGAATCGACCAGGGCGTCATATGCCGCCGCCCTCTCTTGCGGGCCTTCGATAACGACGAGACGGTCGAGCGCCGGGGCGGTGCAGAGAGCCCGCGCCACCGCTTCGCCATAGTCGACCCATCGCCGCAGTTCGCGATGGCAGGCGTGCATCGTCAGCCGCGCCCGCAAGTCCGCATCCTCCGCCAGCCGCTCGAAGCCCTCTTCGATTGCCGCGGGATCGCGCGCATCCACCATGAAGCAGCCACCGTCCGCGGCGATTTCCGCGACCGATCCATGATCCGAGCAGAGACAAGGTTTGCCAAGCCACAGGCTTTCGGCCACCGGCAAGCCATATCCTTCCATCAAGGAAAGGAAAACCGTGGCGTGGCATTGCTCCATCAGGCTGCGCATCTCGGCATCGGGCAGGAAGCCATGCAGCCGAATGCGCGTTTCATGCGCTGCGATGTCGTGTACGTCGACGGCCACGGCCGGATGGATGGCACCTACCAGGTCGAAACGGAGATCAAGGTCGCCGCGCCTGGCACACAGGCGAGCAAAGGCCCTCATGGCGTTCAGCTGATTCTTGCGCGGCTCGAGGGTGCCAAGCGACAGGAAGCGTACGGGCGATGCGGCCGGTGTGGCCGGCACCGTCACACGCGGCACCCTGGTCATTTCCGCCGGCAGCGGCAACGGCAGCACACGTGGCAGGCGGGCAGAATCGAAGTCATGTTCGTCCCACCAGCGCTGCAGATCCTGCGCCGCGGCAGCGGAAATCGCCAGCACCAGATCCGTGCCGGCAAGCGCGCGTGCATAGCGCGCATGGTCCCCTGCCAGCGATTCATAGCCGGCGTGCCGCAAGGGGATCAGGTCATAGAATATCGCGGCACAGCGCAACCCATGATAGCGGGCATAATCGAACGCGACCACTGGATTGGGCGAGACGTCGCCGGCCACGTGCGGGACTTCCGGCAGCAGCAACCACGCACCATCCAGCCGGTCGTGATCCGCGGCGGCCAGATGGATTGGCTCTTCTTCTTCCGGGCCTGCTGCCAGGGTCGGGCCGCCGAACTGCGCGAGCCCTTCGACCTGGGAGCGTCCGGCATGCACGATTGCCTCGCGTTCGTTGCACCAACAAACTGGCACGATCTCGCAGCCGCGCTGCAGCAGGGCGTCAGCAAGGCCGCGCACGACCCGTTGCACGCCCGTGTTGCCGTCATAGCCACCGGTATGATGGATCCAATAATACACGCGCATTATCGTGACCGCTCGCCCTTCAATCGTTGCAGCTCCTCCCTCAGGTCCGCGAGCTCTCGCCGCATCCGTCCAACCCGCAACAGGCCCGTTGCCAACTCAAGGATCGAGCCGATCAGTGGAAGAGCAAAGATCAGTTCGATGCTGCGCCGTACGGCACGCCATAGCCGTACAATGGCGCCATCGCGGCGATTGAACAGAACGTGCAACGTATATCCCACGCCGCGGATCCGGGTCGCGCGATCGATCTGCCGGGCGAACCACACCAGGACCGGAAGCAGCACGCCCGTCAGGTGCAGGGGGGCTGTCCGCCGGCCTTCCGGGGAGAGCGCCACACGCAGGATGATTTCCATGCGTGTCATGCCCAGTCGCAGTTCCCGGATTCGCCGCGCCGCTTCAGTCTCGGCTGGCGTGCGCCCGAGCAGGGCCAGATGCACGGCCTGGACGAAATCGGCGTTGGTACCCCTGCCGAAGTCGACCATCCGCCAGCCTTCATGCGCAACCGGAACGGACGGGCTTTCGGCAGGGGAGACCGACGGAGATGACCGTAGCGATGCGCCGGCTGCACGTGTCTGCCGGATCCGCCGGCAACGTTCCAGGATTTCCAGGGCGGGCAGGCCGGTTACCTCACGAACCGGATCGTCCGCGGCGGTCCCGGCGCTCATGGGTGGTCTCGCGCCGGCTTTCGCGGTCGGCTTTGCCTGGGGTGCCGTGCCACGGTGCGGACATGTCGGAGAACGCGCTGTGTCATGATCAATGTGCGATCCAACCGTGCGGTCGCAAACAGGTGTCCCGAGGCGAGAACCAGGCGGCTCTTCTGCGCCTGTTGGGCGTTGTCGTCGGTTTCGGAAGATTCAATGGCCACGGGGATGCGAGTACGCGGCAGCACGCCCGCCCTGTTGACGGGGGCAATCATGGATCAGGCGCACCTCCGGCGGCGGCACTCCGTCAGACAATCTCGATCTCGGGGAAAGGAAAGATCATTCGTCCTCCACTGGCGAGGAATTCTCCCTCGCGTCGCATGATGCCGTCACGGAAATGCCATGGCAGGACCAGGAAGTAGTCGGGATGCATGGCATGGGCCTCGGCCTCGGAGACGATGGGAATGCCCGTGCCGGGCGTGAAGGCGCCGAATTTGTCTTCGTTGACCTCGGCGATGCAGGGCAGGAGATCGGGACCGATGTCGCAGAATTGCAGTACGACATTTCCCTTGGTTGATGCGCCGTAGCCGATCACCTTCTTGCCATCGGCCTTCAGCGTTTCCAGCAACCGGCGAAGGTCGCTGCGATGACGGAATACACGCTCCTCGAAGTCGCGGTAAGGCCGCGGTGTGTTCAGGCCCATGCGGTCTTCCTGCTCCAGAAGCCAGTTCACGACAGCTTCCGAGCCGATCCGGGGGTCATTCCTGCGGACTGCCGTCACCGCAAAACTGCCACCGTTGACGCTGTTCATCTTGACGTCGATGGGACGCAGATCGGCCGCATCCAGGATACGCTTTACGACAGTGAGAGAGTAGTACTCCAGATGCTCGTGACACACCGTGTCATAGGAAACCATGCGTAGCATCGAGGGCATGTAGCTCTGCTCGAAATGCCAGATTCCGCCTGGCGCCAGGACGGATTCGATCTGGCGGACGAAGCCGATTGGATCTTCCAGGTCATAGAACATGGCGATGGAAGTGACGATCTTCGCAGCGTTGGCGCCGCTGCGGCGATAGGCGGCCGCCGAGAAGAAGTCTGCCACCAGGGTGGTTTCGGGCGGATAGAACGCACGGAACTTCTCTCCCGTGGGGTCGATGCCCACTCGATGCAGAGCAGGCGTGGTGTAGGCCTTGAGTGTCGTCGCATCGTTCGAGCCAATGTCCAGGACCGTATCGCCTGGCTGCAGGTCGGTCAGGCGTTCAAGTTCGCGGACCTTCTGCGTCAGGTGTTCGACCATGCTCCGGTTGAGGCCGGATCGGTAGCCGTAGTTGCAGCCATACATTTCGCTCGTGTCATAGGAATGCGAGAGCTGCAGCAGACCGGAGTCGGGACACCAAACCAGACGCAGCGGGCCGGTCGAGATCCTGGCCGCAGGGCTGCGCGGGAATACGCCGGTCAACGCCTGTTCTCCAAGTTCGAGCACCGGCAACAGGTGCCGGCTGCCGCTGACACGGCATCCTTCGATCGGGGTGCAGCTTGACATCACGAAATTCCTTCCCGAATGCGCTGAGAGCCTCAGTGCGGGGTATGGGAATCAGGAAACCAACGTAAATTTGAATACATCATGTGCCATTCAGCGGCTTTGCTCGTCGATGATCCGCTCGTCCTTTTGTGTAGGATGTGTTTGCAAGGCGTGGCTGTCCTTCAATTAACAGGTCATCAGCCGCGTCACAGCGATCCTGAAATTTTTCTCGGCATGGGCAATTCGAGACAAATCACGCTTTTATCGTATACAGTCAATCATTCGCGTTTTATGCGAACGTGTTCACCTGCTCGGTGATGTGTCTGTTCTGATGTCAAACCTTCCAGGATCTTCAACTTAAAAGAAAGCCTCTTCATCAAATCCGAGTCGCCAAGGTTCTTTGGCAACTGCCATAGCCGCTCGATGAAGGGGGCGTCCAACGAACGTCCACGGCATCCGTTGAAACCCGGACAGGAGCGGGTTGAAGGGGGCGGCACGACCACAACGAATGCGCGCTGGGCAAGAGGGGGCTGATGTGGTCATCCGGGGCGCGCCGGTCCGCTCTACGCCTTGTGCCGCAGCCAGGATACCGCCATCCGCATTGGCGCGGTCAATCGCCAGCTTGTTGAGGCCAGCAGCGCATCACGATGTGCGGCGAGTTCGGCACACTCGCGGTGCAATGCGGCATGAGCGGCCTGCAGTGTTGCCAGTTCGCTGTCCGTGCCCGGTGCGGGCGGCGCTGTGGCGGTCGTGTGCTCATCGTTTGGTGGCTGGCGGCCAAAGACGGCTTGGCGCCCGGCTTGCGTGTGCAGGTCGAAGAAGGTGATGTTATCCGCGGTTTTCTTCAGGTAACCGGCGGCAACGTCGGCCGTGCGGAAGGCATGATAGATCCCGCGCCCGGGAGCATGAGGGTGCCTCTGGTAGAACACCTGCCGGAAGCCGACATGCTCCAGCAGGTCCAACAGGCACTGCGGATTGGGGCCCCACCAGTTCGAATCGTCGCCGTTCAGCTCGGCGCCAGGGTAAAACACCATGGCAGGGCGAGGCAGGTCGTGCAGGTCCTGGTGCGTCTCGACAATCAGCAGATCCCGGGTGAGTGCCGCCACTTTCTGCAGGACCATGATGGGGTCGATCAGATGGTAGAAGACACCCAGGAAGAGTACGACATCTGCCGGCTCCAGATTTCCGGGGAAGTCGGTGGGGTCGATTTCCTCCGCATCCACGTCGATGGCGAGGCATTCGCGGGCGAGCTCGAACGTCTCGCGCCCCCGGAATAAAGGAGAGCGCCAGACATAGCTGTCGGTTGCCATGACATGGCGGGCGCCGGCCCGCTTGGCCGCAAATGCATAATAGCCGTTCCAGGTGCCGATATCGAGGACGGTCCGGTTGGATAGGTCGATCAAATCCAGGATGGCGCCGCATTCCTGCTCAAGCACATCCGCAGTCTTGCCGCCATTCATTGTAATTCCTGGAAGGATTTCTATAGTATGATGCCAATAAAATCCCCGCAATTCATCAATTTTATCGCGAATTTTGGCTGAGAAATTCGGAAAATTTGTGGAAAATCCCTGCGTGCTCTGATCGTTCTGGACTTCAGGAGGCATTATACGCTCCATGTAAATAGCCGCATCAATATCACCTGCGCTTCATTAACGCAATGTTGCCTGCTATTTGGTGGGTTTTTGTTCCATGAGAGCGAATGTCTCTTGAACAACAATGCTCAAAAATTGAAAAACATCTACCCTGGTAGGCATCTGTTCATTCTTATCCATCACCATATGGTGTTGGGAATCCCAACGAAAGTTACTTGACGTGACAGCGGCAGTAGTCGGGCGATGGTGGAAATCCTGGACGCGTCATCGTCGCCCAGTTGCTGCCATGGCTGCTGCCGTTGTTCCGGCTACAAGGCCCAATCCAGATTCTGGCGACACTCCTGCGAAGTGGCGATTGCCATCAGAAGCGAGCCACGGCTCATTCCAGAGGCGAGCATCCCTGTCCAGCATGCGCCTCCTGCGGGGTCGATCGTCCGTCCCAGGCCGTCCTGATAAAGGCTTGCAACATAAGCGCTATCCGACTGTGCCGCGTGGCGGCCCTGAAACTCGCCTGAGTTGCTGATGGCCGTGCAGAAATCAGTCAGTGACATGCCTTGATGAAGGGCGTTGCCCCAGGTGCCGATGGCTCCTGCTTCTGCTTCGCGCCCGAGGCCCGTCTTATAGACCTCCCGCACGACCTCCGCGTCGAGGTCGTATGCGAACAGGCCCTGAGAGGTTAAGTCCGCCCAATGCTGCTGCGCCTCTCCCGAGCTGACAAAAGCGGCCGCCACGTCTCCACGTGAGATCCCACTGGCAAGGGCGCCGATCCAGGTCTGCATGCCGTCTGCCTCGCCATCACGGCCAAGCACATCGTGGTAGAGGCCGGCGATGGAGGTGCTGTCCGACTGTGTTCCATGTCGCGCCGCGTATTCGGCGCTGTTGATAAAGGCGTTGGTGACGGTGCCGGGCGGCTGCTGGCCGAGGGCGTTGCTCCACACTGCCATGCCATTCGCGTCCGCCGTCCGCCCCAGCAGCGACTGGTAAAGCCGTGCCACGAAGGCGGGGGTGGTGCTGGTGCCCAGGCTGAAATCGCCGTCTGCCAACCGGATTGTCCCGGTCCCCGTGCCGTAGAGCAGCGTGGTGCCGTTGCGCAACTGCGTGCCGAGATCCCGTGACGTCATGCCGATCTTCACGATGCCGTCCATCGGTGTCCCAAGCCCGAGCACGTCGAGGGACAGTGACGCCACGGCGGTGTTGCCGGCAGCGGCCTGGCTGGTGATGACGACATGCGCCGCGCCGGTGACGTTCGACAGGTCGACGTTCCACTGACCGGACACATCAGCGGTTGCCGTTCCGAGTGCGGCGCCGTTGCGTGTCACGGTGATGGTCGCATTCGGACTGGAGGTCCCGCGCAGGCTGGTGGCCGAGGCGGTTCGGCCGGTCCAGTCATTGCTTTTGGCCACGACAAGGGAAGCAGCGGCGGTGTTGCTGGGGGCGGCCGGAGGCGTGGTCGTCCCCGGTGCGATGGGGCCGACGCCTGCTGCGGCCGGCGAGGTGCCCGAGAGAATCGCATGCTGCAGGAACGCGGCCATGGTCTGCTGGCCATGGCCGTACAATGTCGCGATCCCGGTCCAGTTGCCCAGCATGATCGCCACCTGCAGGTCGGCTCCGCCGTTGATGGGGCGAACCGTCAGGTACTGTGCCAGGTTCGTCATCTCGCCGCCCCAGCCTACGTCCGCCAGGGCCATCCGCAGATCAAAGACGGCGCCGTTGGTGAATTCGGCGCCGAAGATGCGGTCGACGCCTTTGCCGGCTGCTGGCAAGGTGATGATCGTGCCACTGCCGTTGTCATGAATGGTGTTGATGCCGGCGCCGGCATCGATGGCACTGCCTGTGCCGGAAACGGTGATGGTGTCGTTGGCATTTCCGGTGGTGATGCGGGCGGCATTCCCGCTCGCCGTGATGTTTGCTGCCCCGCCGACGGCCCTGGCGATCTGGTTGTTCCCTGACAGCACGAAGCTGTGGTCTCCTGCGGTCGCCAGCACGGTTTCCCCGTCGGCGGCTGTACCATAGCTGCCCAGCCCGGCCGGGATCATCGTGGTGAGCGGGGCAGCGAACGTCATTGGCGACGTGCCCAGCCGCAGTTGGGAAACGCTCATGTCGTAGACTGTCATGCTGACGCTGCTGCTCACCGGCTTCGATCCGGCGGCGGTCACCTCCACCCCGAACGCTTCGGCCTGGGTCGGGACGTGCTGGGTGGTGTGAAAGAGCTGCACGCCGTCGATGTAGTAAGTGAGGCTACCTGGCTGCCAGTCGACCGCATAAGTATGTGGTTGTGTCAGATCCAGGCTGAAAGTTTGATACGAATATTTATCCTTGCCATCACTCCCTTTCCAATGGACCGTGTAATAGCCAGTCGTGTTGTCTATTCTCTCCAGGAGGTCGATTTCGGGCCCGGGCCAGACATCGTCATTGGGCCAGAGCACGATGCAGGGCCCCACGCCTTCCCCGGCCTGCAGGGACGCCGTTACCTGGAACAGGCCATACATCCAGCCATTGCTGCCGCCGGATACCGAGGTCATGAACCCGACATTGGCCCAGCCCTCCGATGCACGCGAGGTCAGCGTCACCGCGCCTTTCGTGAAAGAAAAATCGGAAGAATTTCCCCAGATTTTCGGGAATTTTGATCTGTCGATACCTGTAATGCTCTCAAAATCTTCATGAAATACTTCTGTATATTTCGATAAATCAAGCGTCGGCATGGGTATATTTCTTTCCGCGTGATATTTGTTTTTGTAACAAATCACGCGATTAATCTATCTTAAAATATCCTTAAAGTTGAATTCCAAAAGTCAGGCGATGGCCCATTCGATACGGTTTAATCTGATTCTTATGGTTATTATTTTGCAGTCGTAATTCAGTGGTCGCAATCCGGCATTCCTGAGATGGCTATTGCTGATCTCGCTTTTCTTTAATTATGCATGTCATTCGAAAAGACCGTGCAACCCGTGCCATCGCGGCAGGGCTGGCGGGCGCAACGCAAAGCGCGGGCCATGCCGGGCCTTTATCCGATGCACGGTTGTTGCTTCGATCGTCTGCGAGGTGAGGTGCCCAAGGGACTGGAAGCGTCATGACCTGGGCGGACACTGCCTCCGGCACCTGGCGAGCGGGGACGAATGCGGGCGTGTTGCCCATGCGCCTCCGGGCGCGATCATTGCCGTGGCGCTTGGTGACGCCGTCCGGTGATGACGGTTTCGCCGCTCCGCCTGCGCATCAGCCTGGCCGTGGGCTCCAGCGCAGCGGCCACGGGCCGAAGGCCAAAGAGGCCAGAAGAGCCGTCATCCCGTCCGGCATTGCCGGCCCGGACGCCTCGTCCGCGCGCCGGGGAGAGGACGCGGGGTGCAGCCACCCCAAATCGAGCGGATGGTGCCTGCCGGTCTCGCCACTGTCCAGCCATGCCATCAGTGTTTCGGCCACTTCTCTGGAAAAGCAGAGAGCGGCATCGGCAAGGCGCAGCATTCCCTGCCCATCTTGCCGCCTTGCCGGCCGGGTCCCGGACGGCAATGGCTGCGGATGCTGCAAGGTTGCCAGCGCATCGACCATGACCACCACGTGCGCCCCCTGGCGCCGCAGCCGGCGCAGCGCTGCGGCCTGTTCGGCGGTGAAGGTGGCGTGCCCGGCCATCACCACCAGCGTGTCGCCCGGCCCGATGCTGACCGGGGCATCCACCAGCCCATGCAGGGGCAGACCAAGCAGGCGTGCGGCGGCGGCGCGGGCATGGCGCGGCATGGGCCCGTCCATGTACATCATCTCGACGATGCAACCGGGCCCGGCATGAAGCAGGGCATGCCGCACGATCTCCGGGATATTCCGTGCCGCATCGGACGCCCCGTCCATCGTGTCCGTGACATCAAACAGGAGCCGGCGCGGCAGGGCCGGAGGGAAGCTGCGGGTCAGGGCCCGTGCGGCATCGGGCAGGTCTTCCTCGCGCAGGCAGGGGTCAACGGCCGGTGTGACGGCCGGCAGGGCGGCGGCGCTGCTGCCGGGGGTTGCGGCGAACAGGCGTGCCGCATCGCCCTCAACATAGGCTGCCTCGATGGCGTCGTGGAACATAGCGGCGATACGCACCGGCGTGGTGGTGGCGCGCAACCACGCCAACGCCGCTTCCGCCAGTGCCGCGCGCCGATCCGGCCTGGCCCAGAGTTCGGCGATGCCGGCAGCAATGGCCGGCACCGTCGCCGCGTCCGGCAGCAACAGCACCGCCTCGGGCGGAAGTTCGGCCGCCGAACCATGGGCGTTGGCCACCACCGGCACCAGTGAGGCCATGCAGTCGATGATGGCCCCCGAGGTTTCTCCCCGCGACTCCCGGCGCAATTGCACCGCGATATCAGAAGCATCCAGCCATAGCCGGTAGGTATCGTCGTCCACCCGTCCGGTCAGGATGAAACGGTCCTGTACGCCGAGGCGTGTCGCCTGCCGGCGCAACGCCTCGGCGTGTTCGGGCGCGACCGCTCCGACGAGGGCCAGCCTTGCCTGCGGCTGATCGGCAAGGGCGACCTGCCAGGCCGCAAGCACCGTCTCCGGACACTTGGTTTCGGCCACGATGCCGAAAGAGCAGATCACGGGGGCGTCCTTCGGCAGGTTCAGCCGCGCGCGCGCCTCGGCCCGGTCGTGCCGGGGTCGGAACTTGCCCAAATGCGGGATCAGCCGGACCATTGCCGCTGCAGCGGGCCCGATATGCCGGGCGGCAACCGTGCGCGCATGCGCCGAATGCTGGATGACCCCAAGCGCGTGCCGGAACACCGGCAGGCTGCAGGGAAAGCGCTGCAAGACATCTGCCGCCTCCCGCCCGGCCAGGGCGCGTATCGCGGGCCAGCCATGGCTGTCGAACAGGGTGCGCGCCAGTTCGTCCCGATCCTGGCTGTCCAGGAAGCGATGCAGCGGGATATTGCCGAGGAAGGCGTCGTGCAGCATGGCCACGCCCGGATGGCGCGGCAACAAGGTCTCGACGATGCCGCTGTGGAAACGGGAATTGCCGATCTGGTACAGGATGCGATCGAAGCGATGCGCCAGCCTGTCGAAGGTTGCCTCGTCGATCACCGGGAAGTTTGCGCACAGCGTATCGTCATCCGTGCGGCCGCTCTGCGTGACCAGGGTGATGTCGTAATGGCGGGCCAGTTCGGGCAGCAGGTCGCGGCTGTAGTCGGCGATGCCGGAGGCATCCGGCGGCAACGGCCCGACATGGGCAAGTTTCGGCTTGCGCGATAACGGCGCGCCTGGCCGGTGGAAAGGGGCCTGGCCCCGTGCGGCCTGCGGGGTGAGGGCGCGGCGATCCAGTACCTCTTCCAGCGCGCTCCAGGCGCGGCGTGCACTGGTGTCCCAACCGAACTCGGCCGAGCGGGCCAGTCCATGCACCGCCAGCCGCTCGCGCAGGACGCCGTCGGTCAGGACCTGCTGCAGTTTCCGGGCAATGCTGGCGGGCTCGTAGGGATCGAACAAGGCCTCTTCCAGCCCGACCACTTCCGGCAGGCTGGTGGTGTTGCTGGCGATCACCGGCGCACCGCAGGCCATGGCTTCCAACGCCGGCAGGCCGAAGCCCTCGTGCTCGGAGGGCATGACGAAGACATGGCAGGCGGAATAGAGCAGCGGCAGGTCGGTTTCCGGTACGTGGCGCAACAGCACCAGATCGTTTTCCGTCACCCCCAGCGCCTCGGCGCGGGCTCGCACCCGTTCCGCTTCCCAACTGCCGACGATCACCAGTTGATGCGCCAGGCGCAGGGCTGCCGGCAGCATGGCATAGGCTTCCACCAGGCGGCGGTCGTTCTTGCGAATGTCGCCCGCGCCGATGAACAGCACGAAGCCGGTGCGCAGGCCATGGCGCGTCAGCAGTGCCGTGCGTTCCGGCGGCGGCAGGGGCGTGGGGCGGAAGCTGTCCCGGTTGAAGCCGGCGCGGATGTTGAAGACCCGTTCCGGATTGCAGCCAACATGATCAATGGCTTCGCCGCGCGACGATTCGGAAATGGCCAGCAGGGCCTCGCAGTGGCGAAGTTCCTGTACATGGCGCAAGTACCATCCCCTGAGATCCCGCCAGGGACCGCGGAGATAATCTTCGGCACGGATCAGCGGAATGGCATCGTAGAAGGTGGCGACGACAGGCAGACGCTGCAGCCCCGCGGGCCAGGCGGTGACGACGTCCTCGCCCGCGCCTTCCACGACGCTGGTGACATGCACAAGGTCGGGATCGAGACCGGCCAGCACCTGGGCGCGGATGGTTTCACAGGTGCGTCGCCGGGCCATGTTGCCGCCTCTGACCTCGGCGCATCCGGTCAGGCCGTGCCAGCTGCGGATGTTCTCCCGTGGCAGTATCGTGGCGAAAAAACCGGCCAGCTCATCTGCGGATTCGGCGAGGGCCTCGTTGAGCAGAATCACCGGCTCATGGTTGCCGCAACTGCGCACCATGGCGCGGGCCAGCTCGCGCGACAGCCGGCCGATGCCTCGGTTGCGGCTCAGCCCCTGTGCCCCTTGCAGGTCGATGACGAGCCTCATCGGATGCTCACTCCAGGCTCATCCGCGGGCGCAGGCGCAAGGCCATGCGCCCTTCCTCGGCGGAGATGCCGTCGGCCATCCACGACACCGGGGCGGCCGGTCGTACCTGTTCGCCGGGCGCGAGGGCGGCGTCGCGGTAGGCGGCGTAGCGGGCGTGCAGCCAGGCATGGCCGGCGGGCGTCACGCGCCGGATCAGGGCAGCGGCGGCATGTCCACCCGGCAGACGGGCGAGGAGTCGCGCCAGCCCATAGAAGCCGATGCGGCTCAATCCCTTCAGACCCAACTTCCCGGGACCGGCCACGTGCCGCAGCCGTGCCACGGAGCCCGATCGGAATGGTGTGATCTGCTCCGGGCGTTTCGGTTTGCGGAAGGTCCGGACGTCGTTGCTGCGGGCGGAGTCCACGATCGCTCGCAATGGAGCGGTCAGGCGCCAGCATGTGCTGTTCAACACCGCGGCGTAGGCGGCTTCTGTCTGCCGGCGCGCCAACAGCGCCGCGTCCCGTTCGGCGGCCAGTGCGGTGGCATGGGCTTTCGCGATGGCCAGGGCGGAATGGGCGGACGCGGCCTCTTCCTGTGCCGCGCGCGCCAGGGCTTCGACTTCGCGGCAGTGCTCCTGCAGCGCCTGCGTCTCCTGGCCCGCCGGACGGACCCACAGGTCGAACACATTGGGGGGCGTATGGAAGGCATGTTCCAGCGCCCCCGCCCGTTCCACCGCCAGATAGAACCGGTTCAATCCGTCGAACCAGGCAAATTGATAGTGGTTGTCGGTCAACAGTGGATTCCAGCCCTGCCAGCTCTCCGTGGGGCGGTCCGGTTCGGTTGCTTCCACCACCACGATCCAGGGGCGCCAGGTCGTGAAATCCATGCCTCGCAACACGTCCGCCTCGGCACCTTCCACATCGATTTTCAGGAAGTGGATATCTCCGCTGACGCACTCAGCGCAGATATCGGCGAGGGTGCGGACCGGCAGGTGCAACAATTCGGCCACCCGGCCTTCGGCGGTATGGGCGGCAGCGTAGCTGGCATTCGTCGTGCTGAGCCCGGTCCCGGCAAAGTGGTGCAGGACACCTTGCCCGGACGCTGCCCCGGCCAGACACCGCAGGTTCACGTCCTGTGGGCGTGCCCGTGCCAAGGCGGCGAAATGGTCGGGCGCCGGCTCGATATTCACGCCTTGCCAGCCGCGTTCATGAAAGGCACGGGTAACGCTGTCATGGTCCGGATCGGCAGCGCCGACATCAATATAAAGTCCCTGGTTGATATGCTTCAGGGCGCGCCAAAGCATCAGATCTTCAAAATTTTGCGAGTAACTTATAAATTTACTCAAAAGCGTTTCTCCTTGTCGCCAAGCGAATTCCGCTCAAAATCGTACATGCATGGTTATAAGATTCGCGTATATAAGGTTGCTTCAGTAATATCGCACAGTTGATGGTTATCGAGAAAAATTGATTACCCCATAGAACCGGGCGTGACACCAACCACCGCCTTCTCGGGCGCTGTACGTCCGTTTTGAAAACGGCAAGTAATTACAATGCTGTACCTTGAATGCGACACAAGCTGTGTTGGTGGATATTTTCATGCGCAAATGCACTTTGCAGATGCGAGCGATTCGATATGAGAATGAAATCGAAGCAAATTTTCGATGAACAGGCGCGACAATTCTTGATGTGGGGGTCTGGGGAGCAATGGAACGGACAACGTAGGTAAGGCTGCGGGACGGATGACGGGGGCAATAGCAATGTCGCGGAAGTCAGGATTTCCGCGACAAGGTTGATGCTTCCCGCCAACAGGGCATCTTTTGGTTGCAAAAGTGTGTCGCGTAATGGCACTGTTCCGCGACAACTTTTGCGACAGTTCCATGCTCCTCGGCTACCAGCCCGTTGAGAAATCGGGTGCTGCGACTGGATCAGTTTGGATCGTCTGGCTGCACGGCGATGGCGAGAAGGGCGGCCTGACCGCCGGCGATGACGATGAGCAGCGCCATCATACCGCCATCGGGGCACGCAAAGAGGCCGATCCAGGCCGAGCCTTGGTCATGGAAGGCCCTTGGTGTTCCGCTCCCGGTCAGGAGCCGCATGATCAACCCGAGATTGTAGCCAGTGACGTGGATCAGGTAGCGTTTCTGCACTTTCTCGCGGCCGCGGAGCCACACCCGGCGCATGCCGCCGCGATCGAGGATCAGGGCGAAACATCGCTCCACCCGTTCGGCTCGCAGCCTGAAGGCGACGCGTGCGACGCCGGAGAGCAGTCTCGCGCGGTTGTTATAGACGGCCCGCCGTGCGGCATCGTCGCCGTTCCAGCGCAGGCATTCCTTGCGCTGCGGCTCGGCAATGCGGGTCTTCCACGGCCCGTCCTCAAGATCCTTGAGCGCTGCCCGCGCGTGATACCCTTTGTCGGCGACCAGTTCGGCTGGCGCCTCGGCGGTCGGCGCCACGTTCACCTCGGCCAGGTGCCGCGCCGCCGCGGCGAGCGTGCCGGGCATTGTCGTGGTGTCGCCCTGGTCGGCGCCATGCACCTCGGCGGCAATCACCGCGCCGGTGTCGAGATCCACCGCGTGCTCGGGCTTGTAGGCCAGATGCGTGCGCCCGTCCTTCATCTTGGCGATCTTCGCCTCGGCATCGACCGGGCTCTCCCAGTCGGCGTTCGAGAGCGTCTTGTCCTTGCGGGCGCGGTCGAGCCGGATCAGATCCTCCGTCGTCGGCGTCTCGATGCCGCTCTCGTGTGCCATGCGCCTGAGCATCTCGCGATGGGTTTCGCCGTTGTCGCGCCGCACCAGCGTGCGCAGCGCCGCGTTGGCCTCCATCGTCGAGGCGTCCACGCCGATCCGCTCGCCCCGGACCAGACCGCGCTCGGCCAGGCGCTGCAGCACCCAGGCGAAAACCTGGTCATGCACTTCCAGCGGCAGACGGCTCCGGGTGCGGCTCAGCCACGAATGGTCCGGCACCGCCTCACGCTGGCCAAGCCGCAGGAACTCGCGCAGCGACAGGCTGTCGCTGCACCGCCATTCCAGGCCGCGCTCGCTGTCGATCCCTTCAAAGTAGCCCACCAGCAGCATCCGGAAGTAGCGCCCCGGCGGCAGCGACGGACGGCCGCGCCGCTCGGCGTAATGCGCTGCGCACACGCCCTCGACAAAAGGGTCGAACTCGGCCGCGATGAGTTCCGACTGCAGTCGGTCGTAAAACGCATGGCCCGGCGAGCGCGGCAACTCCGCCCAGGTTACCAGCATCTCCTCCTGCCGCGTCCGCTGCCGACCCAGTGCCATCCGCCGTCCCCGCCACGATGTCCGTCAGCACCACGAATCAGGCCAGGACGATTTCGTCAACGGGCTGCTACGCCCGCGTCAGCACCGAGGATCAGGACCTCGCCCTGCAGCGCCGAGGCGCTGCGCGAGGCCGGCTGCCGACGCCTTTACGAGGAGAAGCTGTCTGGCACGTAATTGCTCACCGGGTTGGCTGACGCTGGGTTCAGGCGATGGCGAACGAACCGTCGATGAGAGCGCGGACGGCGTTGAGAGCGGTGGTTCCTTTCAGGCGGGCCGTCCCGGTGACCGATCGGTAGCCGGCGTGGACCTTGGCACCCCAGGCTGAGCGGAACCCGTTGGTGACCTTGCGGAACACCACGGAGGGCCGGATTTCCTGCTCGCTAATGTTGTTGGTCGGCGGAACGCGCCGGTCATGCAGGAAGACGAAGAACTTGTTTCGCCAGGCTTTGATCCGGTATCATGTAGCACAAGCCACCGCTGGCCGGTTCGCGTTCTGAGATCGGCTATCTACTCTCGTCCCACTGGTATGCGGAAGGAGAGTGGCGGTGGCCGAGCAGCATGTCATCCGTGTATTGCGTGACAAGCGCTCCGAGTTGGCGGGGCTGGTGAAAGGCCTGGAGCGGGAGCTGGGCGAGCACCGCGCTGCCCTGATGCATCTCGATGTCACCATGCGGCTGTTCGATCCGGAAACCCGGCCCGAGGAGATCGGCCCTCGACAGCGGCGGCGATGCAATGCCTGGTTCCGCCCTGGTGAATGCCTTCGGCTGATCTACGACGTGCTGCGCGATGCGCCGCAGCCGATGACGACGCGCGAGGTGGTCGAGCGGATGACGGAGCTGAAGAGCATTTCGCTCAGCGACGATTGCCAGCACGCCTTGATCCAGAAGACCGTTCTGGCATCGCTCAACCGCGCCAAGGACACGATCGAGCGGGTCGAGACCGCCGGCGTGGTCAGATGGCGGGGGCGTCAGGCCGCCCGGGAACGCTGCCAATAGCCGCAGAAGTCGATCGATGGCCGGCCCCGCAAAGCCAGGCGGACCACCCCATGCACCTGCTCGCCGTTGCTGACGCGCCGCGCGTCTTCCCGCCAGGCGGCTTCCTGGGCATAGCGGAGGAGATACGGCCCGGCGATGTGGTGGTGGTGCCCCAGCTCGCTGCGGCGCAGACGGGAAAAATAGGACTCCGCGCCGTTGGTGCAGGCGCCCCCGATGCTATAGCCCTCCTGGTGGTTGACACGCCGCATCGGAAAGTGGGCATGCAGCCTGTTCCAGGCCGGGCTCTCGTCGGCATGCAGCTCGGTGGCTTGGGCGATCCGCTGGGAAATGATCGGCAGCACAGCTTCCTCGGCCGGCACCACCTGCACCAGCGTGGGGCCGCGGCGTTCGCGCATCACCACGACGACCTGGCGCTTGCCCGACTGGTTCTCGGCGAGTCGCCGGTCGACCCGGTTCGCCGCTAGATTGGCTGGCCGGACATGGCCGCCGAAATAGGCGCCGTCGAGCTCGACCTCACGTCCTGCACCGCCGATGCGCAACGCCTTCGTGCTGGACGCCATTGCCTCGCGCATTTTGTGCGCCAGGACGAATGCCGTCTTATGCTGGACATCGAGCTCACGGGAGAGCGCGAGCATGCTGTGGCCCTTGACCTCGTTGCAGAACGCGACGACGGCCAGCAGATAGGTGCGCAACGGCAGCTTGTGGTGCGCAAACAGCGTCCCCGAAGTAATGGAGAAATCGCCGCGGCACGCTTTGCAACGCCAGCGCGGCCGGTCCGGTGATCTCGGGCAGGCGTAGCAGATCATGCAGCCGCAGCCAGGGCAGACCGGCTTGCCGTCGGTTTCAGGCCAGCGGAGGCGCACGAACACGTTCACCACGCCGCTATCCGACATGCGCATGACCTTCGCCGTACTGAGCGAGCGTGCCGCCGCGGAAAGCAGGAAATGTTGCGCCATGGCCAGCCACCTGCAATGATCCCAACCCTTTCCTGCCAGAAGCCCGGCAGGAGTACAAGGCTGATTTCGCTCGTGGCGGCAGCTCCATAATGCCGGGTAGGCCAGCAGGGCGTGGATCCCCGGTCCGAACGGCGTGCCCGGTGGCATGCCCGCCGGCGTCGGGGCGCGATAGCGCCGGCCGCAACCGCGACACCGTCCGCCGAACACTTCGACCCGCGTCACCTGCGGGCGGACGACAGGAAGGTCGACGTGGTCGTAGCGCTCGCGGCACTGCTGCGCCGTCTCGGCCACGGCCGTTCCGCAGTGCGGGCAGGCCTCGACCAGGCAGCGTTCCGTCTGATCGGGGGTGTCCGCCAGGGGCCGCGCCGCCCCCGGTCGCGAGGGGCGGGGTTTGCGCGACTGCTTCCGCTCCCGGTTCTTGCGCCCCGGGCCATCCTGGGACGGCGGAAGGCTGGAATTCGACGACGTCTTCCGCGGTTTGCCAACCAGCGCTTCCAACTCGGCGATCCGCGCCGCCATGCGCTCAATCAGCGCCGCCTGCTCCAGCAGCAGTGCGTCCTTTTCAGCCTCGGTCAGCCGGATGCGAGGAGGTGTCGGCATCCGGATTTTGATTCACATCTCAGCGCCCAGCGCAACCCCCTCCCGCCAACCCCGTGAGCAATCACGTCTGGCACCCGCCGTGACCGTCCAGAGTTGGCCAGGCTGTTCGATCAGTTGCGGGAAGACGACGTGCTGATCGTCACCCGCCTGGACCGCTTGGCCCGCTCGACCCGCGACCTGCTTGACCTCGCCGAGCGGCTGCGCGAGGTCAGTGCCGGGCTGCGCAGTCTGGCCGAACCCTGGGCAGACACCACCAGCCCCGCCGGCCGGATGATTTTGACGGTGTTCGCCGGCATCGCCGAGTTCGAGCGCGCGCTGATTCTCAGCCGCACAGGCGCCGGGCGCGAGGCGGCCCGGACACGGGGGGTACGCTTCGGCCGCCCGCCTTCGCTGGCTGCAGAGCAGGCCGCCCTCGGCCGTAGGCTCGTCGAGGAAGGGCGGCCCGTGCGCGAGGTCGCCCGGCTGCTTGAGGTGCATCGCAGCACCCTCTACCGCGAACTGGCCAAGCCGGTCTGCGGCGACGCGGCGCGATCCTGAGACAGACGGACCAGCCGGCGAGACCCACGTGCCCGTCTCCTTCCTAACCGAGGAGCAGGAGCGCCGCTACGGCCGCTACGCCGGGGAGCCCAGCCCCGAGCAACTCGCCCGCTACTTCCATCTCGACGACACCGACCGCGCCCTTGTTGCCGGGCGCCGTGGCGCCCACATGCGCCTCGGCTTCGCGGTGCAACTCGGCACCGTGCGTTTCCTTGGCGCCTTCCTCGATGACCCGGCTGACGTTCCGTCGCGCGCCGTCCGCTTCGTCGCCGACCAGATCGGCGTCGTCCCGGACGGGCTGATGGCCGAATACGCGGCCTCGCGCTGGCGCACGCGCCACCCGGCCGAGATCCGCGAGCGCTACGGCTACCGATCCTTCTCCGATCCGCTCGTGCAGTTCCGGCTCAACCGCTGGCTCTACGCCCTGTGTTGGACCGGCTCCGACCGGCCGAGCGCGCTATTCGACCGTGCTACCGCCTGGCTTGTAGTCCGCAAAGTGCTGCTGCCTGGGGCGACGACGCTGGAGCGCGCTGTCGCTCGCGTGCGCAGCCGTGCCGCCCAGCGGCTCTGGCGCCAGGCGCTGGCCGGCCTCACGCTTGAGGGGCGCGAGCGGCTCGAGGGCCTGTTGGTTCCGCCCGAGGGGACACGGCGGAGCCCCCTCGACCGGTTGCGCGATGGGCCGGCGCTGCAGAGCCCGGCCGAACTGGCCCGTGCCGTCACACGGCTCGACGAGGTGCGGGGCCTCGCTACCGGCCTCCCCCAGACTGACCCGGCATTATGGAGCTGCCGCCACGAGCGAAATCAGCCTTGTACTCCTGCCGGGCTTCTGGCAGGAAAGGGTTGGGATCATTGCAGGTGGCTGGCCATGGCGCAACATTTCCTGCTTTCCGCGGCGGCACGCTCGCTCAGTACGGCGAAGGTCATGCGCATGTCGGATAGCGGCGTGGTGAACGTGTTCGTGCGCCTCCGCTGGCCTGAAACCGACGGCAAGCCGGTCTGCCCTGGCTGCGGCTGCATGATCTGCTACGCCTGCCCGAGATCACCGGACCGGCCGCGCTGGCGTTGCAAAGCGTGCCGCGGCGATTTCTCCATTACTTCGGGGACGCTGTTTGCGCACCACAAGCTGCCGTTGCGCACCTATCTGCTGGCCGTCGTCGCGTTCTGCAACGAGGTCAAGGGCCACAGCATGCTCGCGCTCTCCCGTGAGCTCGATGTCCAGCATAAGACGGCATTCGTCCTGGCGCACAAAATGCGCGAGGCAATGGCGTCCAGCACGAAGGCGTTGCGCATCGGCGGTGCAGGACGTGAGGTCGAGCTCGACGGCGCCTATTTCGGCGGCCATGTCCGGCCAGCCAATCTAGCGGCGAACCGGGTCGACCGGCGACTCGCCGAGAACCAGTCGGGCAAGCGCCAGGTCGTCGTGGTGATGCGCGAACGCCGCGGCCCCACGCTGGTGCAGGTGGTGCCGGCCGAGGAAGCTGTGCTGCCGATCATTTCCCAGCGGATCGCCCAAGCCACCGAGCTGCATGCCGACGAGAGCCCGGCCTGGAACAGGCTGCATGCCCACTTTCCGATGCGGCGTGTCAACCACCAGGAGGGCTATAGCATCGGGGGCGCCTGCACCAACGGCGCGGAGTCCTATTTTTCCCGTCTGCGCCGCAGCGAGCTGGGGCACCACCACCACATCGCCGGGCCGTATCTCCTCCGCTATGCCCAGGAAGCCGCCTGGCGGGAAGACGCGCGGCGCGTCAGCAACGGCGAGCAGGTGCATGGGGTGGTCCGCCTGGCTTTGCGGGGCCGGCCATCGATCGACTTCTGCGGCTATTGGCAGCGTTCCCGGGCGGCCTGACGTACCCGCCATCTGACCACGCCGGCGGTCTCGACCCGCTCGATCGTGTCCTTGGCGCGGTTGAGCGATGCCAGAACGGTCTTCTGGATCAAGGCGTGCTGGCAATCGTCGCTGAGCGAAATGCTCTTCAGCTCCGTCATCCGCTCGACCACCTCGCGCGTCGTCATCGGCTGCGGCGCATCGCGCAGCACGTCGTAGATCAGCCGAAGGCATTCACCAGGGCGGAACCAGGCATTGCATCGCCGCCGCTGTCGAGGGCCGATCTCCTCGGGCCGGGTTTCCGGATCGAACAGCCGCATGGTGACATCGAGATGCATCAGGGCAGCGCGGTGCTCGCCCAGCTCCCGCTCCAGGCCTTTCACCAGCCCCGCCAACTCGGAGCGCTTGTCACGCAATACACGGATGACATGCTGCTCGGCCACCGCCACTCTCCTTCCGCATACCAGTGGGACGAGAGTAGATAGCCGATCTCAGAACGCGAACCGGCCAGCGGTGGCTTGTGCTACATGATACCGCAATTGCCGCCATGCCCGCGAGGCAGAGCAAGAAGAATGACCGCGCGCGCATGGCAGCCTTTTTGTGGGATCAGATGAACTGCAACTCGGCATGCAGGGCACCAGATGCCTTCAGGGCATTCAGCACCTGGATCAGGTCGCGCGGGCCCAGGCCAAGTGCGTTCAGCCCATTCACCAGATCCTTCAGCGTTGCCGACTTCTTCAGGATCTCAAGCTTCTTGTCGGATTGATCGGCAATCTCGACCTTGGTGTTCGGCACCACGACGGTTTGTCCGTTGGAGAAGGGGTTGGGCTGGCTGACCTGCGGGGTTTCGGTCACGCGCACTGTCAAATTGCCATGCGTGACTGCCACCGGATCGAGCTTCACGTCCGCGCCAACCACGATGGTGCCGCTCTTTTCATCGATCACCACTCTGGCAGATATATCGGGCTTCACCTCGATGCGCTCGAGCGAGGCAATCAGGGCGGTCACACGATTTGTGTAACCGGGCGGGATCTGCACGTCCACGGTACCAAGATCGCGCGCCACTGCCGTGCCCATGCCAAGTTGGGCATTGATCGCGGATTCGATGCGGTTTGCCGTGGTGAAGTCGGGGTTGCGCAACGCCAGCCGGACGCCTGGCAGCGAATCAAGCGTGTTCGGCACCTCGCGTTCCACGATTGCGCCATTGGGCACGCGGCCTGCGGTCTGCACGCCTTGCTTGACCGATTGTGCGGCACCCTTGGCCTCGAAGCCGCCCACGACCACCGGACCCTGGGCGACGGCATAGACCTCGCCGTCCGCGCCCATCAGCGGCGTGACCATGAGTGTGCCGCCCTGCAGTGACTTGGCATCGCCGAGCGAAGAGACCTGCACATCGAACGGCGTGCCCTGGCGGGCGAAGGCGGGCAGGGTTGTGGTGACCACCACGGCAGCCGTGTTGCGGGTCTGCATCTGCAGCCCGTTCACGTTCACGCCCATCCGCTCCAGCATCGCACTCAGTGATTGCTGGGTGAACTGGGAATTGCGCAGCGTGTCGCCGGTGGTCTGGAGCCCGACCACCAGCCCATAGCCCACGAGCTGGTTGGCGCGCACGCCTTCGATCGACACCAGATCGCGCAGCAGCACCTGCGCCCGCGCGGGTGGAGCCGCGAGGGCAAAGAGCAGGGCCAGGAGCGGCACCAGGAGCAATGTCAGCAGCAGGCGCGGCGTTCTGCCGCTGGGTGTCGGCATGGGAACCTCGGTGTCGGATCAGCTGATGTAGTTCACCAGGCTCAGCTTGGAGAGCGACGCCGTGATGGCGTAGGTCGCCTGGAGCTGGACCTGCAGCGTTTGCAGCTTCTGGGCATCGGTGTAGGTGTCGGCCTGCTCGTATTGCAGGATCTGCTTGACAGTGGCGTTGGACGCGGATTGCTGGATGGTGGCGGCACGGTCGAGGCGCTGCTGGGTGGAGCCAAGCACACCCGCGGTGACGGAAATTTGGCTCTGCACGCCGGTGAGCAGTGAGCCGGCTTTTTCCAGCAGATTCTTTTTGGCAGCGTTGTCGAGCTTGTCGGAATCGAGCAGGCTCAGCATCGACAACCCCTGCATCAGGCTCCGGAAATCGCTTTTGTTGGCCTTTACGTCGTAGCTGATAGTGCTGGTGGCACCGATCATCACCTGGGATCGTTTGCCGTCGTCACCGGCAACATAGGCGGTTCCAGTGAAGCTGCTTGTCAGTGCGGGCGTTCCCGCCGGCTGCGGCGTCGCGCCGCTGGTGTCGACCAGGGCTACCCGGTAGTTCTGCGCCGGCAGCGCGACGGAGGGAGTCCCGCCATCGGTGCCGTCGAATGAAACGGTACCAGTTGCGCCTGCCGTGAAGCCCGTGCCCGAAATGGAGATGGTGCGGACAACATTGCCTGACGCATCGACGATCTGCGCGGCCAGTGTGGTGGCCCCTGCACTGCCGACCGTGTAGTTGATGCTTTGACTGGCAACGCCACCTTTGACGATGGTCACGTTGTTGTCGTTGAAGAAGTCGACGAGGCCGCTGCTGTTGACGGTGGTGGTATTGGTGCCGCCGCTGGGGTGGGTAACCGAGTCGCTCTCAGTCTTGGTCGTCGTGCCGTCGGAATTGGTCGTGATGGTGACAGTGCCGTAGCCGGGGGTCGTGAGAGTCGTGGTTTTGCCATCCGCGGACAGGTTCGTGGTGGTGGTGGTGCCACCACCAAGCAGCGCCGCGACATCCTCAAGCTGGAGCTTTCCACCAGGCTTGGCGGCAGCCTGGGTGTTCAGGATGGTCTGGGCCTGGGTTGCGATGACCGAACCATCCGCCATGGGCGAGCCAGCGCTGTCGCTCCCGGCAAAGATGGCATGACCATCGTATTCCGTGTTCAGCAGGTCGGTGACCTGCGACAGAGCACTGCGGGCCTGAGCGGCCAGCACGTTCATGCCGGTACCAGGCATGCTTGCAGAAACGTTCAGCGTTGCTGCTGCCATTTCTTTGGTGATGTCGGTCATGGATGACAATGCGGTTTGCATCGTATCCAGTCGCTGTCCAGCAGATGTTATGCTTGTATTTAGGGCGGTCTGCAGATCTTGGTCGATATGCAGTCGGTACAGAACCGAAGCTCCAGATCCAAGCTGACTGGCAGGATTCTCGATGGCGCCTGAGCTGATCTCGTTGGTCAGGCGGTTCATCTCCCGCTGCATGCGTGTCAGTTGGTTCTGACGCGTAAGCGAGGCGGCGGCGGTGGCGATACGGTCAAGCATGGCGGTTCTCCGTCACTGCAGCTTGTTCAACTCGTCGAGCATTCGTGCCGCCGCCTGGATCACCTGGGCGCTGGCGGAATGGGTCTGCTGCACAAGCAGCAGGCGCTGCAGCTCTTCATCGATATTTACGCCGGATTGGTTCTTTAGCGTGGTCTGAGCTTCCTGCGCTTGCGAGGTGCGGGTCTCGTTGCGTGAGGTCCAGGTCGCCAACTCGGACTGCTGCAGTCCTGCCACCTGCGATGTGGCATTGGAAAGGTTGAGCCCGTTAGGCAGGTCAGTAACCGAGGAGTCGTATGATCCTTGTCCGTTCAGGGCTTGAATAAAGGAAAGTATCTTACTGTTGTCAGAACTATAACCTTCGGAAGTGGCCTGAGCGCCGTCGCGAATGCGCCAGACTTCGCCGTTGGATTGGGAGGGATCCAGCCTTGAGTTTAGCGTGATGGCGCTGGCAAGGCCGGTGATCGCACTGCTGTCAGTGACATCGAAGGGAGTCGTATAGGTTGCGTCGGTCGTCAATACGAGGGAGTGGTCATCACCAATGCCGTTGTGCACGCCGGCAATGGTCGATGAATTAACAATGAATACGCCGGCTGCGTTGGTGTTTGTTTCTTTTTGTTGAAATGCAAGAACGAGATTCCCGGCGATTGCATCTAATTGCTGCGAGAATTTGGGCAGCGTCGTATCGCGCAATGTCAGGCCAGCGGCGATGCTCCCGCTTTCCGAAGCATTAAGTACCCGTCCATCCACCTTGATTGTATCGCCCACCTGCCCCGCAGGAAGTGCAGACGTTGGTGTGAAGGAGAGTTTGTGCACCTGCCCGTCCCACAGCGTGGTGCCACGGTCGGTGGTGATGATGATGCTGTTGTTGGAATCCTGAAACACCTTCACCGGAACACGCTGCGCGATCTCTGCGATCAGGCTAGCGCGGGTATCTTCGAAGGGGGCCGTGGTCTCGCCGCGGGAGGCTGCGCGTTTGAGGTCGACCTCATTTTCGGAGAGTTGGGTGAGGGCGGTATTCACTGCTGTCACATCGGCATTGAGACCCTGGTCGGCTTGCACACGCGCATCCGCGACCGCTGTGTCAAGCCCGTGCAGTGTGTCCACCAGATCCTGCGCGGCGCTCACCGCTGCCTGCTGTGCCACCGTGTTATCGGGATTGGACGACAGAGCGGCCAGTGATTTCTGGAATGCCGAAAGGGTGGACGGCAATGACTGTGAATCGGCAGGTTGGCCAACGGTCTTCATATAGGCGCCGAGCACGTCAATCATGCGCTGGCTGTAGGCCTGCGCGCCGGCGGTTTGGTTGGCGGCTGCTTCCAGTGTGGCATCACCCAGGCGCACCAGCGTTCCCGGCTCGACGCCGGTGCCCTGAGTGCCTGTGATCTGCTCGGCCCTCGGCAGGCCGCGACGAACGTAGCCCGGAGTATTGGCGTTGGCGATGTTGCCGGCGATCAGTTCGGCCTGGCGCTGCTCGATCTGCAGCGAGGACAGCGCGTTCGCGAGGGCGCCCGAGATTGTCATGTCGATGAGTCCGCAGAAGATGGCGGCGGGACGGCCAAAGCCGCCCCGGCCGGCGCTACTGGTTCAGGCGGTTGGCGACGTCCAGCATCTGGTTGCTGGTCTGGATCACCGTGGCCGAGGAGGAATAGGCGCGCTGGGTCTGGATCAGCCGGGTCAGTTCCGTGCTGATATCGACGTTCGAGCCTTCAAGCGCACCACCCTCGGTGGCGCCGGCGGGGCCCTGACCGGGTTTGAACAGGCGCGGTACGCCGGCTGCGGGGTCCATGGCAAAGGCACCGCCGGAGACCGCACTGAGCCCATCGGGATTGGTGAAGAGCGCCAGTTCGAGCTGGTAGATCGGCCGGGTAGAGCCGTTGGAGAACGAGGCGATGACCTTGCCGTCACCATCGACGCTCACGCCTTGCAGCATGCCGAAGGAGGCGCCGTCCTTCTCAATCTTGGTGGCCGAGTAAGCGCCTGCATACTGGGTCATGCCGGCGCTGCTGTTGAGGACGCCGACGTTGACCTTGAGGGTCCTACCCGCTCCGGTCGTAATCGTGAAATCACCAGTCGTGGAGTCGTAGGTTGGTGCCGTTCCAACGGGATAAATTGATGTCGTTGCATCAACAGCGGACAGGGTTCCGGCCGGCTGAGAAGAACTCGTAGAACCGGCGCCGTTGAAGGTCAGCTTCGCCTGGCCGGAGATGTCACCGTTGGAGGAACTGAGCACACCAGTTGTTGTGATCAGTGAATTTGTCGGCGAAGTACCGTCTGTACCCCATACACTGATAGTTCCTGTAGCGGCTGTGGCGGGTATCTTCGCGGTGTCCTGGATAACCATGTTCCAGGTGTTGGCCGTTGGTGTGGTGGGAGTGGAGAAAACCGGTTGGAAGGTGATCGTCAGCGTTTGTGCATTGCCCAGTGCGTCATAATACTGGACCGAACTGGTATGGGCGGTTTGCGCCTGGGTGCTGGTGGTGCTCCAATCGCTGATATCGGTGCTTGGCAGGTTCGCGTTGAAGGTGACCTTTGTGGTCGCCGAGGCGGTGGCCTGCAGGTTGCCGATGTTGACCGTCCCCAGGCTGGTGATGTTGCTGTCAGTGGCGTTGGTGACGGGCTGGCCTGCCGAATCCAACTGGATGCCCTGCAGGTAATAGCCCCCCGTGTTGACCAGGTTGCCGGAGGCATCGGGGCGGAAGGAGCCCGCGCGGGAAGCCAGATACTCGCCGCTGTTATCCGCCTTCGTGTTGACCACGAAGAATCCGTTGCCGTTCACAGCAAGGTCGGTGGTGATGCCGGTGGTTTCCATCTGCCCGACGGAAGCAATGTCCATCCGGTTGATGCCGTGCACGCCCGCGAGGTTGGAACCGGACGAGGCGGTGCCATTGAGCACCATGCTCTCGAACAACGTTTCCGTTTTCTTGTAGCCGACAGTTGAGCTGTTGGCGACGTTGTTGGAAATGGCGCTCAGGCGCTGTGATTCGGCATTCAGGCCCGACAGCGCGGAGTTGATGGCATTCAGCAGGGTCATTCCGGATTCTCCTGGGGCGTATCAGGCACGTGGCTATGGAGGGTGGATGTGAAGGGGTCAGGGACGGGCGTTGGTGGGCCGGCGAGAGTTGGAGCGCATCGCTGTCTCGACGTCGCTGCGCAGGATGGTGATGGCGATGCGCCGGTTGCGGGGATCGGTGGCCGGGTCGGGGATCAGCAGGTCGGTGGCGGCGCGGCCCTCGACCTTCAGCATGCGACCGCCCGCGACACCGTTGCTCTCCAGCACGCGACGCGTGGCGTTGGCGCGGTCGGTGGACAGTTCCCAGTTGGAGTAGTTGCCGCGACTGAAGGGCTGGGCGTCGGTATGCCCGGAGACGATGACAGAATTTCGCACAGTTGCGAGCACGCCACCGATTACGTTGAGGATGCGGGCAAGTCGCGGCGTGGGCTCGATCGCGCCGGGGGCGAACATCGGCACGCCATCGCGGTCGAAGATCTGAATGCGCAACCCCTCGGGTGTCATCTCGATCTTGAGGTTCTCCGAGAGATCCTTCAGCGCGCCCTCGCGCAGCATCCGCTCGAACTCGGCCTTCACGGCCTCGAAGCGCTGACGCTCCGTGCGGTCGCTGATCATCGCCATCGGGTCGTCCTGCGCCTCGGTTGGCCCGCCTTCCTTGGGGCTGTCGAGACCACCGTCCTCGCGACTTGACGTCAGCTTTTCGGTCTTGGCATCGGAGCCATCAAGCACTGCGCGGCCGCCGTCGAGCACCCCGTCTCCGGTCTTCATGTTGAAAATCGTCGTCGTGGTGAAGTATTTGGCGATACCCGCACGTTGGCTCTCTGTGGTGATCGAAAGCAGCCACATGATCAGGAAGAACGCCATCATCGCGGTCACGAAATCCGCGTAGGCGACCTTCCATTGCCCGCCATGCTCTTCGTCATGCCCACCGTGGTCGGCGTGCTTGATGATGATACGTTTTCCGGAGCCGTGGGCGCTCATGACACAACCAGAGGTGGCTTGTCCTTCTAACTTACTCTCGTTTCGCGTTCAAGCATTCGGATTTCGCAAAGTCAGCGTTCCGTTCAGACCCAGGCGTCGCACCAGCCCTTCGTACTCGTCCACAAGGTCGGCAGCGAGCGGACGCGGCAAGGCGCGCTCGGTTTCGGCCACCACGTCCAGCCGGTGTTCTTCTAGTCGCCCGCGGATTTCCATTTGTCCGGTTACCGGCAAGGCAAGCCGCGCGGCAAAGGCCCCGATCCGGCGCCGCCTTGCACCACGGTCGGGGCGCCAGAACAGGTCGACCCAGACCACCACACCCGAAACCAACAACGGCAGCCGCCGTCCGATCCAGGGCAGGGGGTCGCCGAGCGAAAGAGGGGGACGCGGCGACGCGTCGAGCATGCCCAGCAACTCAGCCTCGGTCATTGCGAGCTCGTGCGCGGCGCGGCGCACCCGCTCCCCACCGAGCCAGGCACGGGCATCCGGACGCAGCGCCGCCAGCATCAGCGCGAGCGGAAAGGTGGGACCGGGCGTGGGCACCAGCGCGTCGAGGCTGGACACGCCGAGCCCCGGTTCCGCACCCTGGCCGTCCCCGGAGCGGGAGCGCAGGGCGCTGCCCGTGGCACGGGCCGCCTGCAGATAGGCGAGCCCGGCCTCGTGCGCTGGTTGCGTCGCTGGGACGGGCCCGATCGGACCGTCGTCAGGGGACATGAGAGGCTGGCAATGCAGGCGCCGATGGCGCATGCCACCGGGGCAAAACATCGGCCCCGGAGCCGGTGTTCCGGTTCATCCGACCGGACCTGCGCAATGGCCGGGCACGGGACACTAGCCCATCTCCTCGGTCTCCTCGTTCTCGTCGAGGATGAAGATCCGTCCTTCCTCGGCCAGGCGCTTGGCGATGGCGATGATCTCGGCCTGCGCGTCGTCGATGGTCTTGCGCCGCTGTGCGGGCATCGCGTCGATTTCCTCACGCAGCATGTTGGCGGCACGCTCGGACATGTTGCTGAGGAAGAGATCGCGGGTTTCGGGCAGCGCGCCGGACAGTGCGATCGGCAGGCGGTCGGCCGGGCATTCGGCGATCAGCACGCCGAAGGTCGAGCGGTCCACGCGCGCCAGATCCTCGAAGGTGAACATGATGCGCCGGATCCGGGCGGCTGCCTGCGGTTCCTTTTCCTCGAGCACGCGCATCACGCGCTCCACCATGTCCTTGTCCGAGCGGTTCAGCATCTCCGCCATGATCGAGGAACTGTCGCGCTCGTAGCTGCGGGCGAGGTTGGTCATGAATTCGCGCTTGAGCGTTTCTTCGATGTCGACCAGCACCGAGCGCTGGATGCTGTCCATGCGCACGAGGCGTACCGAGATCTCGGCGGCCACCGGCTCGGGCAGCAGGCGCAGCACACGGGCCGCGTGCGGCGCGGGCAGCTTGGCCAGGATCACCGCCGCCGTCTGCGGGTACTCGTTGCGCAGGTAGCTCGACAGCACCTCCGGCGAGATGTTGGAGAGCTTCTCCCACATGTTCTTGCCTTCGGGACCCTTGATCTCGTCCATGATCTCCTCGACCTTCTCGCCGGGGAGCATGCGGCGAAGCAGCCGCTCGGTGGACTCGACGGTGCCGAACACGTTGCCGGTGCGACCGACCTCATTGCGGAATTCGGAGATGGTCCGTTCGACCACTTCGACATCGGCGCGGCCAAGATTGGCCATCGCGCGCGAGAGGCGCCGGATCTCCTCTTCCTCCAGGCGCGAGAAGATGCGGTGCGAGCGCTCCTCATCGAGCACCATCATCACGATGGCGGCCTTGTCGAGCGGGGAGGTGGCATCACGTGGCGGCTCGGGCGTGCGCCCGCGTGGCTGAGGGGGTCTCATGGGCGGCCTCGTGAGGGTCGGGTACGGGTGAGAATGGGCAGCAGGATTGCCGCCACCGCGGCGATGGCCTCAGGCGGGATCGCCTCGCCGAGATCAAGCCGTGCCAGCGTCTCGGCAAGGTCGGCATCGGCGGCAACTGGCACCCCGCTGCGACGGGCGAGATCAAGGATGCGCTCGGCGACCGCGCCATGGCCGGTCGCCACCACCACGGGAAACCGGGTCTGGCCGGAGACGTAGCGTAACGCCGCCGCGATACGGCGGCGGCGACGTGGGCGCGGCGGCTCCGGTGCCACGGCCGGAGGCCGTGCGCTCAGGGCCTCGTTGTTCGGTGCCGGGGGGATCACGTCGTGAAACTCCGCACCAGCGAGCCCGCGACCAGTTCCCACCCATCGACCAGGACGAAGAAGATCAGCTTGAACGGCAGGCTGACCACCACCGGCGGCAGCATCATCATGCCCATGCCCATCAGCACCGCCGAGACGGCGATGTCGATGACCAGGAACGGCAGGAACAACAGGAAGCCGATCTGGAAGGCCTTGGACAGCTCACTGATCAGGAAAGCCGGGCAAAGTACCGAAAACGGCAGCTCGCTGCGCACCTTGCGTGAGACGCTGTTGGGCTTGCCCGACTTGCCGCCGGGCTGGGCGGAGCGGGGGGGATCGTTCGGGGGCGTCTCGGCGGCATCGGGGGTGGCCGCCGGCTTCGGCGGTGTCCAGCCGGACAGTTCCATGAACAGCACAACGTCCTTGTCGCTGGCGTTCGCTTCCATGAAGCTGCGGAACGGCTTGACCCCACGCAGGAACGCCTCTTCCTCGGTGATCACGCCGTTGGTCAGCGGCACCACCGCGTCCGACCAGGCGGTCTGCATCGCCGGTGCCATCACGAAACCGGTCAGGAACAATGCGAGCCCGATAATGACGGTGTTGGGCGGGCTCTGCTGCAGGCCGAGCGCGGTGCGCAGCAGCGACAGCACTACCACGAGCCGGGTGAAGGCGGTGCCGACCACCAGCAATCCCGGCGCCAGGGCCAACAGGCTGGTAATGGCGATCAGGCCGGCGACGTTGGTGGTCAGGCTCTGCGCGCCGCCGGGCATCGAGAGCGAGAGGGTTTGCGCCGAGGCCATGGTGGGGGCGCAAAGCGCCATCGCCATCGCCAGGGTCCGCAGAAGGAGGTTCGGCATTCTGCCGTTCATGCGCTGGGAAGAGATCAGGACGCCGAGGCGATCTCGGTCATCGAGATCGCCAGCCGGCCTTCCTCGGTGAGCTGCACTTCCCCACGCGCGACCAGGCGGTCGTTGACGAAGATCTCGACCGGCTCTCCAACTTTCTTGTCCACTTCGATGATCGAGCCGCGCCCCAGCGCGTAAAGTTTGCCGAGCGGCATCTTCTTCTCGCCGAGCACCACAGTAAGAGTGACCGGGATATCCATGACCGAGGCGAGCCGGTCGTCACCGATCGGGGAAGAAGAGGAGTCGCTCATGTCGGGGTGTCCTCGGGGGGGCGGAGGGTTGCGCGCACGCGCAGCAGCAGCTCATGCGGATCGAAAGCGAGCCCACCGCCGGTCCAGGAGATCTCGGCGGCGCCCTCGGGCAGGTTCGCATCGGGGTTCAGGATCAGATGGCCGGCGGCGGTTTGGGCAGCCAGTTCGGTCGCCGTGGCGGCCAGTGTCGCCGGATGGGCACGCAGTTTCAGGGTCGCTGGCGTGCGTTCAGCCAGGGCGGTGCGCGTGATGGCCGCAACCTCAGCGCCGGCCCCGCTCTGCAACAGCACGGGGAACAGGCAGGCCAGCGCGGCATCCACCGCGGCCGCGCTCGCCGCCTCCAGCGCCGCCAGATCGTCGGCCTGCGTGCGCAGCACTTTTTGCAGCGCGGCAAGGACCGCTCCCGGGGCGGCGGTTTCGGCGCAGCGGCGCTGCAGTGCCTGGATTTCGACAGCGGCTTCGGCACGGGCGCGTTCAATCCCTTCGACCAGCCCCGCTGCATGGCCTTCGGCCTGGCCCCTTACCCGGCCCTCGGCGAAGCCATCCTCGCGGGCACGGGCCAAAGCACGGGCCTGTTCGGCCTCCGGGCCTTCGCCGAAAGCGGCGATTGCAGGGGGGATGAAGCGGCGGCTCACAATCCGCCTTCCTCAGCGATCCAGGCGCGCAGCACCGCCAGCGCCTCATCCGGCCGCGTGTCCAGCAACTCGTTGAGCGCGACCACTGCCGAGGCACGGATCGGCTGGTCGAGGCTGGACAGCAGCATCATTTCTTCTTCCGGCGCAGCCGCAGCCGCCAGCGCCGCCTGTTCGGCCATGCGGCGGGCCATCTCGCGGTTCTTGCGCCGGCGCACTGCCACGGCGATGCCGCCACCGCCGGCCAGCAGCACGAACAGCGCCACCGCGGCTGCGATCACCAGCCAGCTGGGCTGGTCGGCGGTGTCGGCGGTGCCGCCGGCCTCGGTACCCTCGGCCTTGCCGGCAGCGAAGCGCATCGTCTCGACGCTGACCTGGTCACCGCGCTTCTCATCGAAGCCGACCGCAGCGCGCACCAGGCTGGCAAGCCGGTCCCGCTCGGCGGGGGGCAAGGTGTTGACGTCTCCGTCCACCACCACGGCCACGGTCAGGCGCTTCAGGGCACCGGGTTCGCGGACGCGTTCACTGAGTGTGGAACTGATCTCGTAGTTGATGGTCTCGCCGTTGCGGGTGGCCGCGGTCTTGGTCGTGGCATTGCCGTTACCCTGTTGCTGGTTGGGCAGGTTCTGCCCCACCGTGACTGGGTCACGCGCGCGGTTTTCCTCGGAGGTTTCCTGGTCCACCTGGGTCTGCTTGGATCGCTCGACCTGCGAAAGCGGATCGAACTTTTCCTCACGCTGGGTTTCGCGTGATCCGTCAAGTTCTACCGAGGCGATGGCACGCACATGGCCCGGGCCGAGCAACGGCTCGAGCAGATTCATGACGGCACGTTGCAGCGCCTGTTCCTGCAAGGCCTTCATCTCGGTGAGCCGCCCCGCGGCGGCGGCATTGCCGCCATCGGCGGCCAGGACGACACCTGACGGATCGAGCACCGAGATATCTTCCTGGCGCAGCCGCGGCACCGCGCCACCGACCACCAGGCGAATGGCGGCGGCCTGGGAACTGGTCAGGCGGGCGGCGCCGGTCATGGTGACTGCCACCGAGGCGGTGGGATTGGGGGCTTCGCGTGCGAAACTCTCGCGCTCGGGCAGAACGATGTGCACGCGCGCCGTCTTCACACCGCCCATAGTGATGATGGTACGAGCCAGCTCGCCTTCCAATGCGCGCAGGCGCTGCACGTGCTGCATGAACGAGGTCATGTTCATGGGCGACTGAGCGTCGAGCAATTCATAGCCAGCGCCGCTCTGGTGTGGCAGGCCGGCGGCGGCGAGTTCCATGCGCACCCGCGGGACCTGCGAGACGGGAACAAGCAAAGTGGTGCCGTCGGCACGTGCCTCGAACGGGACTTTCAGCTCTTCGAGGCGCTGGGCGATGCGACCCGCTTCAGCCGGGTCGAGGCCAGCATAAAGCAGCCCCTTGGGTTCGCCCGGACGCGTGGCGATCCAGGCGACGAACAACAAGACCGCAAGCGCCGCGCCACCAAGGGCGGCGAGCTTACCGGGCCCGAGCCGCGGCAATGCGGTCCGGAGAGTGGCCAATTGCTCCATGAGCGACGTTCTGCTGCTCCGGGGGGCCGAATTTCGCAAAGCTCCAGACCTACCCCACGCTGCGAAATTCGGCTGGCGCGGGGGGTGCGGCTGGCTTATACCCTTGTGCGGCATGGTTGTCCCGCGAAAAAGCACGGCAACCTTAAGGCGAATACCCCATAGCTTCTGAAGAAGTCAGAGACCTGTCATGGCGGACGCAGCGACTGCCACATCCAATGCGAAAGTGGAAGGCCAAGGGGGGCCCCGGCGGAGCCGCCGGGGGCTGCTGCTTCTGCTCGGGATCCCCTTGTTGCTTGCCGGCGGCATCGGTGGGGCACTTGTCCTAAAGCCGGATCTGCTCGCACAAGGGCGAGCCATGTTGTCCGGGGGCACCACCGCGCCCGCCGATCCCGAGGTGGCCCGCCCGGTCTTCGTCGAGATCCCGGAGATGACGATCACGCTGCCCAATGGTGGTCGATCCCGTCAATTGCGCATCCACATCTCCCTCGAACTGGCAAAAGTTGAGCCGGATCAGAAGCCGGTCGATGTGTTGACGCCGCGTGTCTACGACAGCCTGGTCACCTACCTGCGCACGCTGCGTGATTCCGAGCTTGACGGAGCGGTCGCGGTCGACCGCCTGCGCGGCGACCTGTTCCGCCGTCTCGACCTGCTGTTGGGGCGCGGCGTCCTGCGCGACGTTCTGATCACCGGCCTGGTGATCGCCTGATGTCGGGCAGCGAGGAAAACCCGGTTCCGGAGGATCCCGCCGGCACGGGGCCCGGAGAGGATGATGCGCCCCCCCCTCAGGCGGCCGCTCCTCCGGCGAGCGAGGACGATGCAGCCGCTGCCTGGGCTGCTGCTGCCGCCGCTCCTGCTTCCCCTGCTGCTCCCGCTCCCGAGGATGATGCCGCGGACGCCTGGGCTGCCGCCGCGGGGGGAAAGGACGATGCCGATGCCTGGGCTGCCGCCGCCGGCAGCACGCTCGGGCAAAGCGACATCGACGATCTGTTCGGGGGCAGCGCCGCTGCGGAAAAGCAGACCACCCGCACCGGCTTCGAGGCGCTGGTCGGCGGCGCCGTGGTTGGCATCGACCGTCTGCCGATGCTCAACATGGTGGTCGATCGGCTGGCCCGGCGTATGACCACCAGCATCCGCAAGTTCACCGCCGACAACGCAGATGTCTCGATCGAACGCATCCGCCCGGTAAGGCTCAAGGAATTCCTCGATTCGATCGCGTTGCCCGCCATGATCGCGGTGATTCGCATCGAACAATGGGACGGCTATTGCCTGGCTGCCCTTGATTCGCGGCTGATCGCCTCTGTGGTGGATGTGCTGCTCGGTGGGCGGCGCAACCGCGTCCAACCGATCGACGGGCGTCCCTATACACCCATCGAACGTACCTTCGTTGGCCGCCTCATCGAGGACGTGATCACCCGCGATCTCAAGCATGCCTTCGAATCGATCTGCGAGGTTGACTTCTCGCTCGACCGTTTCGAAGGCACGCCATCCTACGCGGCCATCACCAAACTTACCGCGGCTGCTGTCACCTTTCGTGCCGAGGTGCTGATGGACGGGCGCGGCGGGCATATCGACTTCCTGATCCCTTATGCCACGCTCGAACCGGTACGCGACGTTCTGAGCCAGGAATTCGTCGGCAAGAAGCAGGGTGGCGACAGTATCTGGCGGTCGCATCTGATGGAAGAAATACCGCGGGCGCATGTGCGCCTGCGCGTGGTGCTTGGGAAGCGCCAACTCTCCTCGGCCGAGGTCGCGCGTTGGAGGCTCGGTTCACGCCTGGTGCTCGATTGTCGCCATGACGACCCGATCGACGTCTTTTGTGACGATCTGCTCGTGCTGCGTGCGCGCATTGCTGAGAAGGATGGGCGGGTGGCATTGCGCGTCGAGGAACGACACATCCTTGAAGACTGGCCTGGACCGGCGGCCTGAAGCCGGCCTCGCAAGGAGAATCCCTGCATGATGAACACCGTTCTCGATGTCACGTCACTGGTTCTGCTGAGCGTGGTCCTCTGCCATGCCGGGTTCCTGCACATGCGTCTCACGCGTCTCCGCCGGGCTCTTGCCGAGGCGGGAGATGTGCTGCCATCGGTCGATGCGGCGGTGGCGCGTCTGGGTGATGCGGCGAGCGGCTTTGCCCGCCGTGTGCAGACTGACCTCGAAGCAGTGGATGGGCGGTTGGCCGGGGCCCGGCGGACTGCTACCGACCTTGCCACTGCCAGCCGTGCGGCCGAAGACCTGGCCTCCCAACTTGAACGCCAGGTTCGCCAGTCGCGCCGGCTCGAGGGCGCTCGCGCAGCCGCGATCCCGCGCGAGCTTGTCGAGCCGAAAGGCTTTGCCGAGCGGATCGGGGCGGCGGCGCTGGAAGCGTCGCGTTCCGACACGGTGGTTTCCCTGCCTGCCCCCAGCTCTGCCCCCGCCGCCTCCGTTTCCGCCTCACCCGCGGGATCGCCGGAACGGGTGGTACGCGTGAACATGCTCTGAGCGGAATCGCGTCATGTCCAAATCGGCTCGTTCTCCGTTCTGTAGCCTTGCTCTGCCGTTTGCTGCGGTCGGGCTCGCTGCCCTGTTGCCCCTGCGTGCGGCGCCACTGATCGGCAAACTTCAGGCTGCCGCCCCCACTTTGCCGCCGCTGGTACTGAGCCGTCCGGGCCTGCGCGCGACCGAGGTGCTGGCGCCCACCCTTGCCGCGCCCCTTGCCGGGAGCGCCCGCCCTGGCCCGGTCGGCGAGGATCGTCCGGCCGATGGGCGATTGCTTGCCGAGGTTGCGCGCCGCCAGGCCGAACTCGATCGTCGCGAGCAGGAGCTTGAAACCCGCGCGACCCAGATCGAGGCAGCCAGCCAGCTTGCCCGCCAGCAGATCGCTGAACTCGCGCGCATGCGCGCCGAGATCGAGAAGCTGGTGGTGCACGAGACTGCCGCGGCCAATGGCGATCTCGATTCGCTGGTTGGGCTCTACGCCAACATGAAGCCGCCGCAGGCGGCTGCGGTGCTGGCCAAGCTCGATCCGTCCAAGGCCGCGGCCATCCTGCAGAAGCTTGACACGCGGGCCGCCGGGCCGATCCTTGCAGCCATGGATCCGGCCGCGGCTCTTGCCATCACCGAGGAAGTGGCACAGCGTCGTGCGGCTTTCCGTCGCTGATTATGAATACCGCCAGCCCGAAGGGCTGACCGGTCTGCACGCGGGGATGATGGGGCAGTCGCGCGCGAAAAAAACTAGGTCGGCAAGATTGACTGTCTGCTAGACTGGGGGGTGGACCTTCCTTTCAGGAGGTGCGGATGGCCAGGATATCGCCCCGCGAGCGACCGGACCGGGAAACGGTGCTGTGGCCTATCCAGGAATCATGCCCGGCCTGCGGCAGCCCGATGCGGGTACGCTACGAGAACCAGCGCACGCTTGTGACGTTGGCGGGCCCGACGCGTCTGCGCCTGAAGGTTCGGCGTTGCGAGCAGGCTGGCTGCGAGCGCCGGGACCTTCCTTGGCGGCCTGAGGCGGAAGGCTCGATCGCCTTGGCGAAGCACGAGTTTGGGCTGGACGTGATCGCGCTGGCGGGGGTGCTGCGCCACCGCGACCACCGCAGCGTGCCGGAGATCCACCAGGCCCTGCGGGTGCGCGGGCTGGAGATCTCCGAGCGGAGCGTGACCAACCTGCTCGACCGTTACGACGAACTGCTGGCGACGTCGTTGACCGACAGCCGTCGGCTGCGGGCGCTGCTGGCGAAGCAGAGGCGGGTGATCCTGGCGCTGGACGGCTTGCAGCCGGACGTGGGGCACGAGGTCCTGTGGGTGGTGCGCGACTGCGTCTCGGGCGAGGTGTTGCTGGCGCGGAGCCTGCTCTCCGGCACGGCCAGGGACCTCGCCCCGCTGCTGAGGGAGGTGACGGAGGCGGTGGGCGTGCCGGTCGTGGGGGTGGTCAGCGACGGCCAGACCTCGATCCGTCGGGCAGTGGAGCGGGCGCTGCCCGGGGTGCCGCACCAGCTTTGCCAGTTCCACTTTTTGCGCGAGGCGGCGCTGCCGATCTTCGAGGCCGACCGGCACGCGAAGAAGGAGTTGAAGAAGCGGGTTCGCGGCGTCCGCCAGATCGAGCGGTCCGTCGAGGGCAGCGATGAGCCGCAGGCCGAGGTGGTGCGCGGCTACTGCGCGGCGGTGCGCAGTGCCATCACCGACGACGGCCGTCCGCCGCTGGCGGCCGCGGGCCTGAAGCTCAAGGGGCGGCTGGAGGCGGTGGCGGACAGCCTGGACCGTGTGGCGGAAAAAGGGGGACACGCCGCCGCTCGCGCGACTACAAGACCTGATCGAACGCGGTCTGGAGCAGACGGCCGCGTTGTGGCCGGACATCGAGCGGGTCTATCCATGGGTGCACAAGGCCGCTCACCTCCTGAACAACCATGATGCCGAGGATGCTGCCACCCTCCAGCGTCGCTTCGACGGCCTGGTCGGCGCCATGGCCCGTCACCGTGACAGCGCAGGCAGCCTCAGCGGCGCCGTCGACCATTTCTGTAAGGTCACCCGCAGCTATCGCCCCGGGTTGTTCCACTGCTACGCCGTCCTGGGCCTGCCGCGCACCAACAACGACCTCGAGCATGAGTTCGGCTCGCAGCGTTACCACGAGCGGCGGGCCACCGGCCGCAAGGTGGCCTCACCCGCGGCCGTGCTGCGTGGCGAAGCGCGCCTGGTCGCCGCCGTCGCCACCAGGCGCCATTCGCCCAACGGCGCTGATCTTGGCCGCGTCGACCGTGAGCTGGACTTTGGCGCTTTTGGTGTGTGGTGGTGGGGCCGCCCGCATGGATTTGGGCCTATTTGCGTTTGAAGCGGACGCGATCCATCGCCCCCGTGGCGACGGCGGCGCGATAGACGCCGATCGCGAAACGCGGGTCCCCAGCAAGGGCGTCCCCCTGGAGGCGCGTCAACGCAGGTGCCCTGGTGAACACCTCTTCCATTAGTTCCGTACGTGTCATCAGGTCCGGGAGGAGCGGCACGATGATACGGGCGGTCATCGCGAAGCTCTCGGGCTGCAGGAGACGCGCAGCCATCTCCATTCCCAGTGGCGCGTTCTTCTCCATGGCCTCGTCGATCAGCCAGGTCTCCTTGTCCCGCAGCAGATCGCGCAGGATCAGGCCTGTGACCGGGTGTCGCCGCTCGATGCGCCAGAGCGAGAAACATGCCCGGCGCATCGCCGCGAGCACGATCGCCTCGTCGGAGTCGGACGTGAACCGTGCGACCCGGGCATAGCGGTCGAGCGGATGTGAACGGCCCAGCCTGGGCAAGTAGATGGCCAGATCCTCCGGCAGCGTCAGCTCGTTGTCGTTTTCGAGCACCACCGCCTTGCCTTCAGTCAGGTCGAGCCGCCTGGCCCAGTCCAGCAGCACGTCGTGGGCGATGATGTCCAGGACGGCTGCGTGCTGTTCCTTGCTGATCTGACGCAGGCGGCGGTAGCGGGCGAGGACCCCGGAGCGGATCATCGGTGGCGACCCTGGCGCTGACGCCGGGCTGGCAGGGGGCTGTCGCGAGGGCAGACGAGAGAGCCAGCGGCGCAGCGGCCCTGCTGACGATCCGACCATTTCCCATCCTCCCTCCCGAGGAGAGGCACAGCATGGCCTCACGGGGGAGAGCGTCATGGCGAAGATCGACGCGTCCGGCAACGTCCGGGTTATGGAGATGTGGCTGCTGCCGTTCGCGGCGATGTTCACGCAGCCGTCGTGGCTGAACGCGGGGGCGCTGGCGACGGGAGCGCTGCTGTGCCTGAACCGGCGGACGGTGTGCGCGGCCCTGCGGGCGGTGGATGGCGCCGCCGACAAGGGGTTCAGCCGCTTCCACCGCTTCCTCTCGCGGGCGGACTGGTCGGGCCTGCAAGGTGCCAGGATCCTGCTTGGTCTGCTGCAGACGGCGTTCGTGCCGGAGGGCGAGCCACTGGTGATCGCCGTGGACGATCTGGTCGAACGTCGGCGCGGCGCCATGATCCGCGACAAAGGCATCTACCGCGATGCCGTGCGGTCGAGCCGCGGCTTCTTCGTCAAGGTTGCGGGCCTGCGGTGGCTGTCACTGCAGGTGGTGGCCAGGCCCGGCTTCGCCAGGCGTACTGGGGGGGTTGCCGTTCCTGACGGTTCTGAGCCGCTCGGAACGGGCCGATGTCAGGCGGCAGCGCCGACACCAGACGCTGCCGGAGAAGGCGACCTGGGCCATGCGGCTGGTCGCCCGCTGGTGCCCGGGCCGACGGCTGGTGATGGTAGGCGACGGCGCCTACGCCAGCCTGGACCTCTTCTGGACACTGCGCGACTGCGCGGTGTGCGTGGCGCGCTGCCGCATGGACGCACGCTTCTTCAACCCGCCGCCGCCACGCCGGAAAGGCCAGAAAGGCAGGTCGCGCGTCGTCGGCACCCGGCAACTGACGCCGCGCACGCGGGCGGTGCGGAAGGCCACGAAGTGGGAGCGCATGACCGTGCCGGGGTGGCGGACGAAGGATGGGAAGGCGGAGCGGGAGGTCGATGTCGCGACCGGCACGGCGCTGTGGAGCGCGCACGGCAAGACCATGCCGGTGCGCTGGGTCCTGACCAGGGACCCGGCTGGACGCGCCGAGACGCGCGCCTTCGTCTGCTCCGATCCGGAGCAGTCAGCGTTGCAGATCCTGACATGGTACGCGATGCGCTGGGCGGTCGAGCCTACTTTCCAAGAGGCCCGGCGCCACCTCGGGTTCGAGACCCAGCGCCAGTGGTCGGATCGGGCGATCCACCGAAGCACGCCGTTGCTGCTCAGCCTGTTCTCGCTGGTGACGCTGTGGGCCGCCGACATGGCCGCGCGGACCGGCCAACTCGCGGTGCTCGGCGCTGCCTGGTACAGAAAGCCGGACCCAACGTTCGCGGATTGCCTCGCCGCCGTTAGACGCGTGCTGTGGGCAGAGGAGGCAGTGAACCCCATCCTGTGGCGGGACGATTATCCGACTTGGCGGGCGCGCGCACGAACCGCGGAAAATCCAAGACCCCTGCAGCAGCGCTTGGCCGAGCTGATGTCCTATGCGGCTTGATGTCCCTCGAAAGGGCCAAAGTCGAGGTGAGCGATGGAAGGAGTTACGACGGCGTCTCGATCGTCGGCGCCACGCCCGCACCATGCGCACCCGCTTCCGCCGTGATCCGACCGCCTATCTGGCAGAGCTGGAGGACAAAGCCTGCCAGTCAATCTTGCCAACCTAGGAAAAAAACGTACTGGCCGACCGATCCGGCATGGGTCAATGCCTCGGCCGGCCAGTGCGATACGCCAGTCCGGCCATACCGTCGTCCGGGCTGGCTCTGGTGCGTCGGCCTCAGGGCATGGGATGATTCCTGCTGTATGGCCCGAGAAACAGATCGCCGACCGCCCGCCGCATCATGAAGGTCAGGCGGCGCTGGGCCCGGTGATAGGGGCGGTCGTTCAGCATATGGCATCGCTGACAAAGGCTGCGCAGGTTGCGCAACCTGTTGTTGGTGGGGTCATGGTCGAGATGTGCGGTGGCGAGCACCACATAGGTGAAGCGCTGGCGAGTGGCCTCGATGAGGTCGGGCCAGCTTGCCGGGCGGCCGTTGTCGTCGCGCCAGGTGTTGAGGACAGGATCGAACCAGCGACCATCCGGAAGGCAGCGAATGCGCTGCCGATGTGGGCGGCCGCAACGCTCACAGACACCGCCGGCGCGAGTGAAGCGGACGCGATGGCTGATCTCGGTCCAGTTGGCAGGATAGCATGGGCGCAGGTCGGGTCGGATAGGCATACCCGATTTTAACCTGGATGCGCCGGCGGTACAAGTCCTGGCGGTGAAATGCCGTTGCCGCGGGAACGCACAGCCCGGGACAATGGGTCGTTTCGGGGCCTCGCAGTCAGCAGGTCGGGCCGGTTGGTCTGAACCGGACGGGGAAACGCGCCTTCAACGCCACACGATCAATGGCTGGCCGTTCAGTTCGCCTGAACTGTTGGCCAGATCGCGGGCATCAGCCAGGGAAAGGCCGACAAAGGTAATGGTCATATCGGTGTGGCCGGTGCCGTGCAGATCCACGGTCAATGTTGCTCCGGTACGACCAAGCTGATCGGTTCCATTGGACCAGGTTGCATGGCCGCCAGCCGCCCAGTCCAGTCCCAGCACAGCGACCATGTCACCCCGGTGGAAGTTCAGCACGCTTGCCCACCCATCCGGGCTGTCCGCGTGCACGAACAGCGTGTCGTTGCCGGCACCGCTGACCAGGGTATTTCTGCCCGGGGCTGTCCAGAGTGTCAGGTTCCGTGGTGGGCCCGGTACTTCCGTTCCGTCAGGACGTCCGGGATGGGCGGGGGTGAAGAAGGAAGGGGCGGCCGCGCCGGTGTTCCCCGGTGTGATCGGGGTCGATCCTGCGAGGGGGGGGGCAGAAGTTGATGTATCATGACCGATCGGAATGCCTGATGCCGGGGTCCAAATCGGTAATCCATTGTTGTCATAGATGGCGTTGCCGTGGCCAGAGGTCCACTGCGGCGGTGCCCCGGTTGGGACGAGGCGGCCATACCCCCAGGCATAGTACAGGTTCGCCCCGGACGGCACAGGTTCCGGAAATGTCAACAGAATATGAGAGGGATCGACGATTTTGGCAGCGGAGGCGGGCATTGACGTATCGGCGGATCTTATGGACCATCCCGTTCCCTCGGACGCCGCGCCGCTTAGCGGGTCGAAGCCTGTCGCGGCGTCATGCACGACTTCAACCAGGATCTGGTCAGCATTGCCGGGAACCGGCATTGCCCGTCTTGCCTCCGGCCCCAGTGCATCGATATGCCCTCCTGCCAGGGCGACTGGCGAGCCGGGACGTGCCTGGTCGGCGAAAGTATCGGCAATCGACCGCGCCAGCCTGTCGACCAGCAGGGACGCATCCGCGCTGCTCATATGTGCCCCACCCATTGCCCCGTCATTCCAGGCATTCATATCGACATCGGCGAGCTGAGCCGCGATACGGGCATTGAAGGATGGGTCCGCAGCCAGGTTCTGCATCCCTAGCTTGATCGCCTGATTGCTGCTCCCGTGTGACTGGCCATAAGGAATGGCGTTGATGAAGAGGTAGGGAACGCTGCTGGCGTCCTGGCCTAGTGCCTGTCTGACCAGTGCGGCATCTGCGCGGACGGCACTTGTCCATTGCTCCGTGGTCAGATTGGCATTCGTGCTGTCATATTCATTGTGCAACCACACGACGGCGGTCGGAGCGGATCGAACCGTGTGTGGCTGCTCCGTGATGGCCTGTAGCAGGTTCCGCTCGTACGACTGGGGGACCCAGTCGTTCCGCCGGCCATCCTCCGCGGGCTTCATCCAAGTGCCAATAAAGGCGGTCCCACTGGCGACGGTGTCCGGACCAGGAATATTGGAATCGTTAACTATTAGGTTAACCTTCTGATTTATGCCGTCGAAGCCAAGCAATTTTTGCACTTCATCACGAATTTGAAATATACTTTTATAATCAATCATTAAGAGGGCATTGGATTGCCCACGCAGCAGGATGTTTACCTCGCTTCGAGGGGAAGGGGGCTGGGGCGTGGAGGATGGCGGCGTTGTTGCCGTGGGTGCGGAGAACACGTTAGTTCTGGAAAATAATAAGTGGATGCAACTCTAATGTGGAGTTATGTGCAGCAAACTGTATTTGATGCATTTTAACCTCCGGCCGCATTTATGTGCTCAATTATAAAATACAAACGAGATTTATAGTCAAGCTATATATGTTTATATTTTTAAACAATGAAATCAAAACTGGCATTTTTTGAGAAAATTCACATCGCATATAGCAAGTACTATTATTTTTCTAAATGCAAATATTGTGTATAATAAACTTAATTATTGTCTGATGGACATCATTATTAATAAATATACGACAAATATGTCGGAGCGAGTGGCTGCCGTGACATGAAGCATGCAACCTGCCAGGGCGGTGCATCGGGAAAGCCATGGGCCACCTTCCTTGGCTGTGATCGGCTGTGGGAAGGGAGGATCGGACAATGACGCCCGATTGCGACAGAAGTTTTCGAAGGAGATTGTCGAAACGATATTGCGATATGCCCGATCATACATCCGAATAGCATCGGCAGGGGCTTGGAGTGTGTACAAGCATATTTCACCAGCGGGTGCTTTCTGTTCAGGAATGGCGCAAATTTATTTCTATACCAAAACATAAATTCTGGACGTGCAATATCCTGTGCCGCGACGGCGGTAACGTTGGATTGTCTGATCAGTGCCATTTCCGATCCGGGCACGATCGCAGGCATAGATCCGGCGGGCGACGAGAACGGGTTCAGGCAGCATGCTGATATGACAACATTACCGAAGGCGACAGACAATCTGCTTGGCAGGCGTGTCGCACTTGGCAGCATGTTCGGCCTGGCGGCCGCCGGTGTGGCGAGCACGACGTCTGCCACCCCATCCGGCCAGGCCGGCATGCCGCTGCGGATCACGCCCGGCCGGCGTTATCTCGAGGATGCCAGTGGCAAGCCCTTTCTGATCCATGGTGACAGTGCCTGGTCGCTGATTGCCCAACTGCGAATGGAGGAAGTTGAGATCTACCTTGCAGACCGGAAGGCGCGCGGCTTCAACACCTTGCTCGTGTCTCTGATCGAGCATTGCTTTGCCCGGAATGCACCTGCCAACGCCTATGGTAACCCGCCTTTTCTGATGCCCGGGGACTACGCCACGCTGAACGAGTCCTACTTTGCTCATGCCGATCGTGTCCTGAAGCGCGCAGCCCAGCTTGGCTTTTTGATGCTGGTGACACCGTCCTATATCGGCGCCGGTGGCGGCGATGAAGGATGGTACCAACTCATGATGGAAAACGGACCGGAGAAGTTGCGTCAATATGGGATGACGATAGGACAACGATATCGCAGTCTGGGTAACATTCTTTGGGTGCACGGAGGCGACTACAATCCGCCGGATCGTAGGTTGGTCAGTGCGATCGCCGAGGGCATCCGACAGGCCGACAATCTGGCGCTGCATACCGCGCACTGCGCGCCGGAAACCGCGGCACTCGACGAGTGGGCAGAAGAATCCTGGCTGCAGGTCAACACCATCTATACCTACCAACCTGTTCACGCGGCAGCCTTGGCACAATGGGCACGGCCCGAAGCGATGCCTTTCTTCCTGGTCGAGAGCACCTACGAAAACGAACACGGGGTGACTGAGCAACGCCTGCGGACCCAGGCTTACCAGGCCTTACTCTGCGGTGCGGCCGGACAGATCTTCGGCAACAACCCGATCTGGCATTTTGATACACCAGGAGCACGGGAAGCTCCGGTGACGTGGCGACAGGCGCTCGATAGCCGTGGCACGCAAAGCATGACGCACTTGCGCAAGCTGTTTGCACAATTCCCATGGTGGTTGCTGGAGCCCGATTTGCGAAAGCACCTCGTGACAGATGCGGGTGGTCCCGAACGCGACCACGTCGTCGCTGCCAGTGCCGTTGGAGGAGACTTTGCCATTCTCTATTTTTCCAGTCTTCACGACATAGAAGTTGATCTCAGGCGGTTGCGTGGTCCTCGTGTCCTGGCGCGCTGGTACGATCCGGCGATAGGCGTCTTTTCTGAAGGGAACGGTGAACCCATGCGCGCCTCGCGCACGGTCAAATTCCAGCCGCCCGGGGAAAATGATGCTGGCTTCACGGACTGGATCCTTGTGTTGCAGTCATATGCCTAGACAGATCCGGTCCCTTCCGTTGCAGGTTCCGCCTTCTGGCCTTGTGCCCCAGTGGCAGGGCCAGGACGATATCCAGGTTGGTCCAGGTCGCAATCCCGATCGTGCTCCGGGCATTGCACTCTATGGTCAGTTCGGGTGTGGCAATTTCGGCAATGAGGGGTCCCTGGAGGCAATGCTTGGCTTCTTGCGGCAACAGGTGCCGCAGGCCCGGCTTCGCTGTATTGCCGTGAACCCGGAGGCCGTGCGCCGCGATCACGGTATCGCCGCCATCCCGATCGGTGCAGTGATTCCTTTCCCTGAACTGCCCGGTGCATGGGGACGGTCGCTGACACGGGTGCTGCGGAAGGTCGGTAACTGGGCCTATGCCGTGCGCCAGATGTCCTGGCCCGACCTCCTGCTCATTCCTGGTACCGGTATCCTGGATGATTTCTCCACGGGACCTTGGGGTGTTCCCTATGCCTTGTTCCGCTGGTGCCTGATCGCTCGCCTGCGAGGGGTCAGAATCGCATTCATCAGCATCGGTGCGGGGCCGATCTGCCATCCGCTGAGCCGATGGTTCATGAAATCCGCTGCACGGCTCGCGCATTACCGCTCCTATCGGGACGAAATCTCGCGCGATTACATGCGGAGCATCGGCTTTTCGGTTCAGGATGACCCCATTTATCCCGACATCGCTTTCCGGCTGCCGGATCCGCCCCTGCCGGCGCCGTCACCGGATGGCACGGGCCTGGTCGTTGGTGTCGGGGTCATGGCCTATTATGGCTGGGCGAACAATGCCGGGACGGGTGAATCGATCTACCAGACCTATATCGGCAAGGTTGCGCAATTCGTGTGCTGGCTCCTGGAAAGTGGCCATCGTGTCCGGCTGCTGATGGGGGAAACGGCGGATGCGCGGGCGGTCGGCGATGTCTTGCGTTCCGTCGCTTCGTTACAGTCGGGTTTCACTGAAGGGCGGATCTCGGCTGAACCGGCCACATCGTTACGGGATGTCATGTCTCAGGTCGCCGCCACCGATATCGTCGTGGCAACCCGGTTCCACAATGTTGTTTGTGCGCTCAAGCTCGGCAAGCCGACCTTGTCCCTGAGCTACGCACGCAAGAACGATGTGCTGCTTGCCGAGATGGGGCTTGGCACTTTCTGCCAACCTGTGGAGGACATCGACCTCGATAGGTTGAAAGCCCAGTTCGGGACACTGGTGGCCGGGCGGGATCGGCACCGGCAGCAGATCCAGGATATGGTGGCACATTACAGCGAGCGCCTTCAGCAGCAGGAGGAAATCCTCCTCACCCGGTTGATCCGCAGATGAGCGGGGCAGCCAGCAGCCCATGAGCAGCATCGATATCGCCGTGCCATGCTACCAATATGGCCGTTACCTTCCCGAGTGTGTGGCCAGTGTTCTGGGGCAGGGCATCGAGGATGTCCGCATCCTGATCATCGACAATGCGTCGACCGATGACAGCGTCATGATTGCCAGGAAACTGGCGGAGCAGGACGCCCGGGTGCAGGTACTCGCCCGCGCGCGCAACATGGGGCCGCACGCGTCGTTCAACGCCGGGGTCGACTGGGCCGCGGCGGACTACTTCATGGTGCTTTGTGCCGATGATCTGCTGGCTCCCGGCGCTTTGCGGCGTGCCTCGCAGGTGCTCGACGCCAATCCCGACCTCAGCTTCGCCTATGGGACCGACCGCCATGTCGTCCCCGATACACCGCTGCCCGAACTGGACAGCAAGGTGCCGGTCCGCTGGCAACTGTGCTCCGGCAAGGATTTCATCAGGGATCGTTGCCGTAATCCGGAACACTACATCGCTGCGGGCATGGTTCTGGTGCGGACCTCGGCGCAAAAGCAAGCCGGCCACTATCGCCCGGAACTGCCGCACACCGATGATTTCGAGATGCTGCTGCGGCTTGCCTGCCATGGGGGGGTGGCCTTCACCGCGGCGGTGCTCGGCTTCAAGCGGGTGCATGGGGCCAACAGGACCAATGACTATCTGGTCGACCGCACCACGGATCTTGCCGAGCGGATGGCAGCCATCGACAGCTTCCTGGCTTATGAAGGCAGGGACATGCCGGAGGCGGCATGGCTGCGACGGCGCGCCCGCAAGAGCCTGGCCGAGCGTGCCTATTGGTGCGGTGTCAAGGATCTGCTGCTGCGGCGGCGCACCCATCGAGAGCTGTTCCACTTTGCCTTCAAGCTCGATGCATCGACACGGTTGCTGCCACCCGTCGGATATTTTCTGCGGATGGACCGCAGCATCCGCGCGATACTGGGTGATTTCATGCCTCATGCGGTGAAATCGGGAACGGGCAACTGAAATCTCCTGCCAGGACCACTCCTGGACAGCGGCGGATATTGGCCCCCCTGTCCCGCCGTTGGTCATCAGCCGGGTGTAGCCAGGGACGTGCAGGCGAAGTCTGCTGTTATTTTTGTGATCCGATGCGCCGGCGCCATGCGCGCTTGCGCGCTTGCCGTAATCGGCGAAATACATGTCATAATTGTCTTCCTTGTTGATGACCGGCTTCTTGCTATCTTTTTCATGCCTGCCACGTTAGCGGCAGTGCAGTCGCAGCTCTGTCACCATGACAACGTGAGGTCTTTGGCACAAATGATCCAAGGTGAAATGTAACAATCAATCCGGTTTATTGTCGGACCTGGATGCCGGAGGGATGAAATTTCTGAATTTCGGGGATTTTTCTTAGTTTTCGCAGGCGCTTAGTCGCCCATGTCGCCACCCCCTCGTCCGCTGCGCTCGCACCAGCGTCAGACGCTTGGTATCGCGATGGCTATCGCGAGGGGAGAGGCATCGGTGCGCGATGTGCTGGCAGCCGTCACGCCGGGCGGCGGTAAGTCGCTGCTGCCGGTGCTGATGGCACAGGCGCTGGTGCAGGCGGGCGTGGTGGAACGGATCTGCTGGGTGGTTCCCCGTGACACGCTGCGGCTGCAGGCCGAGGAAGCCTTCGCCGACCCTGCCTGGCGTACCAGCCTGGGCCATGCCCTCAGCGTTCGCGCTGCCGAGAATTTGCCTGATCCGTGCCGCGGGCTCGATGGCTACGTGACCACCTACCAGGGGGTCGCTGCTGCCCCCGACCTGCATCTGGCCGAGTTCCGGCGGCACCGTTACCTGCTGGTGGTGGACGAGGTGCACCATCTGCCGGCATTGGCTGAACTCGACCCCTCGCTGTTGCCCCCGGCCCAAGCCCTGGTCGCGGCGGCGCTCGACGAGGCGGCGGGGTGGTCGCGGGCGCTGCTGCCGCTGCTGGAATGTGCCCGTATCCGCCTGCTGCTCTCCGGCACGCTGGAGCGGGCGGACGGGCGTGGCATCCTCTGGCTGCCCTATCGGCGTGGACCACGCTCCGGGACGCGGCAGGTGGACCTGAGCGCGCCAGGCTGGGCGATCGTGGGCTATTCCCGAGCCCAGGCGCTGGCTGAACGGGCGGTGCTGCCGGTTACTTTCGGTGCGCTGGATGGCGAGGCGCGCTGGCTGGATGAGCAGCGTCGCACGGTCGGTCCGCATCGGTTGCGCACCGCCTTCCCGACGCAGACGACGCGCCCGGCCCTGTTCACCGCGCTGCGCACAGGCTTCGCTGACACGCTGCTGCGCGAGGCGCTGATCGCCGCCCGCCGATTGCGCGCGGAACGACGGACAGCGCATGGCCTGCCGACGGGGGCAGTGGCGCGCGGCCTGGGCAAGCTGCTGGTGGTCGCCCCCGACCAGATCAATGCGCGACGCTACCTGGAGCGGATCCGTGAGTTGCTGCCCACCGGCCAGGCGGAAACCACGGCGCGCATCGCCACCTCCGACAGCGGCGACGCGCACGAGACGCTGGCCGCATTCCGGCTGCTGCCGGAGCCGTCGATCCTGGTGACGGTGGCGATGGCCTATGAGGGGCTGGATGCGCCTGAGGTGGCCGTGGTGGCGGCGCTGACGCATATCCGCAGCCGGCCGTGGCTGGAACAGATGGTCGCGCGCGCGACCCGTGTGGATCCCTGGGCCGGATCGTACGACGCGCAGCAGGCACTGGTCTTCCATCCCGATGACCCGTTCTTCGCCCATTTCCGCGAGCGGATGGAAGTCGAGCAGGGTACGCTTGCCCGGCAGCCTCGTACGCCCCAGCAAGGGCGGCTTGACCTGGAGGGGCGCCTTGATGCCGCGGAGCGCAACGCCATCGTGCCGTTGGAGAGCAATGCCCTGGCGCTACGTTACGCCACGCTCGCCCCTGGCCCTGATTTGAGTGCCCGCCGCCCGGAATTGCAAGAAGCGCAGGGGGAGCTGCTGGAACCACCCTTGCTGATCGAGCGCCGGCTACGCGCGCAGATCGGGGAAATGGTTGCGACCCAGGTGGTGGAAGATGCGTCGGGATTGCAGGCACCGCGCGGGCAGGGGACGTACCATGCCTACAACGCCGCGCTGAAACGTGCGCTCGGCGGCAAGAGCCGCGCGGAGATGAGCCTGGCCGAACTGGAAGCGGCGGTCGCCTGGTTGGGACGCAACCGCATCAGCGATTACCTGCACCTGCTGGAGGGGGATCATCGCTATGGCTGGGCAGCCCGCCGGCGCAGCAGCGAAAAGTCGGAGCTCCACCCTGGGGCTGCGTCATGCGAGGCGCCTTGATCGGCTTTTTTAAACGTCTCCGCATTCCAGGTTGAAGATGCTTCAGCCGCCGGTCACGCTCATGTGTCGCCCCAGCGCAGGAGCGGCATGAGGACGATCGACAACAAAATCATGGCCCTTCGGCTTGCGTGCGATCGCTGCCTCGATTGCCGCCGCCAGTTCGGCATCCGAGGCGCCGTCACGCAGCACCTGCCGCAGGTCAACGCTATCTTCCTGGCCAAGGCACAGGAACAGCGTGCCGGTGCAAGTCAGCCGAACACGGTTGCAGCTTTCACAGAAATTATGAGTCATCGGCGTGATGAAGCCGATGCGCTGGCCGGTTTCGGCGACGTTGTAATAACGGGCCGGACCGCCGGTGCGGTAGGCACTTTCAGTTAAGGTCCAGTGCCGATTGAGCCGTGCCTGGACAAGCGAGAGCGGGACATACTGATCGATGCGGTCAGCGCCGGTTTCACCAAGCGGCATGGCTTCAATCAGGCACAGATCGAAGCCGAACCGACCGCACCAGGTGAGCAGGTCACCAATGGTGTCCTCGTTCACGTCTTTCAGTGCGACGGTGTTGATCTTGACCGCAAGCCCGGCCGCCCGTGCGGCAAAGATGCCCTCGAGCACGCGTTCGATCCGTCCACGACGAGTAAGGCGTGTGAAGAGTTGCGGATCCAGTGTGTCGAGGCTGACATTGACGCGTCGGACGCCGGCGGCCCGCAGCGCCTCGGCATGGCGCGCGAGTTGGCTGGCGTTGGTGGTGAGCGTCAGTTCGTCGAGGCCCGTGCCAATGCGTGCGCCGAGCCCGTCGAACAGCGTCATCACCCCCCGCCGCACCAGGGGTTCGCCACCAGTGATACGGATCTTGCGTGTGCCCAGGTTGATGAACGCGGTGCAGAGCCGCTCCATCTCCTCAAGCGACAGCAGGTTAGCGCGCGGCAGGAAGGTCATTTCTTCAGCCATGCAGTACACACAGCGGAAGTCGCAGCGATCCGTCACCGAGACGCGCAGGTAAGTGACCGACCGACCGAAAGAATCACGCATCTTGGTCCTGTTTGGTCAAGTCGCCATGCAGGCCGTGAGGAACGTGACGGTCCCTGGCGGGATGCATGGCAAGGCGATGCAGCGAAGCCTCCTCGCTGCGTAGGGTCAATTGTTCGTTTACCATTACAGCTAGATTGTGGGTGCAGGCGTTGCGGTAGATCAACGCTGATGCGCAATTAAAATGCGCACTGTTAAAAACAAAACTATCTCTGTTTTGAATCAAAAATTCATCTCGATTAGGGATTGTATGACGTTGTTGCGCGATAGCGGCAGGTGACCCATCTCTCATGAGATTGCAGCCGCCACAACAGCTTGGCCATAAGCCAGGCCACCGTCACCAGCGGGCACCTCTGCCGGCGCCAGAACCGTGACACCAGCAGCGCCAAGCCGTATCAAACAAGCATCAAGCAACAGAGCATTCTGGAAAACCCCACCCGCCAGGACAACAGCCATCGCGTTGTGGCCTTCGGCAATCCGTAGTGCAGTGCTGCAGAATGCCTCCGTCAGTCCAGCATGCAGGCGAGCTGCGACGACCGATGCAGACACTCCCGCCTCTAGATCCGCCAGAAGCGCCGCCCACATTGGTTCCGGATCGATTGCCCACGGTTCCACCGTCTCGTTCAGGGCGAAGGGATAAGGCTCGGCCTCGACACCGGGGGTGACGAGGGCTTCGAGCGCCATGGCCGCTTCGCCTTCAAAGCTCATCCGGTCCGGGGCGATGCCGAGTGCCGCTGCCACTGCATCGAACAGTCGGCCGCAAGAGGAGGACAAGGGCGTATTGATCCGCCGTGCCATCGCCTGCCGCAACAACCCGAGTGGCTTTCCGTGCAGCTTTTCGCCGCCTGGCATGATGGACAGGCGCGCATTGGCGTCCTCGGGGCCGAAGGCGGTGTCGAGTTGCGCGATCAGGTTGCGCCAGGGTTCCGTCACCGCTCTTGCACCACCCGGCAGCGGCACCGGTCGCAGTCGCGCCATGCGTTGGAAGCCCGCATAATCACAGAGCAGGACCTCGCCACCCCAGACGGTGCCGTCTGTGCCGTGACCCAGGCCATCAAGTGCGATGCCAACGACCTTGCCACCGTCGCGCGGCCACATCCGCTCGGCCATCACTGCCGCGATATGTGCATGATGATGCTGCACATGCAGAAGTGGCAGGCCGCGCGAAGTTGCTTCCGCTTCTGCCCAGGAAGTGGAACGATAGTCCGGGTGCAGGTCGCAGGCGATGCATGCCGGGGTATGGTCGAATAGCGCGGTGTAGTCGGTGATCGCCTTTTTGAATTCGTGGAAGGTCGCAGCGTCTTCAAGGTCGCCAAGATGGTGCGAGAGCAGTGCCTGACCGTTATGCAGCAGGCAGATAGCGGATTTCATCTCGCCGCCAGTCGCCAGCACAGCGGGTGTATCGACAAAACCCGGTGGCAGGGCGCGCGGGGCAGGAGCATAGCCGCGCGCGTGCCGCAGCAACCGCGCCTGTCTGTGCACCACGCGCGCGACCGAATCATCGAGGCGACGCGCGATCGGGCGGTTGTGCATGAGAAACAGGTCGACAAAGCCGCCGAGCCGGGCCCGTGCCGTCTCGTTGTCGGTCTCCTGCGGTTCGCCGGAAACATTGCCGCTGGTCATTACCAGAGGTCCGCTGAAATCCTGAAGCAGGATCTGATGCAGCGGGGTGGTTGGCAACATCCAGCCCAGCGTGGTCTGTCCCGGCGCAACCGAGGCCGCGAGCGTGGCTGGACCGGTGTGGCGCAGCAGCACGATCGGGGCCGCCGGGCTCGCGAGCAGTGCCGCTTCTTCCCGTGTTATAACGCAAAAGCGATGAATGCCATCAAGATCCGGGGCCATCAGCGCGAAGGGCTTGGCCGGGCGCCGTTTGCGGTGCCGTAGCGCCACGACCGCTGTCTCGTTTCGGGCGTCACAGGCCAGATGAAAGCCACCGAGTCCCTTGATGCCCAGAATCGCCCCGTTCCGCAATGCCGTCACGACAGCCGCCAGCGGATCTTCGACCGGGACGCTGTCTCCCGTTGGTGTTTCCAACCATGCCTGAGGGCCGCAGGAGGGACAGGCAATCGGCTGAGCATGGAAGCGGCGGTCGGTGGAATTCTCGTATTCAGCACGACAGGCCGCGCACATGGGAAAGCCGCGCATCGTGGTGTTTGGTCGATCGTACGGAATCGCCGCAATGATCGAGAAGCGTGGCCCGCAGGCCGTGCAACTGGAAAAAGCGTAACGGTAGCGCCGTTCTGCCGGATCGGCGATCTCCGCCGCGCAAGCGGCACAGAGCCGGGCGTCGGGCACGACACCCGCGGTGCGCCGTCCACCGGCCGAGGCAGCGATACGGAATCCTGCTGCCAGGGCAGGTGGTGGCAACCAGGCGGAACGCTCGATCGCGGTCACGCGCGCGAGGGCCGGTGCTTCCGCAGCGATTGCGCCGACCAGTTCTTCAACTGCCGCTGCTTCGCCGGCGACGTGGATCAGTACGCCCTCGGCGTCGTTCCAGACTTCACCGGACAGGCCAAGCCCGTGGGCAAGGCGATGGACGAAGGGACGGAAACCGACACCCTGCACCAGCCCCCGCACCCGGATGCGTTCCGCCCGTTGCGGTATGTCGCATTGCAGTTGCGTCATGTGGCTGGCCCGTGCCGCCCTTTGTTCATGCCAGCATGCTGCGCCATGACGGACGGGAACACCAGTCCGGGCGCGTACTCACATGCAATCCTAACAGACTTCCATCTCGACCAGGCGCATCTGCATTCCGCCCACGACATCGAGCCGGGTGCTGCCGCAGGCCGGACAAGTATCGAGGTGAGTTGAAATCGTTGCTTCGGCACCACAGTCCAGGCAGGAAGCCTGTCCCGGTGGCTGGTCGATCTCGAGCCGTGCCTCCGCGAGGAAAGTCTCGCGTGACGAGACATCGAATGCAAAGCGCAGTGCTTCCGGATCGAGACAGCTCAGTTGGCCGATCTCCAGGCGAAGCCGCTTCACTTTGGTAAAGCCGCGTCGGCGCCGCTCTTCATCGAGCAGGCCGATCAGTCGTTCGCAGATCGTCAGCTCATGCATCGTGGCATTCCGGCCCCGGCGGCAGGCCGGGGCCGCCAGAGCATCCATTCCGTTACAGATGGAATGGATGCTCTGGCGAGCCGCCGGCCTGCCTACCCGTTACTCCGCGGCCTGCGGAGCGCGGGCGGGGGAGTTTGCAGCGGTTGCGAGGTTGTGCTTCAGCTTCGAATAGACCTCCTGCACGTATTTCTCGGCCCAGGTCTGGTCCGCGATCGTCTCGAGGCGCACGGCGGAGAACTTGTATTCCGGCGTCTTCGAGATCGGATCGACGTGGTGGACCGTCAGTTCATTGCAGGCACCGATCCACCACTGGTAGGTCATGTAGACCATGCCCAGGTTGGTTCGCTCGGTCACGCTGGCGCGGGCAATGACCTTGCCGCGACGTGAGGCAACCCAGACCAGTTGCTGGTCACGGATCCCGAGCTTTGCGGCATCGACCGGGTTGATGGTGACATAGCCCGGTTCGTCGGCCAGAGTGGTCAGCGCGGCACAGTTGCCGGTCATCGAGCGGCAGGAATAATGACCGACCTCGCGGACCGTGCACAGGCCGAGCGGATACTCGGCGTCCACCTTCTCGAGCGGTGCCCGCCACTCGGCGGCGAACAGCAGGCCCTTGCCGCTCTTGGTCTGGAACTTGTTGCCTTCGTACAGCCAGGGCGTGCCGGGATGGCTTTCATCCGGGCAAGGCCACTGGATGTAGCCGAGGCCGGCGAGCTTATCGTAAGTCGCACCTTTGTACAGCGGGCAGAGAGAGATCAGCTCGTTCCAGATCTGCTCGGTGCTCTCGTACTTCATCGGATAGCCGAGAGCGGTCGCGAGCAGGCCGTAGATCTCCCAGTCGTGCTTGACGTCGCCCTTCGCGTTCACCGCCTTGTAGAAGCGCTGGAAGCCGCGATCCGCCGAGGAGAACACGCCGTCATGCTCGCCCCATGAGGTCGCCGGCAGGATCACGTCCGCGAACATCGCCGTCTTCGTCATGAAGATGTCTTGGACGATGATGAACTCGAGTGCCTGGAAGCCCTTGCGCACCGTCTCGAGGTCCGGCTCGGTCTGCGCCGGGTCCTCGCCGAAGATGTACATGGCCTTGAGCTTGCCTTCCTCGGCGGCATGCGGCACGTCGGTGATCGACATGCCGATCTTGTCCGGCAGGCTCGGCACGTTCCAGGCCTTGGCAAACTTCTTGCGTGCCTCGGCATCGGTCACCGACTGATAGCCCGGGAACACGTTCGGCAACGCGCCCATGTCGCAGGCGCCCTGGACGTTGTTCTGGCCACGCACCGGGCCGACGCCGACATTCGGACGGCCCAGATTGCCGGTCAGCAGTGCCAGGCCAGACAGGCCCTTCACCACGTCTACCGCTTGGCCCCACTGGGTCACGCCCATGCCCCAGAGGATCGTCGCCGACTTCGCCCCGGCATAGACGCGCATCGCCTCGCGGATCTGCGTCGCCTTCAGGCCGGTGATGCTCTCGACATATTCAGGCGTGTACTTCGCAACAAGCTTCTTGTATTCTTCGAAGCCTTCCGTGTAGTTCGCCACGTATTCGGGGTTGTACAGCCCCTCGTTGATCAGCACGTTGGCGAAGGCGTTCACCAGCGCCATGTTGGAGCCGTTCTTCAGCGGCAGCCACATGTCGGAAATCCGCGCGGTCTCGATATAGCGCGGGTCGCAGGTGATGACCTTGGCGCCCTTTTCCTTCGCCTTCAGGATCCGGCGCGCAACGATCGGGTGGCTGTCGGCAGCGTTGTAGCCGAAGCACAGGATGCAATCGGTGTCCTCGATCTCGCAGATCGAGTTGCTCATGGCGCCGTTGCCGAGCGTGACCATCAGACCCGCCACCGACGGGCCGTGGCAGACGCGGGCGCAGCAGTCGATGTTGTTGGTGCCGATCACGGCGCGGGCAAACTTCTGCGCAACGAAATTCGATTCGTTGCCGGTTCCGCGCGACGAGCCGGTCAGCATGATCGCGTCCGGCCCGTACTTCTTCTTGATCGCCGCCAGGCGCTCGGCGGTGAAGGCAATCGCTTCATCCCAGGACACCGCCTCGAACGCCGCGTCGCGCGAACGACGCAGCATCGGCTGCTTCAGGCGAGGCGTGAGGATCTTGGTATCGTTGATGAAGTCCCAGCCGTAATAGCCCTTCAGGCAGAGCTCACCCTGGTTGGTGACGCCGTCGAGGGGTTCGGCCCCAACCACCTTGTCGTTCTCGACGAGCAGGTTGAGCTTGCAGCCCGATCCGCAATACGGACAGACGGAAATATGCTTTTCCATGGTGTGACCTTGCAAGTAAGTGCGTCTGCGGCGTCAGCCGACGGCGCCGATGGTTCCGGAATCAAGCGCTGAGCGCTGCTGGCGGCGCCGCCGGACCTCTTCCATGGCGGCGGCATCCATGACGTGCAATGCGTCGGTCGGGCACACGCTGACACAGGCCGGACCCTGCGCGCGGTTTTTGCAGAGGTCGCACTTGTGCGCTTCCGCCTTGACGCCGTTCGTCAGTTCGACACCGGCGAAGTTGCGCTGTGCCGGGCGGGAAATGACTTCCATTGCGCCGAAGGGGCACGCAACGACGCAGGTCTTGCAGCCAAGGCAGCGGGACTGGTCGATCTGCACCGTGTCGCCGCTATAGAAGATGGCGCCGCTTGGGCAGGCATTGAGGCACGGGGCATCCTCGCAGTGATGGCAGGTCACCGGGGTCGAGACCTGGAGGGTACGCACCACATGCAGGCGCGGGGAAAAGCGCGTCGGTGACAGCGCTTCGACGTTCTGGGTTGGCTCGTGCGCAAGCACACAGGCCACTTCGCATGTGCGACAGCCAATGCACTTCGCTGGTTCAGTAACGATGAACCGGTTCATTCTCGATATCTCCTCATGGACGAGGACGTTGGGGAAGGCCCGGCGAGGCGCGCCAGCCTCCGCACCTCGCACTCTGTTCGGCAGAGCTGCCCGCACGCCAACCTTTCTCCGATCGACTTTGCTTATGAAGAAATAAAAGCAAGATATGAGCGCCCGGGCTTCAGGAACGATGCATGTTATGACCCACAGGAAAGGCCGTCATCGGCTGGAGGTCTGCGTTTCGGTATGGGTGACCAGCGTTAAATGCGGACCGTTCGAAATAAACCAATGTTAGAGACCTACGGATCGCTCAGGAATACAAAGATATACTTGGATTGTTAGGACATTTTTATTGCTTAATAAGTCGTTCTTATCAACGGCACTCGCGATGATGCACCGTCCGGCCAAGGGGCCCAGACGGTGGACCGGTTCATTCTCCGAATGCACCGGGAACGTGGAGAGAGGGACATGAACCGCTTTGTTATCGCGGACCCCAGACGGTGTATCGGATGCAATACCTGCATGGCGGCGTGCACCATGGTGCACCGGGCCGAGGGACTGCAGTCCCTTCCCCGGCTGACCGTCACGCGAACCCTGGAAGTCACGGCACCGACTGTCTGCCGCAACTGCGAAGACGCCCCATGCGGGCGTGTCTGCCCGGCCGATGCCATCTGGATCGCGGATGGCCGGGTCGTACTGGACGAGCAACGCTGCATCGGCTGCAAGATGTGCGCGCTCGCCTGCCCGTTCGGGGCGATCACGCCGGCCGGGACATCGATCTCCGGCGTCGCCGGGCTCAGGATCGACCAGCCGGAGCACCCGGCCGGGCTTGATCCGCTGCTGGCATGGGATATCGGCGTGCGCACCGTCGCCGTGAAATGCGATCTCTGCTCCTTCCGTGCGGAAGGGCCCGCCTGCATTCGTGCTTGCCCGACCGCAGCGTTGCGGGAAGTGAACGCACAGGCGCTCAACGATGAAAGCAATGTCAAGCGCCAGATAAGTGCCGCGACCGCGACCGTGCCGGAGCGTGATCCCGGTCTGAAGCCATCGTGGGGCGCTGCTGCACCACCGCCACCCGTCGCGACTGGGGAGTGCGACTGACCATGACCCCGATTCAGCTATTTTTGACATCAATCGGGCTGTCCTGCCTCGCAGCATTGGGCAGCCTTTTATTGCGTCGTTCCGAAACGACTGCGATCTATGCTGCGGGTATCGGGGGCCTGCTTGCCGCCGTGGCCGGTGCTTTTGCCGGCGCTTCGGTGCTTGCCGGTCCGGCTGCCGTCGCCGCCGTGGCCGGGCCCTTCCCGTTCGCCCATTTCGTTCTGCGCCTCGATGCCCTGTCTGGGCTGATGGTGCTGGTGATCTCGGCGCTGGCCGCGATCTCCTCGATCTACTCGCTTGCTTATGTGCGCGAGTATGGCGGCCGTGGCGTCGGCGCGATGGGGTTCTTTTTCAACCTCTTCGTCGCGGCGATGATGCTGGTCGTCGTTGCCGACAACGCCTTCTGGTTCCTCGTTTTCTTCGAGATGATGTCGCTGGCGTCCTATTTCCTGGTGATTTTCGACCAGGATGAGGAAGCAGTGTCTGCCGGGTTCATTTATTTCCTGGTTGCCCATGCCGGGTCGGTCGCCATCATGGCGGCATTCTACCTGATGGCCAACGCAGCCGGCAGCTTTGACTTCGCCGCGTTCCGCGCCAATCATCCCGCCGAGCCGGCTGCCTCGATTGTGTTCGTCCTGGCGCTGCTCGGTTTCGGTGCCAAGGCGGGCATGATCCCGCTGCACGTCTGGTTGCCGCGAGCCCATCCGGCGGCCCCTTCGCACGCCTCCTCGCTGATGTCCGGCGTGATGATCAAGATCGGCGTGTTCGGCATCCTCAAGGTCGGCGTCGACTTGCTGGGCGGCGGCGTGCTGTGGTGGGGCGTCGCCGTGCTGGCGCTGGGCGCCATTTCCTCGGTGCTGGGCGTGATCTACGCGCTGGCGGAACATGACATCAAGCGGCTGCTTGCTTACCACTCGGTCGAGAACATCGGCATCATCCTGCTTGGCGTCGGCACCGGCATGATCGGCCTGGCCATGCACCAGCCGCTGATCGCCGTCCTCGGGCTGATGGCCGGGCTCTACCACCTGGTCAACCACGCGGTCTTCAAGGGTCTGCTGTTCCTTGGCGCGGGCTCCGTCATCTACCGGATGCACACCAAGGACATGGAGGAAATGGGCGGCCTCGGCCGAACCATGCCGTGGACATCGCTGTGCTTCCTGGTCGGTGCCCTGGCGATCTCGGCGATCCCGCCGCTCAACGGCTTTGTCTCCGAGTGGTTCACCTACCAGGCCCTGTTCGCGGCCGCGCTGGAAGGCACGTTCCTGGTCCGCTTCGCCACCCCGATCGCCGCGACGATGCTGGCACTGACCGGTGCGCTGGCGGTGATGTGCTTCGTCAAAGCCTATGGCGAGATCTTCTCGGGCGCGCCGCGCAGCCACCACGCCGAGCAGGCCCGCGAGGTGCCGGCCCCGATGATCGCGGGCATGGTGCTGCTGGCGCTTGCCTGCGTCGGTCTCGGCCTTGCCGCCCCGCTCGTGGCACCGGTCATCGGTGGCATCGCCGCCGCGACCCTGAACATGCCGGCGACTGCCCTGGCCGATGGCAGCCTGCTGGTGCAGCCGGGCAATCCGGCGCGCGCGGTGCTCTCGACGCCGCTGATCGCCGTGCTGCTGATCGGGCTGGGCACCCTGCCGATCCTGCTGACGAGCTTCTTCTCGAAGGCCCGCGCCGGCAGCCGCCGTGCCGCCGCCCCCTGGGCCTGCGGCTACCTGCCCGATGGCCACATGGCCGTGACGGCGCACAGCTTCGCGCAGCCGATCCGGATGTTCTTCAAGCCGCTCTATGCCGTGCGCCGCAGTGCCGACGTCGTTTCGGAAGCTGTTTCGCAGCGCTTCTGCAGCTTCGTTTCTGCCGCACGCCGCAGCGAGCCGCTGTTCGACCGTATCCTCGTCGCCCCGGTGATCGAGAGCGTCGACAAGATCGGCCATCGTGCTCAACGCCTGCAGAGCGGCGAGTTCTCGACCTACTGCCTCTACATCGTGGTAGCGCTCGTGATCCTGCTGCTCGTGACCCTGCAATCCTAGGAGAGGGGAAGAGTCGTGCCCACTGCCAACCATTTCCTCCTCGCGCTCGTGCAGGCCGTGCTGCTGCTTGCGGCGGCACCGTTGGTTTCCGGCTTCACGCGCCTCATTCGTGCCAAGATGCACACCCGGCATGGGCCGGGGCTGCTGCAGGACTATCGTGATATCTTCAAGCTGATGCGGCGCCAGGACGTCAGGCCGCCTGCGTCCGGCTTCGTGTTCCGCTGGATGCCGGTGGTGATGCTGGCGACCCTGCTGGTAATCGCCACGGCGTTGCCGGTGCTGAGCCGGGCTACCCCGATCGCGGCGATGGGCGACCTCATCACCGTCGTCTATCTGTTCGCCCTGGCCCGCTTCTTCTTCTCGCTGTCGGGTATCGACTCCGGCTCCTCCTTCGCCGGCATCGGCGGCAGCCGCGAGCTGACCCTGGGCGTTCTGGTCGAGCCAATCATGCTGCTGGCCTTGATCGTCACCGCCCTGCTCGCCGGCTCCACCAATATCGGGGCCATGGGTGACGCCATCGCTTCCGGCCATGTCCGCTCGGCCGGTGCGATGGTGCTCGCCGGCGTCGCCTTCGGCTTCGCTTCCTATTTCGAACTCGGCAAGCTGCCCTATGACATGGCCGAAGCCGAGCAGGAACTGCAGGAAGGTCCACTGACCGAATACTCCGGTCCTTCGCTCGCCCTGATCAAGATGGCGATGGCCCTGAAGCAGACCCTGGTGATTGCCTTCCTGGTCGCGATCTTCCTGCCGTTCGGCAGCGCGACCGGGACCAGCCTGCCTGCGCTCGCCCTCGGCCTGGTTGTCTTCGCCATCAAGCTGGGCGTGATCCTTGCCCTGGTTGGCGCCGTGGAGAACAGCGTTGCCCGCACGCGCTTCCGCCTGACGCCGCAGCACAGCTGGTTCGGGGTCGGAATCGCGTCCCTCGCCTTCGTATTTTACCTCGCCGGTCTGTGAGCCGGCGGAGAGAGCCATGATCGCCCTTGCACTCGCAACCATCCTGCTGCCCGCATTCGGCGCGGGACTGGTCGTCGTCTCGCCAAGACATCTGGCGATGCGCATTTGCCAGATCTTTGCCGGCCTTTCCCTGCTCTCGGTGCTGATCCTCGCGTGGTGCTTCGCTTCAGGCGGCAAGGTTGCCGTCGAGCACTCCGTGATCACCTTCGGCAGTATCGAGATCCTGGGTTTTGTCGTGGATTCCGTGTCGGTCCTGGTGGCCGCCGCGGTCGTCGGCATCGGCCTGCTGATCTCGATCTACTCCGGCGGTTACCTGAATGCCGGCAACCGCGAGCACCCGGATAAGATCACCCGGCGCTACTTCGCGTTCCTCTCGCTCTTCATCGGCGCGATGGCCGGCCTGGTTTTCACATCGACCCTGATCGGCCAGCTTGTCTTCTTCGAAATCACCGGTGTCTGCTCCTGGGCGCTGATCGGCTACTACGAGAAGCCGAAATCCTTCTACTCGGCCGCCAAGGCGTTGATTATCACGCACATCGCCTCCCTCGGCCTCTATGTCGCCGCCTGCGTGCTCTTCCTCGATACCAACACCTTCTCCCTCACCGCGATCTCCGGACTCGGGGATGGCGCCAAGGCGGTGGTGCTGATCGCGGTGCTGGTCGCCGCCTGGGGCAAGTCGGCGCAGCTTCCCTTCCATATGTGGCTGCCCGATGCGATGGAAGCGCCGACGCCGGTCAGCGCCTATCTGCATGCCGCCTCGATGGTGAAGGTCGGTGTCTACATCGTCGCCCGTGCGCTGATGTCGGCCGACGGAGCCCCCGAGATCGTCGGCTATGTCTGCACCATCATGGCGGTCATCACCCTGGTGTTCGGCTTCTTCATGTATCTGCCGCAGGCGGACATGAAGCGCCTGCTGGCCTATTCGACCATCACCCAGCTTGCCTACATCTTCCTTGGCCTGGGGCTCTCGGTCTTCGGTTCGCACCTGGCTTTTAATGGTGCGGTTGCCCATCTGTTCAATCACGCTTTCGCCAAGACGCTGTTCTTCCTGGTGGCCGGCGCCCTGAGCTACACTACGGGAACCCGCATGTTGCCGGCGCTGCGGGGCATTCTGGCGCGCTCCCCGCTGATTGGTATCGCCTTCGTGGCTGCTGCCCTCGCCATCACCGGCGTGCCACCCTTCAATGGTTTCTTTTCGAAGTTCAGCATTTTTGCCGGTGGTTTCGAGGTTGCCGCCCAGCGTCCGCTGCTGATGGCGCTGCTGATCATTGCTCTGATCGAATCGGTTGGCAGCTTTGCCTGGTTCCTGAAATGGGTCGGATGGTCCGTCCCTGGTCAGCCGTCGGAAGCGGTGGCCGCGGCGGCTGAAGTCCCCTCCGCGATGCGCGTTGTGCTGGTGATCCTGATCGTCATGTCGGTCTGCTCCAGCTTCATCGCCGCCTCGTGGCTCGGCTGAGGACGAAGACAATGTCTGGAATGCAGATCGCAAACGGTCTTTCCGGCCTGCTGATCGTCACCTCGCTGCTTGTGGTGACGGTTCGCAAGCCCAACCAATCGGCCCTGTTCTACGCCCTCCAGTCCTTTGTGCTGGTGGCCGTATTCTTCACGCTCGCGGAAGTGACGGATTCACCGCAACTCTATGCCTGGGCGGCGACGGCCTTTCTTACCAAGGTCGTGCTGGTGCCGGTCATCATGGTGCGCAGCTTCGGCCGGCTCTCGGATGCCAGGCTCGGATCGGGGGAGCGTATCTCCCCCGCGCTCACGGCCATGCTCGCCGCGGTTGTGGTGGTGCTGTGCACCCTCGTCGTCTCGCGCGTCACGCTGCCGACGGCAATGGCGATCAAGCCGGCCCTGGCGATTTCGCTTGCGCACTTCTTTTTCGGACTGGCCTGCATCGTCACCCAGCGTAATATCCTCAAGCAGGTGTTCGGTTACTGCCTGATGGAAAACGGCTCTCATTTGACGCTCGCCCTGCTCGCCGCCAAGGCACCGGAGCTCGTTGAGATCGGCATCGCGACCGACGCCGTCTTCGCGGTGGTGATCATGGTCGTGCTGGCGACGCAGATTAACCGCACGCTGGCAACGCTGGATGCCGACCAGCTCACGACCCTGAAGGGATGACAGCCATGATCTCCTCGGTCCTACCGTTCCTTGTGCTGTTCGGACCCCTGGTCGCCGCGATTCTGATCTTCGTGGTGCCGCAGGGCGTGGACTCTGCACGCAAGATCGAACGGCTGCACCTTGCCTCCATCGGCTTCGTGCTGGTGATGGCACTGGCGGCGGTGGCCACGGCGCTTTCCGGTGGCCCGCTGCTTGCGGCAGGCGACTGGCTGCTGATCGATCCGCTGGCTGCCATCTTCATCGGCCTGATCGGCATCGTCGGCTTCGCCACCGGGTACTACTCGATCGCCTATATCCGCCACGACGTGGCGCATGGCGAGCTGACCCCGGCCAAGCAGAAGCTGTACTACGGCTTCTTCAACCTGTTTCTCTTCACCATGCTGCTCACCGTTACCGCCAACAACATCGTCATGATGTGGGTGGCGATCGAGGCGACGACGCTCGGCTCCACCTTCCTGGTCGGGATCTACGGCAAGCGCTCCTCGCTGGAAGCAGCGTGGAAATACCTGATCATCTGCTCGGTCGGTGTTGCCTTCGGTCTCTACGGGACGGTCCTGACCTTCTCGAACGCCTCGGCCGGGGCGCTGGAGCCGCACCATGCGGTGCTGTGGACGACCATCGCCGCGCATGCGGGCAGCCTTGACCCGACCCTGGTCAAGATCGCCTTTGTCTTCGTGCTGATCGGCTTCGGCACCAAGGCCGGCATCTTCCCGATGCACGCCTGGCTGCCGGATGCCCACTCCGAGGCGCCGAGCCCCGTTTCGGCGCTGCTGTCGGGCGTGCTGCTGAAATGCGCCCTGTTCGTGATCATCCGCTACTATATCGTCACGGCCAATGCGGTCGGGCCTGCCTTCCCGCAGCTCCTGCTTCTGATCCTGGGCCTGCTGTCGGTTGGCGTGGCATCGTTCCTGTTCTTCGTGCAGCAGGACCTGAAGCGCAAGCTGGCCTATTCCAGCGTTGAGAATGTCGGGTTGATCCTGGTCGGCCTTGGCTTCGGTGGCCCGCTCGGCATCGGTGCGGCGCTGCTGCACATCGTCAACCACAGCTTTGCCAAGGCCCTGCTCTTCTGCGGTTCCGGCAACGTGCTGATGAAGTACGGCACGCGCGACCTCGGCACCATCAAGGGGCTGCTGCGTGTGGCGCCGGTGACCGGCATCCTGATGATGGGCGGGGCGCTTGCCCTCGCCGGTTTCCCGCCCTTCAACGTCTTCGTCAGTGAGTTCATGACCATCAGCGCCGGCCTGGCGAGCGAGCATTACTGGCTGACCGGACTCTGTGTGTTGCTGCTGACCGTGACGGTGGCAGGCTTCGTGCAGATCATCTCCGGGGCGGTGCTGGGCAAGAACCCGGAAACCATCGCCAAGGGAGACGTCGGCCTGGGCGCCCTTGCCCCGTTGGGGGTGCTGCTTGTGCTGATCGTGATCATGGGTGTCGCCGTGCCGGGGCCGGTCACCAACCTGCTGAAGAGTGCAACCAGCATCGTGCTCGACAACGGTGCGGGCACCCCCGGCCCTCTCGCAACGCGGAACTGATCTGCCGGCCCAAATGGAGATTTTCCCATGAACGCGATATCACACAGCCGGGTCGGCGCCTCGCACGTCACCTATCTGCGTCAGAAGCTGCCGCATGCCGTGATCGAGGAGCGTTGGCAGGCGGACCGCCAGGTGACTGTCACGGTCAAGCTCGAGCAGTTGCCGGACGCCGTCTCGACGCTCTATTACGAACGTAACGGCTGGCTTTCGGTCGTGGTCGGCAACGACGAGCGCTCGATCAACGGCAGCTTCGGCATCTATTACGTGCTGTCGATGGAAGGCGACGAGAAGTGCCACGTCGTCGTCCATGGCATGGTGCCGGAGGGGAAGGAGGAGTTCCCCTCGGTCACGCCGAAGGTGCCCGCCTGCGTCTGGGGCGAGCGCGAGCTGCGCGACATGTATGGCCTGCGGCCCATCGGCCTGCCCGATGAGCGGCGTCTGGTGCTGCCGGATGACTGGCCCGATAACCTGCACCCGCTGCGCAAGGACGCGATGGACTACCGCCTGCGTCCGGAGCCGACCAGCGACAACGAAAACTACCAGTTCCGCAACGATGCCACCGGCGAGACGACGGTGGTGCCGCTCGGGCCGCTGCACATCACCTCGGACGAGCCGGGCCATTTCCGGCTGTTCGTGGATGGCGAGGACATCATCGACGCCGACTACCGGATGTTCTACGTCCATCGCGGCATGGAGAAGGTTGCCGAGACCCGGATGGGCTACAACGAGGTGACCTTCCTCGCTGATCGGGTCTGCGGCATCTGCGGCTATGCGCACTCGGTCGCCTATACCAGCTCGGTGGAGAACGCGCTTGGTATCGCCGTTCCGGAGCGTGCCCAGGCGATCCGCAGCATCCTGCTCGAGACCGAACGGCTGCACTCTCACCTGCTGAACCTTGGACTGGTGTGTCATTTCGTCGGCTTCGACACCGGCTTCATGCAGTTCTTCCGCGTGCGGGAGAAGGCCATGACGCTCGCCGAGATGCTGACCGGTTCGCGCAAGACCTATGCGATCAACCTGATTGGCGGAGTGCGGCGCGATATCCTGGGTGAGCAGCGGACCCGCACGCTGCAGCTGATCGCCGAGCTGCGCGAGGAGGTGACCCGCCTGCTCGACATCCTGCAGGCGACGCCAAACTTCGAAGGTCGCGTCAAGGGGGTCGGACTGCTTGCTTCGCAGATCGCCCGTGACTACTCGCCGGTCGGCCCGGTGGTGCGCGGCAGCGGTTTCCGTCGCGACACGCGCGTCGACCATGCCTTCGCCGGCTATGGCCAGGTGAACCTGCCGGTCCATGTCGGCGAGGACGGCGATGTGCTGTCGCGCACACTGATCCGTGCCGGGGAGTTCTACGACAGTCTCTCGATCATCGAGCAGTTGCTGGGGGCGATGCCGACCGGTCCGGTGCTGACCGAGGACTTTACCTACAAGCCGTACAAGTTCGCGCTCGGCTTCACCGAGGCCCCGCGTGGCGAGGATGTCCACTGGTCGATGACCGGCGACAACCAGAAGCTCTATCGCTGGCGCTGCCGGGCCTCGACCTATGCGAACTGGCCGGTGCTGCGCTACATGCTGCGCGGCAACACCGTTTCGGATGCCCCGCTGATCGTTGGTTCGATCGATCCCTGCTATTCCTGCACCGACCGCGTGACCGTCGTCGACGTCCGTAAGGCAAGCAGCAAGACCATTCCCTACAAGGAAATGGAACGCTATTGCCGCGAGCGTAAAGACTCGCCGCTGAAATAAGGAAGACGGCCCATGTTCAAGCTGCTCAAGGAAGTCTTCCGCACCGGTGAGGCGACGGTTAAGTACCCGTTCGCGCCGCTGGAGGTTTGCAAGGATTTTCGCGGCAAGCCGGAGCACACCGCGGAGAACTGCATTGCCTGCGGGGCGTGCACCATTGCCTGCCCGGCCAATGCCCTGCAGATGGAAACCGACACCGCGGCCGGGACCCGCACCTGGTCGATTTCCTACGGCCGCTGCATCTTCTGCGGCCGTTGCGAGGAGGCCTGCCCGACCAACGCGATCCAGCTGACGCCGGACTTCGAGCTTGCGGTGGCGAACAAGGACGACCTGACGCGCAAGGCGGTGTTCAAGCTGGCCAACTGCGCCTGCTGTGGCAAGCCGTTCGCCCCGGCCAAGGAGGTCGCCTACGTGACCGCGTTGATCGAGGCAACGGCGCCGACGGAGGCGGATGCGGAGCGTCGCCGGCAAATGGTGGCAACCTGCCCGGCCTGCAAGCGCACCAACGACGTTACCCAGCTCGCCAGCTTCCCCAGCCGGCAGACGGAGACACGCTGATGAAGATCGACACACCGGCCGACATCCAGCGCATGAAGTCCTCGCTGATGTCGGACATTCGTCGCTCGGCCTACGTCTACCGGGTCGATTGCGGTGGCTGCAACGGCTGCGAAATCGAGATCTTCGCGTCCATCACACCGATCTTCGATGCCGAACGTTTCGGCATCAAGGTGGTCGCATCGCCGCGCCATGCCGACATCCTGCTGTTCACCGGTGCGGTGACGCGGGCCATGCGGATGCCGGCGCTGCGTGCCTTCGAAGCGGCGCCGGATCCGAAGATCGTCGTCTCCTACGGCGCCTGTGGCTGCACGGGCGGCATCTTCCACGATCTCTACTGCGTCTGGGGTGGCACGGATCAGATCGTGCCGGTCGACGTCTACATCCCCGGCTGTCCCCCCACGCCTGGCGCCACCATCTACGGCTTTGCCGTGGCGCTGGGCCTGCTCGGCCAGAAGCTGAAGGCCAGCACGCATGTCGAAGGCGAGGACGAGCGGGTCGGGATTTCCCATCCGATGATCCCGTACAACCTGCGCGTCCATGTGGAGCGCGAGGCACGCCGCATGGCCGGATACCGCCAGGGCCGTGACATCGCCGAGCGCTTCCTCGGCATGCTGGAAGGCCCTGGGGTGGCGCCGCTCAACGACCGGATCGGGCAGTTCGTGGCGAGTGAAAGCGATCCGCGTACTGCCGAGATCTTTGCCCGTCTCGGCGAAGTGCTGATCGAAGGGCCCGGCGCAGTGTCATGACAGGGGAAATCGTCTTCTACCGTCTCAATGCCAAGATCCTTGAGCGCGAGGAAGACGTGCCGAAGGATGCCCGGGAGGTGGTCTACTATTCGCTTGCGATCGGCCACCATGTCGGCGTGTTCGACTGCTTCAAGCCGGTGCTGCGCTGCTCGGACGATCTCTACGATCGGCTGGTGGCTGCGCTGCCCGAGGGAGAGGCACGGCGCAAGCTCGATGGCTTGCGCCGGTTCGGTGAGATCATGATCGACAAGACCCATACCAGACTGCTCGGCGAGGCGATCGAGCAGGTGCGGCCCGGCCTGGATGCCGAGGTGGCGGCCTGGTTCAAAGAGCTGGAAATCTCGCTCGCGGCAATCGAGCAGGAGCCTGTCATCTACCTGATGGGACGCCGGAAATGACACGGGGGCTGGTGCTGACCGTCGGCAACAGCCTGATGGGGGATGACGGTGCGGGACCGCTGCTGGCCGAGTTGCTCGAAGCGGAACCAGCAGAAGGCTGGTCGGTGATCGACGGCGGCGCGACGCCGGAAAACGTCATGCATGCCGTGCGTGCCGAGGCACCCGAGCGGGTGTTGCTGGTCGATGCCGCGGATATGCAACTGGAACCCGGTGCGGTTCGCCGCATCGGGGAAGGTGATGTTGCCAGGCAATTCCTGATCAACACGCACGCGATCCCGCTCGACGTGCTGATCGCTTCGATCAGGGAGACAGTACCCCACGTGACCTTCGTCGGCATTCAGCCGGTGCGGGTGACGTTCTTTGGTGAAATGACGCCGGCCGTCAGGGCCGCGGTCGAGGATCTGCATCGCAGACTCGTCGCGGGCGACGAGCCGGACGAGTGGCCCGCCGTTACCTAAGTGAGGTCGGCGGAGCAAAGGTAAGACAACAAGAAATGAGTTTCCAGATTTCCCCGGCAGTGTGAACAGCGGCACTGCCGTTGGTGAGGAGGCTAGTAATGGCTGAAAGTGATGGGGCCAAAAAGTCCGAGGTATTCGGCTCGGACGCCTATTCGCCGGCCCAGATCCAGGACAAAGTCGAAAAGCTCGGTATCACCAAGGCGCGCATGCCTTTCCTGCCCGAGTTCATGCTGGCGGCCGTTGCCGGCGGTTCGATCGGCCTGGGTGGCATGTTCTTCTCGATTGTGCTTGCGGACCCGACGCTCGGCTTCGCGATCCAACGCGTCCTGGGCGGGTTCTTATTCTCGCTTGGACTGGCGCTGGTGATGATCGGCGGCGCCGAGCTTTTCACCGGAAATTGCCTGATCGTGATGGCCTGGTGGAATGGCCAGATCAAGACGTCAGAGGTGATCCGCAACTGGATCATCGTCTGGCTGGGTAACCTGGTCGGTGCGCTCGGTCTCGTTTTCCTGCTCTACATGTCGCATTTCGCCGATCTCAACAACGGCGGCACCGGTACTGCGTTGCTGAAGCTCGCGGCCAGCAAGATCGCGCCTGATGAAGTGACGATCTTCTTCAAAGGCATCATGTGCAACCTGCTGGTCTGCCTGGGCGTGTGGCTTGCCTATGCCGGCCGCTCGGTGGCCGACAAGATGGCCGGCATGGTGCTGCCGGTGGCCTGCTTCGTCGCCGCCGGGTTCGAGCACTGCATTGCCAACATGTTCTTCCTGCCCATGGCCTGGCTGCTGGCGGTAACCGGCCATGTTCCGGCCGGGTTCGATGCCTCCACCATCACGCTGGCCGGCATCGTCCACAACATCATCCCGGCGACGCTGGGTAACATCGTCGGCGGCGCGGGCTTCGTTGGCTTCGTCTACTGGATCATCTACCGCAAGGGCCTCGGCGGTCTGACGCCGCTGCCCCCGCGGCCTGGCAAGGCTGCGATCGTGGCCGGCGAGTAAGTCTGACTGCACCGTGGCCGACCGGGACCTTCGGCCGGCCACGGCACCTTTGGATCCCTGCCGCGCCGGGGATGCGACGTGCCATGGCCGACCGGCCATCAGGTTTTTCCCATTCGAGGTGCCTTCATCGACCCGCCGGGGCATGGCTTCGGCGAAGGTCGGCAGCCAGGTCCGCATCACCTGCAACGGGCACCTGGCGCTCCACCTCGGCGGCATTGCCGCAGCGGATCTTCATGCCGCACAATACGTCAATGACAGCAATCATGACATCGCTGCCGCGATCGAGGCAGCAGGCGTGCGCAAATCGGTCGGCCGTGATGGCGCACCGACGCCGTCCGCCCTGCCCGTGGTCGCCGGCGGCATGAACGCGGCCGGCGGGTGAGCATGGCATCCGAGGGCATCCCAGCGCCGTCTGCCGGAACTGGACGCGAGCGACTGGATGCCGGCGTGGTCCGCATCACGGCGGCGCTTGCCGGCGACATCGTGACCCTGGCCGATGTCCGCAGCGAACGGCCGCGCCATCTCGCCGCGGCGCTCGCGCGCCATCCGGCGTCGACCATCCCGGACCTGGCGCGGCGCCTGTTCGCGCTGTGCGGCACATCGCAGGCGATCGCCGCGCGACAGGCGCTCGGCATGGCGGGGGCGGAGGTCCCGGTTCCCGATCCTGCCCTCGTTCTGCGGCAACTCGCGGCCGAACGCATCACGGCGCATCTGCAGGCGACCTTCATGGGCTGGAATACGGCCGTTCCGGTGAACCCGATGGAGGCCATCGCCATGTCCCGCGCGTTGGCGGCCGTGCGCGAAGCCGATATCCGGTGCGATGCACTGATCGAGGCGCTGACGGCGCTGGGGATCTCGGCCACGCCCCAGGCCGGATCCTGGGGGGCACGTCTGCTTGCATTGGCTGGTGAGGATGGAGCCGCACCGGTGCGGCCTGACCCGCTCACTGCCGCCGATGACGCGCAGGTGCTGGCGGCCCTGGACGCGCAGGGTGAAGCCTTTGCGGCTGTTCCGTCCCTGCCGGGCCGGCGACCGGAAGTGGGGGCAGCGGCACGGGCGGCACGGCGCGGCCTTCTGGTCACGTCATCGGCGAGCCGGCTCGCTGCGCGCCTGGCCGAAATCGTTTCGTCATCACGATATCTTGCCGGAACCGAGGCATTCGATCCGGCCGAGTGGATCGTCGCGGGCCGGCTCGGGCCAGGTACGGGGTTCTGTGCGGTCGAGACGCCGCGCGGCCGGCTGCATCATCTGGTGCGGCTCGGCCCGGACGGAGCGGTGCTGCGGTATCTGATCGTGGCACCAACGGAATGGAACTTCGCCGGCGACGGACCGTTTTCCATCGCACTCCGTGGCCTGCGGGTCGGCGCGGCGGCCCGTCCCGCCATCGAGCGCCTCGCTGCGCTCTACGATCCTTGCGTCGCCTGTGCCATCGAGGTGCACCGTCTGCCGCAACACGATGACCGGTTCCCGGTGCCGGACAATGAGGGCGGCTGATGTGGAGGGGCGACGATTGCAGTCCCAGTGTGGCCGGGACCATGCTTTTGGGAAGGCGCCTTTCCCCGGAGCGGGAAACCGCAGCGCATCATCAATCGGAACGGAATGCATGACCATGTTCCCTGTGTGGCGTGAGATCAGTGCGCAGCGTATCGGCCAGGCTCCGGGCACGGCGATCGTTGCCGAGGAAACGCCGATCGGCCTTCTGTACAACGGCGTGCCGCATGCCGTGATGATGGCCACGCCGGCCGATCTCGAGGATTTCGCCGTCGGCTTCTCGCTGACCGAGGATATCGTACGGGCCGCCTCCGAGATTCGCGGCATCGATGTCCGTGAAACGGCGGATGGGGTCGAACTGGATGTCCTGCTCGCCCCTGAGCGCTTCCACGCTTTTCTCTCCCGCCGGCGTACCCGCAGCCTGCGCGGCCATACGAGCTGCGGCCTGTGCGGCGTGGAGGAGATCGCCGACGCCTGCAGCATGACGCCCCGGGCGCCGGCCGGCAGTAGCTTCACCCCGGCCGCCCTGCAACACGCGCTGGCCATGTTGTCCTCGCAGCAGGAGCTGAACCGGCGCACCCGGGCCACGCACGCCGCCGCCTGGGTGTCGGTGGAGGGGGAGATTCTGCTGGTCCGGGAAGATGTTGGCCGTCACAACGCGCTCGATAAGCTGATCGGGGCGGCGCTGCGACAGGGCATCGACCTCGCCGCCGGATTCTGCCTGATCACCAGCCGCTGCTCCTATGAGATGGTGCAGAAGGCGCTGATGGCGGGAATGCCGGCGATCGTGGCCATTTCCGCGCCGACGGCGCTGGCTGTCCGTGCGGCCGAGGCCGCCGGGCTCACGCTTGTCGCGCTGGCCCGGGCCGACGGACAGAATGTCTATGCCGGGCCGCAGCGTATCCGTGACCTGTTGCCCGGCGATGCCGTGCCGGTCGGTGATGTGACGATCCCAGGGAAACCCCTGGGGTAATGTCTGCAGCGGTGGTGACGGCATCGGCGCACGGGATGTCGTCTTTGCGCTGAACGGCGTGCGCCGGGACCGACTCCTGTGAGTCGGCCCGACATCTCCTTTTGTCGATGAGGATGCAGTTCTCGCCGGGAAGGCTCCGGCGTGGCGGGTCATCATGATGCCGACGTGGCTGGTGCCGTCAGTGATCGCTTCTTTCGTGCCCTGGATATGTAAGAAGAAGCATAGGCTTACCTAAAAGCGCTATATCCAGATAAATATTGCGAATAATGAGCTTCACTGTGGGGTGGCACGGGAACATGTGCCGCCATCTTATTGCGATATCGCTCCAATATGTCGGGGTATTCCCACGGACTGACTGAAATGTGATAGTGAGTTGCCAAGGAGGATTGATTTATGTGCATCGCCCTGCCCCGCAAGATCGTGGCCGTTCTCGATGCGGCCCGCCTGCTGGTTGCGGTGCGCGACGATGAAGATGGTCAGGAAGCCGTCTCCGCAGCCCTTCTGGTGACGCCCGAGCGTCCGGTCGAGCAACTCGTCGGGGCTTTCGCCCTGGTCCATGCCGGTTTTGCCCTTTCCCTGGTCGACGAGGCCGACGCCCACTCGCGTCTGCAGATGTTCGCAGCGCTGCGGGGAGAGGGCGACAGCCTCGATCTCGATGACTTCTATGCCGCGACAAGCGGGCCTGCCGCACCACCTCCGCCAGCTCTGGTAAACGCCACGACCGCAGATCCGGACAACCGCATCAAGCACCCCCCGGAGGCGACCCCGAACTCCGCTGGATAATCATCTATTCCAATCCGGACATGTACGAAAAATTCCAATTCCTGCTGGCGCTCGAGCGCGAAAGACATTTTGGCCGGGCAGCTCAGCTTTGTGGCGTGTCCCAGCCCAATCTCTCGGCCGCGATCAAGCAACTCGAGATACAACTCGGTCTGACCCTGGTCGATCGCGGTGCACGCTTCATGGGCTTCACGCCGGAAGGCGAACGCCTGCTGGAATGGGCCCGGCGCATCGTCGGCGAATTCCGGGCGATGGAAGCCGAAGTCGAGACGATGAAGCAAGGCCAGGTCGGCCATCTGCGGATCGCCGCGATTCCGACATCGCTGCCGGTGATATCACGGCTGACCGCCGCGTACTGGCAGCGTCATCCCAACGTACGCGTGTCGGTGTCCGCCCATACCTCGGCCGAAATCCTGTCGCGGCTGGATAATCTCGAGGCCGATGCCGGTATCACCTATCTCGACAACGAGCCGCTTGGCCGCAACGGGGAAGTGCCGCTCTATCGCGAGCGCTATTGCCTGGTGGCCTCGCGCAACATGATCTTCGCGGATCGTCCGACCGTGACCTGGGAAGAAGTGGCGACGCTGGATTTGTGCCTGCCCTCGGCGGACACGCAGAACCGGCGCATCCTCGACCGCATTTTCCACGAGGTCGGGGTCACGGTCGAGCCATTGCTGGAATCCAATGCGGCGGTGGTGCTGGTCTCGCATCTGCGAACCGGCCGGATGTCGACCATCATGCCGCGGATCATGGTCGACGAGTTGGTATTGCCGGGTGACTTCGTCACGATCCCGATCGTGGCTCCCGAGGCAAACACGCTGGTCGGCCTGATACATCCCAGGCGCGACCCGATGCCCCCCCTCACGGCGGCGCTCATCACCGAGGCCCGTCTTCTTGCCCCGATGCTCGCCTCTCTTGCCTGACGCCAGGTTGCCCTTGCTTCCGCCACGGACCTGCACTCTGCCATCGGCTGACCTGGTTGCTCCCGGCCTGGGGCATCCGGGGCGATCGGCATGATGGCACGGAATGCCGCGTGCTTGATCCAGGTCAAACATGACCTGTCCGCACCAGCATAGGAACAGCCCAGGTTTCATCCGGGCGTCCCCGGGCCGGTCGCGAAGCCATTGTCCTGCCTATTGTTTCCAACAATCATTCCCCATGCCTTGTGTTTGCGGTTTATGCTGCCCGGACCCATCCGCATCGACCCGCAGGCCAGGAGCCAATTGAAGGACAAGTCAAAAATGCAAGTGATCGGACTCGCCGGATGGAGTGGGGCAGGCAAGACCACGCTGCTGCGCAACCTGCTGCCGGTCCTGACGGCGGCGGGACTGCGGGTTTCCACCATCAAGCGTGCGCATCACAACTTCGATGTGGATCAGCCTGGAAAGGATTCCTGGGTGCACCGCGAAGCCGGTGCCACCGAGGTCATGGTCGTCTCCCCGGTCCGCTTCGCCCTGATGCACGAACTGCGCGGTGCCCCCGAGCCACGCCTGCCGGAGTTGCTGGTGCGCATGGCGGAAGTGGATCTTGTGCTGGTCGAGGGCTTCAAGTGGGAGGCGCATCCGAAGATCGAGGTGTTTCGGGCTGCCAATGGCAAGCCGCCCTTGCATCCGGATGATCCCAGGATCGTCGCCATTGCTTCCGACATGCCGTTTCCTGCTGCATCCGTGCCGGTGATCGGGCTTGATGATATCGTGTCCATCGCCAGTGCCGTGCGTGCGCATGCGGTGGCGGCGGAGTCCATTGCCTGGGGTAGCGAACCAGCGCGCTGAATGATCCTTCCATCTGAATGATCCTGTCATGACCCAGCTTTCCGAGAACTGCTTCGCCGATGCCGGCAGCCAATTGACGGTCGAGGAAGCGCAACGCCTGATCACGGGCAATGTCGCTCCGGTCGAGGGTGTCGAAAGGGTCGTGCTGGCCGATGCCTGCCGGCGCGTGCTGGCCGAGGACGTGCTGTCTCCATGCGACCTGCCGCCGTTCGATAATTCGGCGGTGGATGGCTATGCGGTGCGGATTGCCGATCTCGACAATGCCGGGCGCCTGCCGATCGAGGGAACATTGGCTGCCGGCGCCGCCGCGGTCGGGCCCCTGCAGCCCGGCACGGCATGCCGTGTTCTGACCGGGGCGGCCATTCCCTCCGGCGCCGACACGGTGTTCATGCAGGAAGATGTGCATGTCAACGAGGACCGCACCGTCACCCTGCCTGCCGGCCTGCGGCGCGGCGCGAATTTGCGTCGCGCCGGCGAGGACGTGGCCTGCGGCGCACTGGCGTTGCCGCGTGGCCGGCGCCTGCGGGCGCAGGACCTCGCGCTGGCCGCGGCGCTCGGCTTGCGTGACCTGCCGGTGCGCCGACGGGTACGGGTAGCGCTGTTCTCAACGGGCAACGAGATCGTCGAGCCGGGCTCGCCGCTCGGGCCGGCGCAGCGCTATGATTCGAACCGCACCCTGCTGGCCTCTTTGGTGAAAGCGGCCGGGGCGACGGTGACGGATCTCGGCATCCTGCCGGACCAGGCCGTGGCAACGCGCCGTGCCATCATGGACGCGGTCGCCGGGCATGACGTGATCCTGACCTCCGGAGGGGTTTCGGCCGGCGACGAGGATCACGTCCGTGCCGTGCTGAAGGAATCCGGGCAACTGGTGTTCTGGCGTCTGGCAATCAAGCCGGGCCGGCCGGTGGCGATGGCGCTTGTGGGGGGCGTGCCGGCGGTCGGCCTGCCGGGCAATGCCGTCGCGGCTTTCGTCACGTTTCTTCATGTCGTCCGCCCGCTCCTGGCGGCGCTGGCCGGCATGGCCGTGCCAGCGGTGCCCACGGTCCCGGTGGTGGCGGGATTTTCCTACCGGAAGAAAGCCGGACGGCGGGAATTCATGGGGGTGCGGCTTGAAACCGGACCGGATGCCGTGCCCGTCGCCTACAAGCATTCGCGTGACGGATCCGCGGCCCTCACGTCGTTGACCGAGACCGATGGGCTCGTTGCCCTGCCCGAGTCTGCCACGGCCGTGGCCCCCGGTGATTCCTTGCGCTTCATCCCTTACGAGTTGCTGCTCTGAGTGTCCTTCCAACCTCGCCCCGCGATGCCACGACGCACAGAGGAAGCGCGGCAGGCGTGATCCGGAATGCGCAATATTGGCATGCCAGCTTATTTAGAGAGTGCTAATTTGCTTCCCTTGCCGGGCCACACCGGATCCGGATTGGAGGCTGGTTGACCGCAGTGGTAAATCATTGCGGTTGTTCATGCAGGGGGCAGTTGGGGCACAATGAAACGAGTTACGAATTGCTCCTTGATCCTGCTGATTGGCCGGGGTCGAAATAGCCTCGACCTGCCTGATTGGAGGGGGCCTGTCCGGGTCGGTCAGGCATCCGGCCGGCACATCATGGCTCAACCGTGTGTCAATAGCCTGCAAATCGTCAAAATGGAGACTGCCTGATGTGCACGACATGCGGATGCAGTGGTGCCGGAGTGTCGGCTGTGACGGCCCATGCACATGATGGCCATCACCACGACCACGATCATGGCCACCACCACCACCATCATCACGATGGATCACCGGATGCGCATGCGCACGGTGACGACGGTGTCGTTTCACGCACGATCTCGCTGGAGCGCGACATCCTCGCCGAGAATGATCGCTTTGCCGGGCAGAACCGTGCGCGCTTCGCCAGGGCCGGGGTGCTGGCGCTGAATTTCGTCTCCAGCCCCGGTTCGGGCAAGACGACGCTGCTCGTGAGCACCATCAAGGCCCTCGGCGGCCGTGTGCCGGCCGCGGTGATCGAGGGCGACCAGCAGACCAGCAACGACGCCGAGCGCATCCGTGCCGCCGGAGCCCCTGCGGTGCAGATCAATACCGGCAAGGGCTGCCATCTGGATGCGCACATGGTCGGCCATGCCTGCGATCATCTCGACCTTGTCCGCGGCGGCGTGCTGTTCATCGAGAATGTCGGCAACCTCGTCTGCCCCGCGGCCTTCGATCTCGGCGAAGCGACCAAGGTGGCGGTCATCTCCGTCACCGAGGGGGACGACAAGCCGATCAAGTATCCCGACATGTTCGCCGCTGCCGGGCTCGTGCTGGTCAACAAGGTCGACCTCGCACCCTATGTGGACGCCGACATCGCCGCGCTCACGGCCAATGCACGGCGGGTGAACCCTTCTGTCGAGGTGCTGGCACTTTCGGCGCGCACCGGCGAAGGCATGGACGCCTGGCTCGCCTGGCTCGAGGCGCGGCGTCTCGCGGCGATGGGCTGAGGCACGCCATGTGCCTGGGCGTCCCCGCGCAGATCGTCGCCATCACCGATTCCGATCGGATGCTCGCACTCGCCGAGGTGGCGGGCGTCCGGCGTGAAGTCAACGTGCTCTGCGTCGCCGAGCCCGAGGAGGATCTCGCGGCCCTGCTTGGCGTCTGGGTCCTCGTGCATGTCGGCTTCGCGGTCTCCCGCCTCGACGAAGCCGAAGCACAGGCCACGCTCGAGCTGCTCGCCGCGACGGGCCTTGCCGAGGAGGGATTCTCCGCCGGCGCCGCCCCGGCACCGTGAGGACCATGAAGGCTTCCGCATGAAATTCGCCGACGAATTCCGCGACCCCGCGCAGGCGCGGGCGCAGCTCGCGCGTATCGCCCGCCTTGCCGACGCGATCGGCGCGACCCGTGCCAGGCCGGTCACCATCATGGAGATCTGCGGCGGGCACACGCACACGATCTTTCGCCATGGGCTCGACCGCCTGGTGCACGATGGCATCGAGTTCGTGCACGGCCCGGGATGCCCGGTCTGCGTGCTGCCACAAGCGCGCGTCGACGAATGCATCGAGATCGCCCGCCGCCCCGGCGTGGTGCTGACGACCTTCGGCGATGCCGTGCGGGTGCCGGGCACGCAGGGCTCTCTGCTGGCGGCCAAGGCACAGGGGGCGGACGTGCGGATCGTCTACTCTCCGCTCGATGCGTTGGCGCTCGCGCGGCGCATGCCAGATCGCGAGGTGGTGTTCTTCGCGCTTGGCTTCGAGACCACCATGCCCGCGACGGCTGCCACGGTGCTGCAGGCGGCGCGCGAGGACATCGGCAATTTCTCGCTGTTCTGCAACCACATCACCGTGCCCCCCCCGTTGCGCGCACTGCTCGAGGATCCGCAGATGCGCATCGACGGCTTCATCGGCCCGGGCCATGTCAGCATGGTGATCGGCCTGCAGCCCTACCAGTTCATCGCCGAGGAATTCCGCCGCCCGGTCGTGGTCTCGGGGTTCGAGCCGGTCGATCTGCTGCAATCGGTGGCGATGGTGCTTGAGCAACTCGCCCAGGGGCGTGCCGAGGTGGAGAACCAGTACGCCCGCGTGGTGCGGGCTGACGGCAACCCGCGGGCGCTCGCGGCCATCGACGCGGTGTTCGAGCCACGGGAGAGCTTCGAGTGGCGTGGGCTCGGCGAGATCGACCGGTCCGGCATGCGCATGCGCGAGCGCTGGGCCGGCTTCGATGCCGAACGCAAATTCGGCATCGGCTATGGCGGCACGCGCGCTCGCCCTGCCACGGAACTGGCCGGGTGCCGGTGCGGCGACGTGGTGAAGGGGGCGATGAAGCCGCCTGCTTGTCCCCTGTTCGGCACGGCCTGCCGGCCGGAGACGCCGGTCGGCGCGCTGATGGTTTCCTCGGAGGGATCCTGTGCGGCTTACTGGCAATATGCCGGCCGACGTGGTGCGGCGGCGGAGGTGACGGCATGACAAGGCGCCTGACCGGGACGGTGACGCTCGCCCATGGTGGCGGCGGGCGGGCGATGCGGGATCTGGTGGCCGGGGTGTTCCTGCCGGCCTTCGACAATCCCGCGCTGGGCCAGTTGGAGGATCAGGCGCGGCTCGATGCGGGGGCACTGGCCGTGCCGGGCGCGCGGCTTGCCTTCACCACTGATGGTTTCGTGGTGCGCCCTTTGGAATTTCCGGGTGGGGATATCGGCAAGCTCGCGGTCTGCGGCACGGTGAACGACCTCGCCGTGGGCGGGGCGACGCCGCTGTGGCTGTCCTGTGCCGTGGTCATCGAGGAAGGCTTCGAGATCGAGCGGCTGCAGCGCATCATCGGCTCGATGCGGGCAGCGGCGGCAGAGGCCGGGGTCGCGATCGTCACCGGTGACACCAAGGTGGTGGAGCGTGGCGCGGCCGATGGGCTGTTCATCACCACGGCGGGGGTGGGCGTGTTGCCGCCCGGGCGGGACCTGGCGGCTGCGCATGTGCGGCCGGGCGATGTGGTGCTGGTCAACGGCCCGCTCGGCGATCATGGCGCGGCGGTGATGGCCGCGCGCGGCGATCTCGCGCTGGAAACATCGCTGGTCAGCGACTGCCGTCCCCTCAACGGGCTGATGGCCGCCCTGCTCGCCGCCGCCCCCGGCACGCGCTGCGCCCGCGATGCCACGCGCGGCGGCGTCGCCGCGGTGCTGAACGAGATCGCCGAAGCCGCCGGCCGTGCGGTGACGATCGAGGAAGCCCAGATCCCGGTGCGTTCGGAAGTTGCCGGGCTGTGCGAGATCCTCGGCCTCGATCCGCTCTATCTCGCCAACGAGGGCACCGCCATCGCGGTGGTGCCGTCCGACGAGGCCGAGGCCGCGCTCGCGGCCTGGCGCGCGCATCCCGCCGGGGTGGAGGCCCGCGCCATCGGCCGGATCGCCGAGGGACCGGCCGGTGAGGTGGTGCTGCGCACCCGGCTGGGCGGCGAGCGCCTGGTCGACCTGCTGGTCGGCGACCAGTTGCCGCGGATCTGCTGACCTCGTCAGAGTACCGGCCGTGCCTCGCTGCCGGTGGCGGCGAGGCGCGCAACGGCGTCCCTGGCAACCGGATCCAGCCCCGCGCCGCCGGACGCGAGGTGCGCGCAGATCGCTGTCCGCATGCGTGGGTCCCAGAATGTCTGCAGGTGGTCCGCCGTCCCCTGCACGGCATCCATCCGCTTCTGGCCACTGAAGAAGCGGCTGATCTGGTTGGCCATCGTGACGAGTTTGTCGGGTTCCATGCTCCGTCTCCTTTCTGGCAACCTGCTATGGGTCATCGCAAAGTGAGGATCATTCGGCGGCCGGCGCGGTGCTGACCCGCCGGCTGGCCTCGCTGTGGCGCCGGTAGGCTTCCTGCCAGTCGCTCGGGCCGTTCGAGCCCGAGACCTGCACCGCCGTCACCTTGTATTCGGGACAATTGGTCGCCCAATCCGAAAAATCCGTGGTCACCACGTTGGCCTGGGTCAGGGGGTGGTGGAACGTGGTGTAGACCACGCCGATTACCACGCGATCGGTGACGCGCAGCCGCAGCGTGGTTTCCCCCGAACGGCTGGCGAGCCGTACCCAGTCGCCGTCGCGCAATCCCCGGTGCTCGGCATCATGGGGATGCATCTCCAGCACATCTTCCTCGTGCCAGACGACATTCGCGGTGCGCCGGGTCTGCGCCCCGACATTGTACTGGCTCAGAATACGACCGGTGGTCAGCAGCAGCGGGAAGCGCGGTCCGGTTCGCTCCTCGGTGGGGATGTACTCGGTCAGCACGAACAGGCCGCGCCCGCGCGCGAAGCCATCGATATGCATGACCGGGGTACCTTCCGGTGCTGTCGTGTTGCAGGGCCACTGCACCGAGCCCCGCTGCTCCAGCAGATCGTAGCTGACGCCGGCGAAGCCTGGGGTGAGCCGTGCGATCTCGTCCATGATTTCGGAGGGATGCGCGTAATTCCAGCCATGCCCGAAGCCGCGTGCCAGGGCCTGGGTGATCTCCCAGTCGGCCATGCCGTTGCGTGGCGGCATCACCCGCCGCACCCGGTTGATCCGCCGTTCGGCGTTGGTGAAGGTGCCGTCCTTTTCCAGGAAGGTCGATCCCGGCAGGAAGACATGGGCGAAGTTCGCCGTCTCGTTCAGGAACAGGTCCTGTACCACGACGCATTCCATTGCCGACAGCCCGGCCGCCACGTGCTGCGTGTCCGGATCGGATTGCGCGATGTCCTCGCCCTGGACATAAAGCGCCTTGAAGCTGCCGGCGATCGCCGCATCCAGCATGTTCGGGATGCGCAGGCCGGGCTCACGCTCCAGCGGAACGCCCCAGGCGGCTTCGAAGAGGGCGCGGGTGGCATCGTCGCCGACATGGCGGTAGCCCGACAACTCGTGCGGAAACGAGCCCATGTCGCAGGAGCCCTGGACGTTGTTCTGTCCCCGCAGCGGATTCACCCCAACGCCGGGCCGGCCGATATTGCCGGTCGCCATCGCCAGGTTGGCGATCGCCATCACCGTGGTGCTGCCCTGGCTGTGCTCGGTCACGCCCAGGCCGTAATAGATCGCGGCATTGCCGCCGGTCGCGTACAGCCGCGCCGCGCCACGGATCACCCCGGCTGGTACGCCGCTGATGCGCTCGATGGCCTCCGGGCTGTGGCGCGGTTCGGCGACGAAGGCGGCCCAGTCCTCGAAGGCGTCGCTCTCGCAGCGGGCCTGCACGAACGCGGTGTCGACCAGCCCTTCGGTGACGATCACATGCGCGATCGAAGTCAGCACCGCGACATTGGTGCCGGGGCGCAAGGCCAGATGATAGGCCGCCTCGACATGCGGCGTGCGCACCAGATCGATGCGGCGTGGATCGATGATGATCAGCTTCGCCCCCTGGCGCAGCCGCCGCTTCAGGCGGGAGGCGAAGACCGGGTGGCCGTCGGTCGGGTTGGCGCCGATCACCATCACCACGTCGCAGTGTTCGACGCTGTCGAAATCCTGCGTGCCCGCCGAGGTGCCGAAGGTGGTCTTCAGACCGTAGCCGGTCGGCGAGTGGCAGACGCGGGCGCAGGTATCGACATTGTTGGTGCCGAAGACGGTGCGGACCAGCTTCTGCACCAGGAACGTCTCTTCATTGGTGCAGCGCGAGGAGGTGATGCCGCCGAGCGAACCCGGCCCATGCGTCTCGCGGATGCGGCTGAATTCGGTGACGACATGGGCAATCGCCTCCTCCCAGCTGACCTCGCGCCAGGGATCGGTGATGCGCGCCCGCAGCATCGGCCGCAGGATGCGGTCGCGATGCGTGGCATAGCCCCAGGCGAAGCGGCCCTTGACGCAGGAATGGCCGCGATTGGCCGCGCCGTCCCGATGCGGCACCATGCGCACCAGTTCGGCCCCGCGCAGCTCGGCGCGGAAGCTGCAGCCGACGCCGCAATAGGCGCAGGTGGTGACGACCGCACGTTCCGGCTGTCCGGTTTCGATCACGGATTTCTCGATCAGCGTCGCGGTCGGGCAGGCCTGCACGCAGGCACCGCAGGAGACGCATTCGGAGCCGAGCAGCGCCTCCCCCATGCCGGCGGCGACCTGGGAGCCGAAGCCACGGCCGGCGATGGTCAGCGCGAAGGTTCCCTGCGTTTCCTCGCAGGCGCGCACGCAGCGCGAGCACAGGATGCATTTGGCCGGATCGAAGGCGAAATACGGGTTGCTTTCGTCCTTGCTCGCCGAGAGGTGGTTTGCGCCCGTGGCGTAGCGCACCGAGCGCAGCCCGACCTCGCCCGCCATGTCCTGCAGCTCGCAATCGCCATTGGCCGCGCAGGTCAGGCAGTCGAGCGGATGGTCGGAGATGTAGAGTTCCATCACGTTGCGCCGCAGCCGCTGCAGCTTCGGCGTTTGTGTCCAGACCTGCATGCCGGCCGCCACCGGCGTGGTGCAGGAGGCCGGCGTTCCCGGGCGGCCTTCGATTTCCACCAGGCACAGCCGGCACGAGCCGAAAGCCTGCAGCGAATCCGTGGTGCACAGGCGCGGGACCTTGATGCCCGCCTGCATGGCGGCACGCATGATGGAGGTGCCCTCCGGCACCTCCACTGCATTGCCGTCGATGACCAGCCGCACCTGCCGCCCGGATGCGACCGGCGGCGTTCCGTAATCGGTGTCGCGCATCAGGCCCATGGCCGGTCCTCCGTCATGCCGCGGCATTGCGCCGCAGGCCGAAATCCTCGGGGAAGTGCCGCAGCGCGCTCAGCACCGGAAAAGGTACGAACCCGCCCAGCGCACAGAGCGAGCCGGCGCGCATGGTGGCGCAAAGATCCTCCAGCAGCGCCACCTCCGCTTCGCGCCGGACGCCGGCGATGATGCGCTCGATCACCTCGCGTCCGCGCACCGCGCCGATGCGGCAGGGCGTGCATTTGCCGCAGGATTCATGGGCGCAGAATTCCATGGCGAAACGCGCCTGCCGCGCCATGTCGACGCTGTCGTCGAATACCACCAGCCCGCCATGGCCGATCAGCCCGTCGCGGGCGGCGAACGCCTCGTAGTCGTAGGGCGTGTCGAACAGCGAAGGCGGGAAATAGGCGCCGAGCGGTCCGCCTGCCTGCACCGCGCGCACGCGCCGCCCGGTCGCGGTGCCCCCGCCAATGCCCATGACCAAGTCGCCGAGCGTGATGCCGAAGGCGGTTTCAAACAGGCCACCGTGGCGGACATTGCCGGCCAGTTGCACCGGCATCGTCCCGCGTGAGCGGCCCATGCCGAAATCGGCATAGGTCTGCGCCCCTTCGGCCAGGATCACCGGCACCGTGGCCAGGGACAGCAAATTGTTCACCACCGTGGGCAAGCCGAACAGGCCGCGCAGTGCCGGCAAGGGCGGCTTCGCCCGCACCACGCCGCGCCTGCCTTCGATGCTCTCCAGCAGCGCCGTCTCTTCGCCGCACACATAGGCGCCAGCACCGACCCGCAATTCGATGTCGAAGACGAAGCCGGACCCGAGCACGTCCGTCCCGAGCAGCCCCCGCGCCCGCGCCAGGTCGAGCGCGCGTTGCATCGCCTGGTTCGCCTGCGGATATTCCGATCGGCTGTAGATATAGCCCTGCGCCGCGCCCACGGCGAAGCCGGTGATCGCCATGCCCTCGATCAGGCCGAACGGATCGCCCTCCATCAGCATCCGGTCGGCGAAGGTGCCGCTGTCGCCCTCATCGGCATTGCAGACGACGAATTTCTGCTCGGCCGGGGCATCGGCCACGGTCTTCCACTTCACGCCGGTCGGGAACCCTGCCCCGCCCCGCCCGCGCAGGCCCGAACGCGTGACCTCGTCCAGCGTGGCCGCCGGGCCGATGGCCAGGGCTCGTTCCAGTCCGCGCAGGCCGCCATGGCCCCGGTAGCCGTCAAGGTCGAGCGGATCGACGATCCCGCAGCGCGCGAAGGTCAGCCGGGTCTGCGCACGCAGGAACGGATGATCCTCGGGCCGTCCGATGCGCAGGCGGTGCGGCGCCCCGGCCAGCATCCCGGCCCGCAGCAGGCCCGGCACGTCAGCCGGGGCCACCGGGCCATACCCGATCCGCCCGACCGGGGTCTCGACTTCCACCAGGGGTTCCAGCCACATCATGCCCCGTGAGCCGGTACGGACGAGTTGCAGCTCCCGTCCCTCCGCCGCCGCTGCGGCCAGGATCGCCCGCGCCACGCCCTCGGCGCCGACGGCCAGTGCCGCCGCGTCCCGCGGCACGAAAATGCGTGTCTGTGTCATGGGCCACCCTGCCCGAGCGCCGCCGTTTCCAGGGAGGTCGCATCGAGCCGCCCCACCGGCTCGCCATCCACCAGGGCGGCCGGCGCGCAGGCGCACAGCCCCAGGCAATAGACCGGCTCGATCGTCAGCCGCCCATCCGGTGTCGTATCCCCCCAGTCAAGGCCAAGCCGGCGCATCAGGGAATCTGCCAGCGCCTCGCCGCCCATGGACTGGCAGGCTTCCGCCCGGCACAGCTTCACCACGCGCCGTCCCGGAGGATGCTGGCGAAACTCGTGGTAGAAGCTGACGACCCCATGCACTTCGGCGCGCGACAGGTTCAACGCCTCTGCCAGCATGGGGATCGCTGCCTGCGGGATATGGCCAAATGCGTGCTGAAGCGCATGCAGCATCGGCAGCAATGCACCCGGACGGCCTGCTTCCGCCGCGATCAGCGCCTGTGCCGCCTGGCCGTCCCAGGGCCGGTATGTGCCCATGACGTTCCCACCCGATCGTTATTGGCGCCCATAGCATATGGTTCCGGGCGGCCGATCAAGCGATCCCCGACATGCGGCGATAGAACAATCCTATCGACCGTGGCGCTCCAACTGCCGGCGCAGGGAGTCCGCCGTCAGCAACAGCGCCGCCAGCAGTGGCGTCTGTGGTTCCCGGTCTGGCACGATCAACCCGATCGTGTGGGTTTCCTCCGGTTCGACGATCGGGATCGCCCGCAGCGTCTCGGTCAGGCCGAGCGTGGTCGCCAGGATCTCCGGCAGCACCGTCGCCCATTGGCCGGTGCGCACATGCGCGAACAACGCGATCATCGAGTTCGATTCGAGCGTCGGCGGCACCATTTCCCCCGCCTGGGACAGCAGGCGGTCGATGATCCGCCGGTTCTGCATATCCGGGGTCAGCAGGCACAGCGGAACCTGGCTGACCTCGGCCCAGGTGACCTGCGCACGGTCGCCGAAGGCGCTGCCACCCGCGATCAGCAGGCGATAGCGCTCGCGGTACAGTGGCACTCCGCGCATGCGTCCAAGCGGCTCGTTGTCGAGATAGGTCAGGCCGGCATCCGCCACCAGGTTCTCGATCAGGTCGAGGATGCCATCCGAGGAGCGGGCCAGGACGGTGAACCGTACTTCCGGATGGCGGCTGCGGAAGGGAGTGGTCAGGGCCGGCACCATGGCCAGTGCGGTCGGGATGGCGGCCAGGCGGAGCGTTCCCGACAGGCTGTGGCGTGACGTCCGGACGTCTTCCCGCATCGCCCGCACGTCGCCGACGATGCGCCGGGCCCAGAGCAGCACCCGCTCGCCTTCCGGCGTCAGCCCCTGGTACCGGGCGCCGCGCTGCACCAGCAAGGTTCCGAGCGTCTCCTCGAGCTGCTTCAGCCCGGCCGACAGCGTGGGCTGGGTGACCCCGCATATCTCGGCGGCCCGGCCAAAGTGCTGTTCGCGTGCCAGGGCGATCAGGAACTCGAGCTTGTCGATCATGCCGCAGTCTGAAATGGGTCCGGCACATTGGCAATGATGACGGGTGCCTTGGCGGGGCTGCGGACTTTTTGCCGCGCAGCGAGAATGGGGTGCAGGGGCCGTGTGGCCCCTGCCGGGTCCAGGGCAGCGCCCTGGCCTTTCCTTCTTAACCCGTGGCCAGCTCCGGTTGGGCTTGTTGCGGAGCCGGCGCCCCGGCGCGGTGCACGGTCACGGGGATCGACTTGGCTGCCGGCGTCTTGCTGCCTTCCGCATAGTGCCACAGCGGCAGCAAGGCGTTGGCCTCGGGATAATAGGCGCCGATGCAGCCCACCGGGATGTCGTAGGGCGTCACCCGGAAGCCGGACATCTCGCGCCTGATCCCGTCCCGTGCGGAGGTTCGCAGCATCACCTGCTCTCCTTCCGCGAGCCCGAGCCGGTCAATGTCGTCACGGTTCATGAGCACGACCATGCGGGTGCCGTCGATGCCGCGGAACCTGTCATTGTAGCCGTAGATCGTGGTGTTGAACTGATCGTTGCTGCGCAGCGTGATCAGCCGCAGCACGTCATGCCCGATCTCCGGCATGTCCGGATCCTCATCCAGGCCCCGCGGCGTGATGATGTTGGCCTTGCCGGTCTTCGTGTGCCACACACGCTGGCGTGCCGGCAGCGGACGATGGAACCCGCCGGGCTCCCACATGCGGCGGTCATAGTCATGGAAGATCTCCGGATAGGTTTCGGCGATCGAGGCACGGATGCGGCTGTAGTCGTCGACCCAGGCATCCCACGGCACGTTTGGGTTCGGCTCCAGCGTGGCCTTGGCGATTTCGGCTACCAGCCGGATCTCGCTGATGAGGTGGGGCGATGCCGGAGAGCGCACGCCGCGCGAACCATGGATGCAGGAACTGGTATCCTCCGTTGACAGGGATTGCGGCCCGCTCGCCTGCATGTCCACCTCGATCCGTCCGATCACCGGCAGCAGGAAGCTGATCTCGCCATGTACGAGATGGCTGCGGTTCAGCTTGGTGGCGACGTTTACGGTCAGGCGCATGCGCCGCCAGGCCGGCTCCATGCGGTCGCGGTCGGGGATCGCCCGCACGAAGTTGCCGCCCAGCATCACGAAGGCCTGGATCCTGCCGGCAAGGATCTCCTCGCAGGCCTCGACGGTGTTGAGGCCCGGCTCGCGCGGCGGCGAGAATCCGTACTGCCCGGCAAGCCGGTCCAGCGGCACCAGTTCGGGTTTCTCGGTGATGCCGACGGTGCGCTGGCCCTGCACGTTGCTGTGGCCGCGCACGGGGCAGATGCCGCCGCCGGGCCGGCCGATATTGCCGCGCAGCAGCAGCAGGTTCACCAGCATCTGCACCGTCTCGACGCCGGCGCGATGCTGGGTGAGGCCCATGCCGTAGACGCCCAGCACGGAGGCGGACGCCGCATAGGTGGTGGCGGTCGCTTCCATGGCGGCGCGGCGCAGGCCCGAGCGGCGCTCCAGCGCGTCCCAGTCCTGCCGGCGCAGCCATGCGACAAAGCCGTCGAAACCCTGGGTGTGGGTGGCGATGAAATCATGGTCAAGCACAGCCCTGCGGCCTTCCGCGCGCGCGGCATCGTCCATGGCGACGAGTGCCTTGCAAATGCCCGCGATTGCGGCGAGGTCCCCGCCTGCCTTGACCTGATGGTACTGGGATGCGATCCGGGTCCGCTCGCCGGTCAGCATCTCGACCGGGGATTGCGGATTGGTGAAGCTCTCCAGGCCGCGCTCGCGCAGTGGATTGTAGACGATGATCGGCACGCCGCGCCGACTTGCATGCTGCAGCGGGTGCAGCATGCGCGGGCTGTTGCTGCCGGGGTTCTGCCCGAAGACCATGATGCAGTCGGTTTTGGCGAAGTCGTCGAGCGTCACCGTGCCCACCGGAACGCCGATGCTCTCGGGCAAGGCGACGGACGTGGTCTCGTGGCACATGTTGGAGCTGTCCGGCAGGTTGTTGTTGCCGTACAACCGGGCCAGCAGCGCGTACAGGTAGCTGGCCTCGTTCGAGCACCGGCCGGAGCTGTAGAAGACAACGGAGCGCCGGTCGGTGATGGCGCGCAGCTCGCGGCCGATTTCGGCGAAGGCCGCGTCCCACGACACCGGCACGTAACGGTCGCTCGCCGGGTCATAGCGGAGCGGATGGGTCAGGCGGCCGGCTTCCTCCAGGTCATGGTCTTCCCAGGAGAGCAACTCGGTCACGCTGTGGTCGGCGAAGAAGGCCGGCGTGCAGCGGTGCGCGGTGAGCTCCCAGGCCGTCGCCTTCACGCCGTTCTCGCAGAACTCGAACGGCAGTGGTTGCGCCGGCTTCGACCAGGCGCAGCTGATGCACTGGAAGCCGTCGACCTTGTTCTGGCGGGTCAGCGCCAGTCCGCCGCTGGCCAGGATGCCTTCCCGGCTGAGGATGTTGCGCACCGAGTTGGCGGAGCCCCAACCGCCGGAGGGCCGTGTATAGGGCTTGAAAGAGGGATTGCGGTTCATTCTTCGGGCTCCACGCCTTGCACGGCCCGAGAACCCCGGCATGAGGCGTGGGTTGCGTCCCTCAATCCCGGGGGCCTGCAACCGCACTGGCCCGGACGTGTTCAGTCCATTCCCCATCTGTCCGGGAGGGCGGCGCGTGGTGCGACTTGTTCAAGACGGCTATCTCCTCGACAAGCCGTCCCCGCCGTCGCAGCCGAAGCTGTTTTTCGATCAGCGGGTCATTCCTGCGGCCATCGATGCGGCCGGGGCCGTGGAAGCGGTGCTGGAGCGGCTGGCCGTGCGCACGCGGCAACGGCCTGTCATGGTCCTCGGCATGGCGATGGGGGCCGGTTTCCTGGTTTCCCGACTGACCGGACGCCATGCCAGCGGGAGCGCGCGCAGGCTTTTCTGACGGACACGCGCCGTCATCGGCTGCCGCCCGCATAACCGCCGAAACACCTGTTCCGTGTATTCCACTCCCGCACGGACGGGCTTGGGCATAATCTTGCTTCGCTGGTGAATGCCCGGAGTCCGATCATGACGGCCACGCCGATCTCACGCCTCGAACATGCCGCTCCACGCCGGGGGGCTGATGTCCTGCTGGAAATCCTGGACAGCGAGGGCGTCGAGTACATCTTCGGCAATCCCGGCACGACCGAGCTGCCGCTGATGGACGCGCTCGTCGACCATCCCACGATCCGCTACGTGCTGGCGCTGCAGGAGGCGAGTGTCGTCGCCATGGCCGACGGCTACGCCCAGGCGGCCCGCCGTCCCGGCTTCCTCAACCTGCACACGGCGGGTGGGCTGGGGCATGGGATGGGCAACCTGCTCAATGCCAGCGTTTCGCAGACACCGCTGGTGGTGACCGCGGGCCAGCAGGATTCGCGCCATACCATCACCGATCCGCTGTTGTTCGGCGATCTGGTGCGCATCGCCGGCCCGGCGGTGAAATGGGCGCAGGAGGTCACCAGCGCCGACCAGCTTCCGGTGCTGGTGCGCCGTGCCTTCCACGACGCCATGGCCGCCCCGACCGGTCCGGTCTTCCTCTCTTTGCCCATGGACATCATGGAGGAGATGAGCAGCGTGGGCATCGCCGAGCGCTCGGTCATCGAGCGCCGCGCCATCGCCGGATCGCTGGACGTGCTGGCCGGGCATCTTGCCGCCATCGCCCCCGGCCGCCTGGCCATCATCGCCGGCGACGAGGTCTATGCCGCCGACGCCGCCGCCGAGGTGGTGCAGGTGGCGGAGATGCTGGGGGCGCCGGTCTATGGCTCGTCCTGGCCGTCGCGCCTGCCGTATCCGACCGCGCATCCGCTCTGGGCCGGCAACCTGCCGACCAAGGCGACCGATATCGCCGCCGTGCTCGGGCAGTACGACGCGCTGTTCGCGCTCGGCGGCAAGTCGCTCATCACCATTCTCTATACCGAAGGCCCTGCGGTGCCCCCGGGCTGCGCCGTGTTCCAGATGTCGGCCGACGTGCGCGACCTCGGTCGGACCTATCCCACGCCGCTGTCCCTGGTGGGCGACATCCAGGTTTCGTTGCGCGCGCTGATGCCCCTGCTCGCCGCCGCGACCGCCCCCCAGGCGCAGGCTTATGCCGCCCTGGTGCGCGCGGCCGGAGAGGCGCAGCGCCGCCGTCGCCAGACGCTCGCGGAAGCGGCGACGGCACAGGTCGATGCCCCGGTCATCACGCCCCTGGTCGCGGCCCGGGAAGCCGTGCGCGCCATCGGGCCGGATATCGCCATCGTGGACGAGGCGATCGCCACCTCGGTGCATGTGCGTGGCTTCCTGAACAGCGCTTCGTCGCGCCAGTATTCCTTCCTGCGCGGCGGTGGCCTGGGCTGGGGCATGCCGGCTGCGGTCGGCTGCTCGCTCGGGCTTGGCCGCGAGCCGGTGGTCTGCCTGGTGGGTGACGGCGCCGCGCTGTATTCGCCGCAGGCCTTGTGGACGGCGGCGCATGAGGACCTGCCGGTGACCTTCGTGGTGATGAACAACCGCGAGTACAACGTGCTCAAGAACTTCATGAAGGCACAGACCGGCTACGCCTCGGTGCGCAGCAATCGTTTCATTGCCATGGATATCGCCAATCCGGCAGTGGACTACCTTGCGCTCGCGCAGGCGCTGGGTGTCCCGGCGCGCCGGATCGAAAAGGCAAGCGATGTCGCGCCGGCAATCGAGGCCGGCATCGCCAGCCGCCGGGCCAACCTGGTCGAGATCGTGATCAGTCCGGGCTGAGGCCCGGCAATACGGGCGTCGGTGAGGCTGGATGCGCCGTCTTGTTGGCATCATGCTGGCATGAAGGCATGATGCCAACAAGACGGCGCATTCGTGGCCAGATCCATGTCCGGAGCCGCAGAAATAATTTATTTCGAATTTGTGTAATATTATCATCAACAGACATTGTATTTATAGTTGATGAATCTCGCTATTTCTTGACTATCACATAGCCTTGATTAATAGCTTGACCATGGAACCCCGTCGAACCTCCACTCCATGGCTTGAAACCATCGCACTTGGCCTTGGTGCCGCCGTGCTAGTCGGAATGCTGTCGCAGGGCCTGGAAAAGCTCGATGCTTATCGATCTTCCCTGGGGTCGGTGCTGGCATTCACCCAGGAGATTCCGGCCCGGGTCATTCGTGGCCGGCGGCCCATCGAAGTCCGGCTCCTCGATGCCGCTTCAGGGGACGGCACCTGCATCCTCGATGTCGGGGTGATGCGGGTCAACCAGGGCAGCCTGATCGTGACGGCCGAGGAGCCCGGCCATGCCGTCCACGCCCTCTGGCGCGGTGGCGAAACCGCCGGCGCCCGCGCCTGTCCGGCGGGGGCAATGCTCCGGATCGAGCCGCGGGCATTCTCGGATCTGACGGCGATTGTCCGGGGGTTGGTGAGCGAGACCGATATCCTGATCCCGGTCGTAGGAACCTGACGCGCGCGGCGTCGCCCGGAGGCTGCGCCCCCATCACTTGGCGTCGGTCGGCACCACCAGCCAGCGGAACCCGGCCTCGTTGCGCACCAGCACCAGCACGCTGCGCTCGCGTGCCGCCAGGACCTGCTCCACGGTCGCGTGCATATCTTCCATCGAGTCGATCGGTGCGTCCTTGATCTGCACGATGACGTCGCCGGCCGTGAAGCCGGCATCGGCGCCGGGGCTGTTGGCCGCGACCCCGAGCACGGCCACGCCTTCCTGCGTCTCGGGCAGTTTGTGACGCTCTCTGAATTCGGCGCTCAGGGGAGCCAGGGTCATGCCGAGGCTCGGTGCGCTGATGCGTTGGCCGCGATCGGGCATCGTCCAGGTGCCGCTGGGGTTGCCCGGCCCTTCCGGCCAGTTCGCCACCTTGATCGGCAACTCCTGTTCCTGTCCATCGCGCCACAGCCGCACCGGCACCGTCGTGCCGGGGGTGCTGCTGGCGATTGCGCGGGCAACGGCGCGGGTGTCACGGGTTGGGCGCCCGTCGAAAGCCAGCACGATATCGCCTGGGCGCAGCACGCCCGCCGCCGTGCCGCCCGGCACGACGTTGGTGACGATGCTGCCCTTCAGCGAGGTCCGCCCGACGGCGCTGGCGATGTCCTGTGTGACCCCCTGCAGGCCGACGCCGACCCAGCCCGGGCGCAGCCGCCCGTACTGGCGCATATGCGAGACTACGAAATTGACGGTATCGGAGGGGATCGCCAGCCCGAGCCCGATCGACCCCCCCTCGTGCTCCGGCTGGACCAGCGCCCAGTTCACCCCGACCACCTCGCCCTGGGTGTTGAACAGCGGACCGCCGGAGTTACCGTGATTGATGGCGGCATCGGTCTGGATGAAGTTGTCGAACAGCGTGGTGTGGACGTCACGGTTGAGCGCGCTGACCACGCCCACGCTGACCGAGCTCGCCAGGCCGAGCGGGTTGCCGATGGCCACCACCGCATCGCCGACTTCCAGGGCCTCGCTGTTACCGAAAGGCACGGTCGGCAGTGGCTCCGCCGCGTCGATCTTGAGCAGCGCGAGATCCGGTGCGCCGTTGATCGCCACGACGTGGCCGGCATAGCTGTCGCCGCCGGCCAGGGTGACCATAATCCGATAGGCGTCCTGGATGACATGGCGGTTGGTGACGACGTAGCCGCTGGGATCGATGATGAAGCCGCTGCCCACTTCGGTGATCGGGCCCACCATGGTTTCCCCGCCCGTGGGCATATGGCCGCTTGCCATCGGACGTTGCTTGAGGATGGTGATGTTGACCACCGCCGGCAGCAACCGTTGCACGAGCGCGGGCAGGTCCACTTGCGTGCGCAGGCCGGGCGGTTCGCCCGCAAGGCCCATGTCCGGCGCTGTCAGCGACAGGGCGCAGGCCAGGAGGCCCGCATACAATCCCGGTCTACGGCGCACAGGGAGAAGGGGGCGGCTGCGCGCCACACAAAGCAAAACCCGAATTCCGGAAGAATTCGGGTTTATCGTCGCTTCCCGCACGTCCCGCCGTTCCTTCATCCTTTCCTCCCAAGGTTGCTTACGGCACGGGAGCCAGAGAACGTTGGCCGGGAATGCTCCCTGGCTGTCCGATCAGTGCGGTTGGGTGGAACTCAGCGCCGAACTGTACCGTCTGCAGGCTTGCCCGAGGCCGTCCCGACATTCTGGCCACCGCCGGCCTGCTCGGGCTGACCCGAAGCCGTGCCGACATTCTGGCCACTGCCAGTCTGCTGCTGGCCCGACGCGGTGCCGACGTCCTGTCCAGTGCCGACCGGCTGGCCCGATGCGGTGCCGACATTCTGGCCGCTGCCGATCGGCTGGCCCGACGCGGTGCCAACATTCTGGCCGCTGCCGATTTCCTGGCCCGAGGCTGTCCCGACATTCTGCCCGCTGCCGATCTGGCTCGCCTGGGCCATGACCATGCGGCGAGAGAAGGGGCACTCCTCTGCGGACTGCGATGCCGCGAAGGCAGGCAGGGTGGCGCCCATGATCAGCGCTGCGGCGGCCGAGAGACGAACGAAGCTCATGATAGCTCTCCAGATCAATCCCACCGGATGCCGGCACGCGGGGCTGCGTCCGTTGCTGATGGCCGGCAGGCAATCGTTCTTCTCATCCTAGGGCGATGATGCCTGCATCATTTGATCAATTAACACCGAGCACCCAGGGGAGGGCATTTTCCTAAGTTTTTGCGCGCTTTAATTGAAATTTAACTATTGCAACCTTGTGGTATTTCCTGGACGGCGAGATGGTTCGGGGGTGGGGCCGGCCGGGCGATGGTCCTTGGCGCGGCTTGCGTCATCAACGGGTTCATGACATCCAGCGCCCGCGGCAACAACCGCCCGGTCCGCCTGCCACGCGTCGCCTGGCAGCCCCGCCAACCAGGGAGCCACCCTCCGGCCGTGAGCACGATTTCCGGGCAGGCGCTGCAGGCCGAACTGATCGCCGTCATCGTTGCGGCCACCGACGGCGAGCCACAGGTGCTCACCATTCGCGATGGCAGCCTGTTGCCCTCCGGCCCCTTTGCCACGGTCGATCGCTCCCTGCAGGCCAGTCTGCGCGCCTGGGTGGAACGCCAGACCCATCATCCGCTCGGCTATGTCGAGCAACTCTATACCTTCGCCGATCGCGACCGTTCGACCGATGATCCGCAGCGCCGGGTGATCTCGATCAGCTATCTTGGCCTGACACGGCAGGCCCATGCCTCCGGCGGCCACGCCGCGAGCTGGCGGAGCTGGTATCGCTATTTCCCCTGGGAGGACTGGCGCGACGGGCCATCGCCGGTAATCGGACGGTTGATCGCCCCACGCCTGCGCAGCTGGGCCGCGGCGGCGGCCACCCCGGCGCTCAGGCGCGAGCGCCAGCAGCGTGCCCGGATCACCTTCGGGCTGGCCGACCATTCCTGGAACGAGGAAATGGTGCTGCAACGTTACGAACTGCTGTACGAGGCCGGGTTGGTGGCCGAGGCCGCCGGCGATGTTGTCGCCGGGCTTGGCGTGCCGATGCAGTACGATCATCGGCGCATCCTTGCCACCGGCATCGCGCGGCTGCGCGCCAAGATCAAGTACCGCCCGGTCGTGTTCGAGCTGATGCCGGAGAGCTTCACCCTGCTGCAGTTGCAGCGCGCGGTAGAGGCGCTGGCCGGGCAGTTGCTGCACAAGCAGAACTTCCGTCGCCTGATCGACAGCCAGGCCCTGGTCGAGGAAACCGGCGAGCACACCGCCGAGACCGGCGGCCGCCCCGCGAAGCTGTTCCGCTTCCGCCCGCAGGTGCTGCTCGAGCGCGCCATTGCCGGCACCAAGCTTCCCCTCGCCCGCAGCGCTTGAATTCTCCCGATTCTGCACGGCATCGGACCAGCCTGACGAGCTTGGCGATTGCCCTGCTGCCTCCCTCGCTTGACACCTTATGCTCATATCTAGCATAACAACGCTCCCGACCGGAGCAAGGCCGGGCCGTATAATGCTCACATGGAGCATATCAAGGGAGACACAGCATGTCCGCGGCCCTGGAGTCCAGCGCTGCCCTCTACCAGAGGGTGAAACGCGTCATCCCGCCTTTCGAGTGGCCTGTCTTCGCCGGGGACATCGCGGCTATCCTGCAGCTCAAGCAGGAGCGTCGCGCCGTCGTGCTCGCGCACAACTACCAGACGCCCGAGATCTTCAACTGTGTCGCCGACATCGCCGGTGACAGCCTTGCCCTGGCGCGCGAGGCGATGCACGTGGACGCGGATGTCATCGTACTCGCAGGCGTGCACTTCATGGCCGAGACGGCAAAGTTGCTGAATCCTGGCCGGACCGTGCTGATCCCGGACCCGCAGGCTGGTTGCTCGCTCGCCGAAAGCATCACGGCGCGCGACGTGCGCCTGCTGCGTGAACGCTACCCCGGCGTACCGGTCGTCACCTATGTCAACACCTCGGCGGCGGTGAAGGCGGAATCCGATATCTGCTGCACGTCGGGGAATGCGCGCAGGATCGTGGAATCACTCGGCGTGCCCCGCGTCATCATGATCCCCGACGAGTTCCTGGCCCGCAACGTGGCGCGGGAAACCGGCGTGGAAATCATTACCTGGGCCGGCCACTGCGAGGTGCATGAACGCTTCACCGCGTCCCAGATCCGCACGCTGCGGCGCGAGAATCCCGGCGTCGTCGTGCTCGCCCATCCGGAATGCCCGCCCGATGTCGTCGCGGAGGCCGATTTTGCCGGCTCCACCGCGATGATGAGCGACTTCGTCGACACCCGCGCGCCCGCGCGCGTGCTGCTCATCACCGAATGCTCGATGAGCGACAACATCGCCGTGCGGCATCCCGGGATCGAGTTCGTCCGCCCCTGCAATCTCTGCCCGCACATGAAGCGCATCACGCTGACGAACATCCGTACGGCACTGGAAGAGATGCGCCACGAGGTCAGCATCGATCCCGCCATTGCTGCCCGCGCACGTGCCGCGGTCGAGCGCATGCTGGCCGTGCGATGACGCAGGATCGCCCGATCGTCATCGGCGCCGGCCTGGCCGGCCTGATGACGGCGCTGCATCTCGCCCCCATGCCGGTGCTGGTGCTGGCCCGCGCGCCGCTTGGCGAGGCTGCCGCCAGTGCCTGGGCGCAGGGCGGCGTCGCCGCCGCCGTCGGCCCCGACGATGATCCCGCACGGCATCTGCAGGACACCCTGGCCGCCGGGGATGGTCTCTGTGATGCCGCCATTGCCGCCCGCATCCTGGGCGCCGCTCCCGATACCATCGCCGCCCTGCTGCGCCGTGGCGTCGCCTTCGATCGCGCCGGCGACGGCCGCTTTGCTCTCGGGCTGGAAGCCGCGCATTCCCGCCACCGCATCCTGCATGCCGCGGGTGATGGCACCGGTGCGGAGATCATGCGGGCGTTGATCGCCGCCGTGCGCCGCACCCCGTCCATCACCGTGCTGGAGCATACGGAGGCGCGCCGTCTGCTGGTCGAGGACGGCCGCATCCGCGGCGTGCTCGTTGCCGGTCCGCATGGGGCGATGACGCTTCCCGCCGGCCGCGTCGTGCTGGCGAGCGGCGGCATCGGCGGCCTGTTCGCCCATACCACCAACCCGCCGCAGGCCTGGGGCCAGGGCCTGCTGCTGGCTGCACGGGCTGGCGCAGCGCTCGCTGATCTCGAATTCGTCCAGTTCCACCCGACCGCGCTCGCCACCGGCACCGATCCGCTGCCATTGATCAGCGAGGCGGTGCGCGGCGAGGGGGCCCTGCTGATCGACGAGACCGGCAGCCGCTTCCTTGCGGACTCGCCCGGGGCCGAACTCGGCCCGCGCGACGTGGTGGCGCGCGGCATCTTCCGCCATCTCGCCGCCGGCCACCAGGTGTTCCTCGATGCCCGCCAGGCGCTCGGGGACCGCTTCGCAAAGCGCTTCCCCGCCATTGCCGCCGCCTGCCGGGACGCCGGCCTCGACCCGGCGACGCAGCCCATCCCGGTCACCCCGGCCGCGCATTTCCACATGGGTGGCGTCGCCGTGGACGCAGTTGGTCGCAGCAGCGTCGCCGGTCTCTGGGCCTGTGGCGAGACGGCCTCGACCGGCCTGCACGGTGCCAACCGGTTGGCCAGCAACTCGCTGCTGGAGGCGGCCACCTGCGCCTGCTGGGTGGCCGGGGACGTCGCCGCCACGCCGGCCGTGCGGCTGCGTCCGCTCGCCGAGGGGCGCCTGCCCCCCCTGCCCGATCCGGCCGTGGTGCGGCCGATCCTGTGGCGTCACGTCGGCCTGCTGCGCGATGCCGAGGGCCTGCGGGCAGCGCTCCGCGCGCTGCTTCCGCTCGCTGCCGGGGGCGGCCCGGCCTCCGATCCGGCCACGCTGGGCCTGATGCTCGCCGTCGCCGCCCTGCGACGGGAAGAAAGCCGCGGCGCCCATGCCCGCAGTGACTTCCCCACTCATGGTGCCGGCCGCGCCCGCCGCCTGACGCTGAACCTCGCCGAGGCCATGCAGGCCGCGGCGGGGCTTGCTGATCCCGTTGTCCTGAGGGCCTGACCCAGATGCCCATCCCTCCCCTGCCGCTGGTCATGACCGAGCCTCTGGTGCGTGCCGCCCTGCTCGAGGACCTTGGCCGCGCCGGCGACATCACCACCGACGCCATCGTGCCGGCCGATGCCACCGCCCGTGTCGCCCTGGTCGCCCGCCAACCCGGCGTGGTGGCCGGGCTCGATCTCGCCTTGCAGGCCTTCCGGCTGATCGACCCGCGCATCGAGGTCGCGGTGGAACGCCCGGATGGCAGTACCTTGCTGCGGGGCGACGTCATCGCGACCCTCGCCGGCCCGGCGCGCGGCCTGCTCACCGCCGAACGCGTGGCCCTGAATTTCCTGTGCCATCTCAGCGGCGTCGCCAGCGCGACGGCCCGCATCGTGGCGGCGGTACACGGCACGCGCGCGGCCATCTGCTGCACCCGCAAGACCATGCCCGGCCTGCGGGCGGTGCAGAAATACGCCGTGCGCGTCGGCGGCGGCTCCAACCATCGCTTCGGCCTCGACGATGCGGTCCTGATCAAGGACAATCATATCGCCATCGCCGGCGGCATCCCTGCCGCCCTGGAGCGCGCCCGCGCCCATTCCGGGCACATGGTGAAGATCGAGCTGGAAGTGGACAGCCTGGCGCAGTTGCAGGAGGCGCTCGACCTCGGCGTCGATGCCGTGCTGCTCGACAACATGCCCCCTCCGGTGTTGCGCGAGGCCGTTGCCATGGTCGGCCGGCGTGCCATCACCGAGGCCTCCGGCCGCATCACCCCCGAGACCGCCGGCGAGATCGCGGCCACCGGCGTGGACCTGATTTCGATCGGCTGGCTGACCCACAGTGCCACGGTGCTGGATATCGGGCTGGACCATTGCGGCTGACCCGTTTATCGGGGCGCGTCTCGCATGCCGGGCTGTAGAAGGGGTGCCCCGCTCCTCCTCGGGGGCAGCGGGGAAGGCAGGGTGTCCTGGTCGGTCCCGCCAATACCCGGCATCGGACCCGCTTCAGGAACCGCCGTGCAGCCGGGAGGCCCGCCATTGCCTGTGACCATTGTTCGTGATGTGCCTGCCCTGCGCGCGGCTTTGCGGCCCGCTCGTACGCAGGGCCAGGGGATCGCGCTGGTGCCCACCATGGGGGCCCTGCACGAGGGCCATCTGACACTGATCCGCCATGCCGCCGCATCCTGCCGGCAGGTGGTTGTCTCGATCTTCGTCAATCCGCGCCAGTTCGGGGCCGGCGAGGATTTCCAGCGCTACCCCCGCCAGGAAGCGGCCGATGTCGCGAATGCCGAAGGCGCCGGCGCCACCCTGGTCTTCGCGCCCGACCCGGCGGCGATGTATCCGGGCGGTTACGCCACCACGGTCAGCGTGGCCCGCCTCACCGAGGGGCTGTGCGGTGCCTTCCGGCCCGGCCATTTCGACGGCGTGGCCACCGTCGTCACCAAGCTGCTGCTGCAGGGCCTGCCGGATGTCGCCTTCTTCGGCGAGAAGGACTACCAGCAGTTGCTGGTCATCCGCCGCCTTGTCGCCGATCTCGATATACCCGTGCGCATCGAGGGCGTGCCCACGGTGCGCGAGCCCGACGGGCTTGCCCTGTCCTCGCGCAATGTCTTTCTCTCTCCTGGCCAGCGTCGTGTCGCCACCGCCCTGCCCCGCACGCTGGCCGCGATCGCGGCCCGGCTCGCGCAGGACGGCCGCGATGTCGCCGCCCAGGAAGCATGGGGCCTGGCCGAGCTGCGGGCAGCCGGTTTCGACGCGATCGATTATCTGGAACTGCGCGATGCCGACACGCTCGCCCCCATCGATGTGGTCGTCCGCCCCGCGCGCGTGCTGGCGGCGGTGCGGCTCGGCACCACCCGACTGATCGACAACATGCCGATCCTGCCGCCGGAGGGCGTACCATGAGTGTCGCCGACGCCACACGCCGCCTGGGCCTGCGCCATTTCCGCAAGGGCAGAGGCCCGTTCGTGTGCCTCACCGCCTACACCACGCCGATGGCGCGCCTGCTCGATCCACATGTGGACCTGCTGCTCGTCGGCGATTCCCTCGGCATGGTGCTCTACGGCCTGGAGAGCACCCTGCCGGTGACGCTGGAGATGATGATCGCGCACGGCGCGGCGGTGATGCGCGGCACCCAGCGGGCCTGCGTGGTGGTGGACATGCCGTTCGGCAGCTACCAGGAATCGCCGCAACAGGCCTTCCGCAATGCCGCGCGCCTGCTCGCGGAGACGGGCTGCGCCGCGGTCAAGCTGGAAGGCGGCGTCGAGATGGCGGAGACGATCCGCTTTCTCACCGCGCGCGGCGTGCCGGTCTGCGGCCATGTCGGCCTGATGCCGCAATCGGTGAACGCCACGGGCTACCGCGTGCAGGGACGCGATGCGGCGGAAGCCGGGCGCGTGACCGAGGATGCCCGCGCGGTCGCCGCCGCGGGGGCCTTCGCCGTGGTGATCGAAGGGACCACGCGCCCGCTTGCTGCCGCCATTACCCGTGACCTGCCGGTTCCCACCATCGGCATCGGTGCCGCGCCGGAATGCGACGGGCAGATCCTGGTCAGCGATGACATGCTCGGCCTGTTCACGGCGTTCACGCCACGCTTCGTGAAGCGCTAGGCCGATCTTGGCGCGATGGTCTCCGCAGCGGCCGAGGCCTATGCCGGCGATGTCCGCGCCCGCCGCTTCCCCGGGCCCGAACACTGCGTCGAGCCGTCCTGAAGCAAGAGCGATGACCGGTCGCTGAGCCGGTGCGGTTCAGGCTGCCACCCGCGCTGTGGCCGGCGAGGGCAGCAGCGCGGCATCCAACCCGCCGGCGCATGCGACCTCGGTGGCCAGCAGCATCTCGCCGGCAGTGCCGAGGCGCAGCACAACGTCACGCAGGGCACAGACGAGTGAAAGGCAAAGGATACCGCCCGATCCGGCCAAAGTCGCTGTGTCGGTGATCGAGGCAGGTCCAATCCGCAGATGCTGGGCAAGGGTCACAACGGCATGCTCGGCATGCGGTGCGCCTTCACCCTCTGCTGCGCGCAGCTCATAGGTCACGTTGTCTGCCGCCAGGCGTATCGCTGCTCCTGGGCCGACTTCCTGCCAGGGGGCGCATCCTGCCAATGCAAGCAGAACCACCATGCGGGTTTGGTCGCGACCGGCCAACCGCAGGGTTTCACGTGCCGCCAAGGTGGGGCCGAGTTCATGCAGGCGCAGTGCGAGCAGACCGAGTTGATCCCGCAGCTCCGTTTCCAGGTGGGTTGGAAGGGCCGTGACGGGATCGGGGAGAAAGGGGTCGCTCCAGTCAGGCAAGAGCACGCCGACCGGTTTGGACATGCGAACCCGCCAAAGACGATCAAGCAGTGAACCGGCGAGCGAGACCAGAGGACGCAGGGCAATAGACACCTTGGCATTCCCGACCAATATCACGCGTTCGTGATTGTCGTTTAAGCCGTTTCCGGCGCGCGATTGAGTCAGGAAGTGTCGCCATGCTCATGGCATTGTCGATATCGATGCCATCACATCTGAAGCTGCTTCATTATTTTTGTTTTGGCGTGGGACAAATGTCAGCTTGGTACTGCCCTGGGGGGCACGGAGAGAGATCTGCTGACACGTGCTCCGTTCATCGCAACCGCGATGCGGAAGCGCTCGCGCAGGAGCACCAGCCTGGCTTCCGCTTCGGCGGGGCTAATACGGGAGGATGCAGGCGAAAACAGGGACTTCAGAAACGAAAGCATAGGATTTTCTACCCTTGCGCGCTTGATGTAGGGTTTTTTCGCGCATTTCGCAATTGGAATTGCGGGCATCCTGCACTCTCGGCCAGATGCTCAGTTCAGACTGTTGCCTCGGACAGGGCGGCGATCATGCAGCATCTGCTTGAGAGGACGGGGGGCCGAACTGCCGGTTCACCCGCTCGGCTGGCCACGGTGTCGCCGTATCACGCGTCGTGACTTTGACTGGCGCTGAGGCAGGCGATTGGCCGATGAGCGGATACGGTATTGACCCAGAAAGCGAATCTTCGCCCGATCAAGCCGCTGAGCGCTGAACGGCCCGTGTCGGTGGCGTATCCGCGATGACTTCCTGCTGCGCACCGATCAGCCGTAGCGTCGTGCCGTCGGCGGCTCGTACGGATTCCACATGGAGGCGGATCTGTCTCACGGCGCCATCACCGCCATGGATGCGAAACCTGGTCGTGATCGCCCCGCCACGAGCGACCAGCACGCGCATCTCACCGATGACACGCTTGCGGTCTTCGGGGTGCAGGAGCGCGACCCAGTCCTGCCAGGACAGTCGCTCCCGCCCGGGGGGGAGCCGGTACAAGCGGCACCAGTCCGGTCCCGCAATGGCCATGGAGTCCGAGATCGTCCATTCGAAATCGGCGATCTCGCCGAGTTGCCGGGCGAGCCGCAGCCGCAGTTCGGCCTCCCGTAGCGCAAGAGCCGCCTGGCCCGAAGAACTTGCATCGCGGATCAGGGCGGTGTGACCACCATCGTTGCCATTGACCAGCGACAATTCGATCGGGAATTCCGAGCCGTCGCGGCGACGGCCGCGTAGTCCTCGTGCCGTGCAGGCGGGTGGCACCAGCAGGTCCGCATCGCGGCCGAGCAGGTCCTCGGCCCGTGTGTAACCGAACAGGCGCAGCGCCGTGGGATTGACGGACGCAATGCATCCATCGGCCGTTGCCACCACGACCGCCTCGTTCACGGCATTCATCACTGTGCGCAGCCGCTCGGTACCTTCGCTCAGCGCCGCCTCCGCCTCGCGCAGCGCTGTCACGTCGGTCGTGTCCTCGAGAATGGCAACGACCTCGCCGGAGTCATCCAGTCGCACGGCAAGGTGCGCGGCGACGGTCACCTCTGCGCCGTCGCGCGTGCGCTGCCGCAGGTCGCCACGCCATTCGCCTTCGCGCAGCAGCGTCTCGCGCAACTCGTCCTCGGGCACCGGGAAGATTGTTTGCAACAGATCCTGCGCCGACCGTCCGACGGCCTGTGCCGCGGTCCAGCCATAGACACGCTGACAGCCATCGGACCAGAAGCGGATGATGTCGTCGCAATCGCGCACCATGACACAGGCCTGGTCGAGCGAGCCCAGGAGCCACTGCAGTTCCGCGACATCCAGGGCTTCGGCCCGTGTCACGGAGGTGGCGCGCAGGCGCAGGACCAGGACGCCACCCAGCAGCAGCGCTCCACTGGTCGCTGCCAGGGCCAGAACGGTAAACGGCAGGATACGCTGCGACGGTGTATTTTCCTGCCGGATGTCATCCGACCGCAGGATGGCCTGTGCATCGGTGATGACTGCGCCAGCAGCATGGCTGGCCGCCTCGGCAAGCCCTCCGTCCCCGGCTTCAGCAATCACGGCTGCCATGGGCTGATCGGAGAGGCGGGCAGGGAGTCGTGCCAGGGGCGGCCATCCCCCCCCTTCTTCCTGCCTGGAAAATCCGGCGGTGCCATGCGGAAGCGACAAGGCATGCCGGATTGTCGCTTCCTGCCGCAGATCAGCGAGCAATCTCGCGGCCGTGGTCGTTACGAGACGAGACAGCTCCGCGTCGGAAGTGGCGAAATTGCTATCGCGGTGGCCATTTCCGGGGCGGGTGGATCCGAGCGTACCGAAGACACCGGCAATGAGCCCCAGGGTAAACAGGAGCAGACATCCCACCCCTAACCACGCGGTGGCCGGCACACGCGGCGCGGATGGCCGGCATGTCTGGCCGCGCGGATGTTCCGATGGGGTGGCGCCCAAGGCTGTGCCTTCACATAAGAGTGATACTCGACAATATGAGCTGATTTTGATTTTGCCAAGTGAAGAAAACGCTACGTCCGGCATTTTTTATAAATGGATAATGTTAATTAGTTAGAAAATTATTAAGCATTTACTGAACTATGATCTGCATTCTGAGAATGCATTGCCGCGTGCCGACGTCAGCTTGGCACGCGATCGAACGCGTCAGCTTCCTGCGAAACTGTCCGGAATCATCGCACGGGGCGGCAAGCGGAAGGCCGAATGACGCCGGCCTATGCACCCGTCGCGCCGGAGAGATCGAAGATGACCCGCGCGATGCGACAAGATCCAGGCCGCAGTTGAGCGGCGGAGTTACCAAAATTGCAGACAATCCCCGGCTGGTGAGCGGCCTGGCTGCGTGATAGGCCGGTCCTGTTGTTCTCTCTCAGATTGTGCGGTGCGGCACCGGGTGCGCACCTGCAGGATTGCACATGGGGCGATACGTGGGCCGATGCCGCCGATTCATAACCGCGCCACACGACGCTCTCGCCGCCTTTTATCGGGCGCTGGGGCGGGCTGGCCGTCGGATCGGCATGCGCCAGCCATGGGCGGTGGTTGCGATCGCACTGGTCTGGGGAGTGGCTGCGATCCATCTGACCGAGGGGCGCAGCGATACATTGCGCGCGGCGGAAGCCAATGGCGCCAGCCGGGCGCAGGCTTATGCCGATGCCCTTCTGCGCGGCATCGTCGAGATCGATCATGCGGCACTGCTGGTGCGGGCGCTGGACGAACGTGGCACCCAGGGACCTGATATCGCCACCTGGCTGGATGCTCTCGTTCCCATGCGGCACATCCCCATGCGAATCATGGTGCTCGGGCCGGATGGGAAGGTGCGTCTGAGCACCCCGCCCGGGCCGTTCGCGCATCCTGATCTCTCGGACCAAACGCATTTCCGGCGCTTTGCCGCATCTTCCGGGGATGGATTGCATATCAGCCCGCCATTGCCCGGGCAGGCACCGGAAGCGTGGACATTGCCGTTCCTGCGGCTGCTGCGGGGGCCGGACGGGTCGTTCAACGGTCTCGTCGTGGTCTCGGTCGCACCTCGGGATCTGCTGGGCTTTGCCTCCGTGGCGGATGTCGGCGCGCAGGGGACGGTCACGCTGTTCGGCGCGGACGGCATGATCCTGGCGCGGGTGGCCGCGACGGACATGCGCATGACCACGGGGGACGTCAGTACGAGCCCCGTGGTTGCCGACGCTGTACGGACCGCAGCGGGCCATCTCACCTGGACGGATCTGCACGACCGGACGCGACGCATCGAAAGCTTTCGCCGTCTGCCCGGCCTGCCGCTGGTGCTGTCGGTCGGCCTCGCTGAGGACGAGGTGCTGGCCGAGCATCGCGGCGACATAGGACGCGCCGTGCTGGTGAGCCTTGTGCTTACGCTGGTGGTGATCCTGGCTTCGCTTGCCGAATCAAGACATCGGCGCCGACGCGAGCAGGCGCAGCGAGAGTTGAATCTCGCGATGGAGAACATCAGCCAGGGCCTGCTGATGGTCGAGCCGAGCGGGCGTGTCGCGGTGATGAACGGCCGGCTGGCGGAACTGCTCGATCTGCCGCCGCATCTGCGCCAGGGCAGCCATATCGAGGATGTCACCGCCTGGCAGGTCGCCGCCGGAGAGTTCACGGGGGCCGTCGAGCCGCCGGAAGCGACGGCGCTCATTGGCCAGATGGCTGGCTTTTTCAGCAATGTGTTGCCGCTGTACAAGCGCACCCGTCCCAATGGCACCGTGCTGGAGGTCCGCACCCGGGTATTGCCTGATCGCTCGGTGGTCCGCACCTTCAGCGATGTCACTGCCTGGGAACAGGCGCAGGCGGCCCTGCAGGCGGCGCGGGAGGCAGCGGAGGCGGGCGTGCAGGCACGTACGCAGTTTCTTGCGGTGATGAGCCACGAAATCCGCACGCCGCTCAATGGCATTCTGGGGGCAGCCGAGCTGTTGCATGACACGCCTCTGTCCCCGCAGCAGGAACGCTATGTCCGGACAGTGCGGGATTCCGGGCGGCATCTGCTCGACCTGCTCAATGACATTCTCGACTTTTCCAAGATCGATCGCGGTGCGATCGAGCTGGAAATGGCACCTTTCGCACCCGCCGGGCTGCTGGCGGCGGTGCGCACCATCATGGCGCCCCTGGCCGAGGAGAAGGGGTTATGGCTGAGCGTGGAAGTGGATGAGCAGGTACCCGCCCAGGTCTGTGGTGATGCACATCGTCTGCGGCAGGTGCTGCTGAATCTGATGGGCAACGCCATCAAGTTCACCCATACGGGCGGCATCGCGGTGCAACTCGGTGCCACACCGGCCGGGCTGGGATGGCGCCTTGATTTCCGTGTGCGCGACAGCGGCGTCGGCATTCCTGCCGATCTGCAAGGGCATCTGTTCCAGGAATTTGCCCAGGCCGATGGCTCGATTACCCGCCGCTTCGGTGGCACCGGGCTGGGGCTGGCGATTTCCCGGCGCCTGGTCATCGCCATGGGCGGTGACATCGCCGTGGACAGCCGCGAGGGCGAAGGGGCGGAGTTTCGCTTTCACATCATGGTCAGGCTGTCCTGTGCGGTCTCCGTGACCAGCGAGGCGTCCAACCGGGTCGGCCGCCTGCGCGTGCTGTTGGCTGAGGATAACCACGTCAATCGGCTGGTTGCCTCCGGCCTTCTGGAAAAGCTGGGGCATCAGGTGGAAACGGTGGAAGACGGAGCGGCGGCGCTGGCCGTGGTGCAACGCGGGGGGGTGGATCTCGTCCTGATGGACGTGATGATGCCGGTCATGGATGGGTTGGCGGCGACGCGGGCTATCCGCGCCCTGCCGGGGACGGCCGGCCGGGTTCCGGTGATCGGGCTGACCGCGAACGCGTTTCGTGACGACGAAGCGGAATGTCGGGCCGCCGGGATGGATGGTTTCGCGCCCAAGCCAATCACACGCGAGCGGCTGGCGCGTGAGATCGAGCATGTCTGTGGTACGGCAGGGCCGGAGAAAGCGGTACTGGACACGCTTGCGGAGACGCTGGGAAAAGAGACGCTCGCGGAGGTCGTCACTACCTTTCTGAAGGATGTGCCCAATCAACTTGTGCGATTGCGGGCACTGGCGAAAGGAACGGCGATGCCCGAACTGACGCGGGAAGCCCACACGCTGGCCGGCAGCGCCGGCACGCTCGGGCTGCGCGGGTTGGAGATGGCGGCACGCAGTCTGGAAAACGACCTCAGGCGCGACGCTCCCGTGGATGCGCCTGGCCGTGTTGCCGCAATCGAGGTGCTGGCGCAGCAGGCCGTGGCGGCACTGGTGGCGGACCATGTTCCGCCAATGCCGGGTATGGGGGGCGCATGCTCGCCGGCCTGTCCGTTGGTCCGCCATCCCAACCCGATGCCGTCGGCGCGGTGAGCCCGCCCGCTCAAGCTGTGTGCTTTCGTAAGTATTCCTGCCGTGGCGTCAGCAGGCCAGCCGCACCATTGAACCCGCCGCCGCGTCCTGAACCATCGGCCAGTTGGGTGTGCCTTCGTACGGTGGTGCGAAATCCGGAACGAACCCGGCCCTGACCAGGAACCCCACGAGGTCGGCCAGCGGCACTGCATAAGTCGGGCCACCAGCTTGGCCGGCAAACACCACGCCTACCACCGCTCCTGCCCCATCCATCACCGGGCCACCACTGCCGCCCGGACCGGTGCCCGCGGTGATCTGGACCACCCAGCGCAACCGGGCCGCGTTGTCCGCGCCGAACCACGCGACCCCATCGGCCCAGGTCGGCGTCACCTCGCGGCCGGAAGCGTCGCGCGTTTGCAGACTGGCAACCCGGCCTGTTTCTGGCCGGTGCACGGTCAGGGTCGCCCCGGCGATCCGACCGGGGGTGCCAACCAATGAGGCCAGGGTTTCACCACCGGGATAGCCAAGCAGCATCACGGCTGCGCCCGGTGCCAGATGCCGCGCGGCCGACAGGCGAAGCGACGGCAACGCTCCGCCCGCAGGGGGAGCGAGCAGGGCAAGATCCAGATCGGGATCTTCATAGACCACGCGCCAGGCACCGCGTCGCCCAACCTCAACCAGGGGCAGATCGGCCTGGCGGCAACGCAGTACCAGGTGGGCGTTGGTCACCACCAACCCCGGCGCCACTGCGAAACCGCTTCCCGCACTATGGCGAACCGGAGGTGCCTCGGGGACAGCCGGCTGCGGCACCGCCCCGGCCACTTCGCCTGTCAGCAGCCCGCCCGCCAGCAATGCACTGCCCGCGAGTGCGCCAAGCACACTCCAAACCATTCTTCTCCCGGCCATATTCCCGATGCCGTGCCTACAATCAGGCTTCCTCGTTTTCCAAAGGCTTTCGGATAGCATGGCTCACGGCATTGTGCATGCGAATCTCACTGGCCACAAATCTGCGAAACTTACTGGCAAGAGCGCGTGTTGGTGGTATTTTGCCTGGTGAATCAACCATAGGTTTAAGGTGCGCGGCCTCCCCCTTCTCATCAGACTGGCTCATGCGGAAGCGGACGAACGCCGGATCGAGCTTGGTCGGATTGCTGCAGCCCATGCGGCCGCGCAGGCAGCGGTGGCGGCGCATGTTCGGCAGGCTGCTGCGGAGGCCGATCTCGCGGCGACCGGGCCGGAAGCGCTTGCAGCCTATGCCGCCTGGGTGCGCCCCGATGCGCAACGCCGCGTGGCCCTGGACTCGCGGCGCGCGCAGCTCGAGCGCACCGAGGAGGCGGCCCGCACTGCCCTGCGCGAAGCGGTGGTCGACTTCAAGCGTCTGGAGACAGTGCAGCAAAATGCCGAAGCAGCGGCAAAGCGGGCCACCGACCGCCGCACCGCCGTACGTGCGGACGAAGCGCAGATATTGCGCAAACTGCAGCTCGAACGCCTCGCCTGATGGCGAAACAACCAGGGGAAAGGGAACGAATGGACACCCGCATTGGCATCATCCAGGTCCCGGTCAGTTGCCAGGAGCGCGCCAAGGCATTCTATGCGCGCACACTTGGCTTTCACGTCATCAGCGAGCAACCGCTCGACTTCATGAGCCATGCGGGGCTGCGCTGGGTCCAGCTCGAGCCTCCGCAGGGGGGAACCACGATCTCCCTGGTTACCTGGCATCCCACGATGGCACCCGGCAGCCTGACCGGGCTCACGCTTGAAACCGATGACATCGAGGCGACCCATCGGTCACTTGCGAAAGCCGGATTACATATCTCCCCCATTACCCTTGCTCCCTGGGGAGCCTGCATTGCCACGTTCCGGGATCCGGATGGCAATCACTGGCTGCTGCAGCAGCCACGCCGGACGGCGGCCGCAAGTCCTCCGTCCAGGAATGAGCCGAGGTCAGTCGTGCGGGAAAACTGCATGGCCTAAACGGGCAGCGCATGCCGATCGGGTGGTCGGTTGGGATATTCCCCCGGCCGACTACCCGACCGGTAAGTCCGGAGTTCATGTTTGCCCGAGGTTACCGAGATCACGGGCAACTTCGGTGAGGACAGCGTCCCAGTCGCCCGGACGCGGCTGCCGGTAGATCCGCAGCGTTGGATACCACGGGCTGTCACGCCGCCCGAGCAGCCAGCGCCAGCACGGATTGAAGCGGTCCAGCAACCAGACCGGACGCCCCAGCGCCGCCGCCAGATGCGCCACCGCGGTGTCGACCGAGATGACCATATCGAGGGCGACAACCAGCGCAGCGGTATCGGCGAAGTCTTTCATCTCCGCCATGTGGTCGATCAGCCCCAGACCGGCCGGTGCTGCCGGACCGTCCTTTTGCAGGCTGAAGAATTGCCGCCCGGGCAGGTCGAGCAGGGATGCCAGCCGCTCCGGCGGTATTGAACGGTGACGATCCAATGCCGCTCCAACAGCCAAGTGTGCACGAGGATTGCCTGCCCAGACCAGGCCGATGCGCTGTCTCTGGCCGACAGTCGCAGCAAGACGGGCTTTCCAGGCCACCACCTGCGTTGCATCCGCATGCAGATAGGGTGTGTCGCCGGGAATGGTCGCGAGGGTGGTTCCCAGCGCGAATGGCAGGCTGAGCATCGGACAGTGCAGGTCGAATTGCGGCAGTTCCTCACCGCGTGCCACGACCCGGTCGACGTCCGGCAGATCACGGAGCAGCCGCAGCAGAGGTGGCTGCACTTCCATGATGACCCGCAAACCGCGGGCTGCTGCCAACGAGGCGTAGCGGCAGAATTGCAGGGTGTCACCAAACCCCTGTTCGGCGTGGATCAGCAAGGTCTGTCCCGGCGCTGCTTCACCTTGCCACTGGGGCTGCGGAAAATCGCGCCGGAATCGGGTCATCTGCGGTGTTCGCCAACGCCATTCGTACTCCTGCCAGCCCGCCGCCATGTCTCCCCGGGCCAATAATGCCATCGCCCGGTTGTGGCGTGCGTCCGGCAGGTCGGGCGCCAGCGCGATGGCTCGCTGAAAGCAGGTGAATGCTTCCTCCGGGTGGCCCTGCTCCTGCAATGCCTTGCCCAGGTTGCTGTATGCTCCCGGATTGTCCGGGGTGATCTCCAGGGCCAGGCGGTAGCAAGCGGCTGCCTGCTCCGGCCGGGCTTGCTTCAACAGCACGTTGCCGAGGTCGTTCAGGACTTCCGGGTAATTCGGCCTGAGGCGAAGAGCGGTGCAGAAGGAGGCGATCGCCGCATCTGGCCGCCCCTGCTCGTCGAGCACGGCCCCCAAGGTGGAATGAAAGGAAGCATTTTCGCCATCGATCGCGATGGCCCGGCCGATCAAATCAATGGCCCGGTCGTGATGCCCTCGCTGCCAGGCAATGGTTCCGAGCCGGTTCAGGCTGTCGGCATGTCGGGACTCGATGGCAAGAACCTGCCGGTAGAGGTGTTCGGCCTCATCCAGGTATCCGGCCTGATGATGCCGGGAAGCCTCGGCAAACACCGCTTCAGCAGAGAGGGCCGGTTGCCGCAGTCCGGGTCTGCCCTGCTTTGTGGCAGTCTGACGTGAATGACGCTTCATCCATCTAGTGCTTTGAGGTAAATATTAAGGAAATCAGAAAATATTATGCCACTCAGATCCCATTTTTAAAAATATTTAGACCCCTTCTTGGGGGATAGAGATTTGCAATCTTCATGGTGAAGATAAGATTATTCACCGCTAATTTTTAGCAACGTGACCGCAATGCATCTTTCACTCACGTGAGACTGCCGCGCCGCGCCAGCATGTGAATCCAACTCCAGGAGGCATGGTTCCTGGCAGGCATCGAAAAGGCGAATTGCCCCGATGGAGCCGGGCAATTCGCGCCACGATCGCTTGTGGCTGGCCCGACCGCTAAAGCGGGATGCCCGGCTTCTTCCGGAACTTCTCCCAGGCCGCCATGATCTCGTCGATCTGCGTATTTTGGTCAGCTTTGCGCAAATCGATCAGCCGATCGCGCAGGCGCAGAATCAGGTGCCCGGCCGGCAAATTCGCCGCCGTTTCCAGCCGATCGAGGAACACCTGTCCGAGTGTGGCATCATCGCGCAGGATGCGGTGCGCTGCGTACAGCATCGCCGAGGACCGCCCGTGCCGCGTCATCTTGCGGGCAAAGCCGCGCAGACGCATCAGCTCGGGATGGGTACGGATCACCTCGCGCACTTCGGTCGCGGTCGGACGGGCATTCGGCTGGCCGGCCGGCTTCAGTTCGCGGCGCCACAGCAGCACCGCGGTCGCCGAGATCAGCGCCTTGTCGCCGAATTCCTCGAATTCGCCCTCGACCACGGGCGCTTTCTTGGCCTGCTTGTCGTAGGTTTCGAACGCCTCCTCGGGCAGGCCGCGCATGACCAGAACCTCGATCGGCTGGCCCGCCTCCAGCACCGCCGACAGCCGGTGCTGGCCGTTCAGGAGCCGTCCCGAGCGCGAGAAGCAGATCGGCTGGGCGTTGAACATCCACTGCCCCGCGGTGATGTCGCGCGCGAGGGCGGCCACGTGTGATTGCACGATGTTCCGGTTGCCGCGGTTGTGCGCGAGGTATTCCTCGGCCCGGTCGGGGGTGATCGTCTCGATCGTCATCGGGAAGGCAAACGGGTCGGCGAGGGCCGCCTCCGCCGTCTCGACCACGCGGGCGAGCGCGCTTTCGCGTTGCTCGCCGGCCACGGGATCCTTCAGCCCCGGGTAGCCGGCGAGGCGGGGAAACGGCTCGGCGCGGGTGCCGCGCGCGCCGTCGCTCCAGGTATAGGCATCGCTGCGCGTGCCGGCCACGGTGTCGTTCAGCGCCTTGATCGCCACCGCGAACAGCGCCACGGGCGAGAGCCGGTGGGCACGGTCGGCACGGCCTTCCACCAGGCGGCGGCGGATCATCACCCCTGGTTCGCCGGCCTCGAAGCGCTCGGGATGGGCGATCGCGTCGAGCAAGCGGCGGATGGCATGGCGGTCCACCTGCAATCCCATGAAGGCGAGCGGCGAGCGGATCGACTCGGTCAGGACGCGGGCGGGGCTGTCGAAGCTGAATTTCACCGCGGTGTCGATCTCGACCCGGTTGGCCTCCAGCGCGCGCTCCATGCGGCTCCAGGGGGGGGTGGAGGTGCCGCGCGTCAGTGTGCCGTCGTCGTAGCGGATCAGCTTGGCCAGCAGGCCGGCGACGGCCGCGGGGCGAGGGATGCCGCGGGTTTCGAGCACGCCCGTGAAGGACCGGCGGCGCTGCTGGTCGATGGTGTGCAGGGTGTCGTCGGGCACGCCTTCGACATAGACGGTGATGAAGGGGGTCTGTGCCTCCAGGCAGGCATAGAGACGCTGCACGCCATCGAGCAGCACGCCGCTGCGAGAGAGGATGATGGGCATGCCGTTCAGCACCCATTCGCCGCTGCGCATGGCCTGGGCATAGGCGGCGACGGCGGCGGGGTTGCGTCCGGCGCCGGGGCGCTTGCGGGCGAGCAGGCTCGGCGCCGTCTCCGGCGAGATGCGCATGATGGCGAAGTGGCCGAGACTGGCGCCTTCTCCCTGGACTTGCACCAGGTGCGCGGGCGCGGTGCCCGGATTCGCCTTCAATCCCGCCATGATCGCTCCTCGCGTGCTTTCTGCACGACCGCATTTCGCGCAGTGTTGCCCCTGATATCCCAGGGACGGGTGGTGAAACCGTTCGGGACGGCGCCCTTTGCTAATGCCGGCGGTTCACCGACATGGGGCTGCCAGTGAATTTTGCACTTGTATTCCCCGGCCCTTTAAGCAGGAGACGGGCCGGTTCGCAAGAGCAACTGACTACTGCTGGAAATCTCTTGCGAAAATGTGATAGCGGGGTGCCAGGCCAGAACCGGCCGCCACGATGATGGTCCCAGGAGAATCACCATGCTCCCTGAAGCGCCCCAGCCCACTGCCAATTTGCCTGCCCTGCCGAACACCTACTACGTGAGCCAGGATATCACGCTCACCCGTCAGGAGGTGATCGCCGCCCTTTCCGCCGCCGTGCTTGCTCGCGCCGGCGAACTTGCCCGCTTCGGTGCCCCGCGGCTGCGCAGCCTGGCGCTGGATGCGAAGATCTCGATCCATGGGGCAGACATCGCCGCTGTCATCGCCACCGTGGAGGCCCCGCTGGAACCCTCGCTGGTGGCAGCCCTGGCCGCATTGCCGACTGCAAAAGAACAGGTGAGAGACGCCGCATGAAGGCACGCAAGGGTTGTAAATCTCCTTGCCAAATTTTGCGAAATCCCTAGACTAGAGGCGTGACTTGTGCCGCGGCCGCCAGAATGGCGCCGAAAGAGCCACGCAGACCCGGGCGCCGGGCATCCAGAATGGAAAGGGCCGACCCAATGTTCAATCGCAAGCAGGCGCCACAGACCGAACCGGAGATCGTCTTCGAAGGTCGGCGCCTGTTGGACGAGTCGTCGTTCCAAATGCCCGAGCCTGCACGAGCGGTTGAGCCTGCGCGCCCTCCTGCTCCGCTTGCCGACACCCTGGCCCCCCCGTTGCCGGTCCCCCCCGGCCCCCCCATGCGTGACCTTGGCCCGGCCATTCCAGGCACGGTGATCGGCGCCGATACCGTGCTGGAAGGCACCATCCGCGCCGCCGGCAACCTGCGGATCGAAGGTTCGGTCACCGGCACCGTGATCGCCGACCGCGTCGCCGTGGGCGAGGAAGGCCGCGTGGAAGGCGCCATCGAGGCCGGATCGGTACGCATCGCCGGCGAAGTGAAAGGCAGTGTCGCTGCCCGCGAGATCGATGTACTGCGCGCCGCGCGCGTCGATGCCGACATGTCCTATACCGAAATCGCCATCGAGCGCGGCGCGCGCGTGCGCGGCGTGCACAAGCAGCGCGACGAGGCGCCCCCGTCTCCGCAGGCCAGCTACGCGGCCCCGCTCGACGCCGCGACGGCCCAGGCCGCCATGCAGGCCACGCTGGAACGCACGGTGATTGGGCTCGACGATCTCAAGAGCCGCATGGCGCAACTTGCCGAAACGGCGGACTGAACGGGGCGGCGCATGCCCCTCGATCCCCCCGGGCTGACCGTCGCGCCCACCCTGCCTGCCCGCCCTTCCGCCGGAAGCAGCACCAGATCTGACAAACGGCTGCACGAGACGGCCCGCCAGTTCGAGGCCGTGTTCATGACCGAGATGCTGCGCCAGGCACGTCCCCCTTCCAAACCGCACGGTCCCTTTGCCACCGGCAGCGCCGAGAAATCCTGGCAAGTGTTCATGGACCAGGCGCTCGGCGACGCGGCGGTGGCCAGTGGCGGTACCGGACTCGCCCGCGAAATCGAGCGCGCATTAGGGGCGAGTGGCCCAACGCGTCGGTCCTCCCCGTCCCGCTGATCTCGATCGCCGTCTGCGAAAGGCAGTCTTCTCCATGAGCGAAGTTCTTCGTAACGATTCCCCATTGCCGCTTCCGCAGGCCGCGGCCCGCCTCACGCGGGCCCTGGAGCAGGAAACGGCGCTGGCCCATGCCGGCGCATTGCGCGAACTGGCCGCTGCGGCGGAAGCCAAGCAGGCTGCCTTCGCGGTGTTTCTGCGCAGCCATGACGCCACATCTCCCGACCTCGCCCCGGTAGCGCGGGCGGCATTGCGCGAGCTGATGGCAGCGGCCGACGAGAACGCGATCGTGCTGGAAGCGGTGAAAACAACGCTGGAACATACCGCCGGTGTGCTGCGCACGGCACTGAGCTCCGCGGCTGATCCTGGCATCTATGGCCCGAACGGACAGCGCCCACGCCACGTGCTGGCGGCGCGGCTGGACGCACAAATCTGAAAAGGACGGAGGCAGGATTTCCCCCTGCTTCTTCCCCGACGCTTTTTCCTTCCCTCTCGCGCAGGGGGAAGAGAAGGCTCAATGAAATTGCGAAATCACAATTGCCAGTGCCGGGCGGCGCGTTGCCTGTATTGGTGCGCCGCTACTATTGCGTGTCTCTGTGATGGCCTTGCATTCCTATCAGGAGAATTTCTGGAGCAATTTTCGCTTCCAGGTTAATGGACGTTTTGCTAAAAGCCATGGCGCCGCAGCCCGGTGCCCGAAGGCCCCTTCATGGTGCGGCTTGCGTCAGAAAGGCGCTCCCGAAAACCCCGCCCTGAATGGGAGCTTTCCCTCGTGGTTAACTCGATCCTCACGAATTTCGGTTCGCTGGTCGCCCTGCAAAATCTCCAGGCGACGCAGAAGAACCTGCTGGATACCCAGAACCGCATCTCCACCGGCCTGAAGGTCGGCACTTCGAAGGACGACGCCGCCACCTGGGCGATCTCCACCCAGATGAAGGGCTCGATTGCCAATCTGCAGCAGGTCAGCTCCAACCTGAGCCAGACCGACAGCGTGATCGGCACCGCGGTGTCCGCCACCTCCTCGATCGCCGACCTGGTTTCCCAGATCCGTGCCAAGGTGACCGCCTCGAAGGCCCCTGGGACCGATGTCTATAAGGTTCAGAACGACATCGGCCAGTTGGTTGCACAGATCCAGTCCACGGTGGATGCAGCCAGCTTCAACGGCGTCAACCTGCTCAATTCGAAAGATACTCAGAAGTTTGTTTCTTCCGTTGTTACCGACGGATCAGGTAACTCGACGCCAGCCTACATCAGCGTCGACGGTGTCAACCTGAACACCAGCTCCACGGGCTCTCTTACTGGCCTTGGCAATCTGTCGGTGGTGTCACGTTCCGACCAGATGTTCAATGCATCTGGCCAGACTGCGGCGGTGACTGCCGAGCAGAACGCCTATGCGACGCGGCAGGTTGGCTACGTTTACACTGCTCCCGGCGCTGCCGGCACACAGACTTTTGCCGTCACTTATGTTGACTCGACGGGAAAATCACAGACCACGAATTTCAACATTACCGTCGCAAATGCTGACACCGCTTCTACGACGGCAAGCAACCTCAACTCCAATACGGAATTTGCCAAGCTTTTCCATGCGTCGGTAGACAGCGCTGGCAATCTCGCCTTCAGCATGGCCACCCGTACGACAGCCGGCTCGGTCACCAGCGTCGCCAATTCGACAATGCTCGCAGCCGCTGCGGTTGCCACTCGTGAAACGACCCTGAGCTTCCAGGACAGCGTTCCGCTGACAACTTCGGATAGCTTCACTTTCAAATTCCAACAGGGTGCCCACGCAGGTACGGTATCGTCGCAAAGCACGACAATCAAACTGCAGATCAGCAACGAAGCCACCGGCAGAATCCTGAGCAGCTCCACCGCGACAGACGCGAGCAACGCTACTCAGCTGAGCTACACCATCGCCCTCAACGTCAACAGCGTCAGCGGTGACGGCATCACGGGCGCCACGATTGCCAGCGCGATCTCGACCGCTCTGCAGAGCACGGATTGGACATCCGCGGATGGAACGACGACCGTCGCTTCGGGCAACTACTTCGGCACCGCCGGCGCCGCAACGAAGCTGGGCATCACCTCCAGTGCAATCGCTGCCAACGGCGCAGGGAACAACACCCTGACGATCGCGACGGCGGACGCCACTGACGATCTCCAGATCACCAGCGCGACCACCGACTACGCCAACCTGCTCACGCAGGTCGACACCGCCGCCTCGACCGTGACGACTGCCTCGGCCACCTTCGGCTCGGCGCAGAAGCGGGTCGAGACGCAGAAGACCTTCGTGGACAGCCTGGTTGCCAACCTGCAGGCCGGCGTGGGCAACCTCGTGGATGCCGACATGTCGACCGAGTCCGCCCGCCTGACCGCGCTGCAGGTGCAGCAGCAGCTCGGCACGCAGGCGCTCTCGATCGCCAACCAGGCGCCGCAGAACATCCTGTCACTGTTCAAGTAAGCCTGACCGGTGCGGGACCGGCGGCAACGCCGGCCCCGCACCAACCGCCTGCGCCTGCCGGCCCGTACGGGCCGGCCTGAGCCCCCTCCTCGCGAACAGAAGGTCCGCACCATGTCCGACTCCGCCCAGCTTCTCGCAGCGCCCAGCGCCGCCTCGGTCTACGGCAACATCATCCGCCACACTGAATCGGCGCGTGAAATCGAGTGCCGTGTGTTCGCCCAGGCGACCGCAGCACTGGAAGCAGCCAGCCATCCGGCTGCCGGCCTCACGGACCGTGTCCGGGCCCTGCACGCCAATCGCGAGCTGTGGACCGCACTGGCCTGCGACCTGGTCGATGAGACGAACGCCCTTCCCGAGCAATTGCGCGCGAACCTGCTGAGCCTGGCCATCTGGGTGAACGGCGAGACCACGCGCGCACTGCGTGAAGGTACTCCGTTGCACGACCTGGTGGAGACCAACCGCGCGGTGATGCTCGGGCTGTGCCCGCCGATGGAGGCCGAACCGGACAGCCGCAGCTGAGCACCGCCTCAGCGGACGGCCTCACCCTCATGCAGGGCGCACGCGCCCGGGAACGCCTGATGCCTCTCAAGCTCAAGCTCGGGGCCAACGAACAGCTCGTCGTCAACGGCGCAGTCATGGTCAATGGTGGCTACCGCACCACGCTGATGGTGCGCAACTTCGCCCATATCCTGCGCGAGAAGGACGTGCTGCAGGAGGATCAGGCCGATACCCCAACCAAACGGCTGTACTTCCACGTACAGGCGATGCTGCTGAAGCCACCGCCCTCGCCCGAGCTGGTGGCGGCCTACCAGGAGCAACTGGCTGCCCTGCGCCGGGCCTTCGTCCGCCCCGACAATCTCGTGGCACTGGATGAAGTGGACCGGGTGGTTACCGCCGGTGACTACTACAAGGCGCTGGTACAGTTGCAGACACTGATCGGCGTGGAGGCATCGCTGCTGAACCTGGACCCGCCGCCCTGGCGGCGGGCCCGACTGGGGCAAGGCTGAACCCCATGCCTGAAGGATTGCTCGTCGGACTGAAGAATTCCGTCCCCGAACGGCAGAACGCCGCAACAGGAAAGGAACTCAAGCCGTGATCGATGCAGTCTCGTCCGTCAAGACCCCCGCCGCTGCGTCCCCCGAGACGCAGGAGACGCAGGAGACCGAGGTGAAGGCCGCGCGCGCCGAACCCGCGCCGGCCCAGGCCGGAACCACCGAAGTGCAGACGGCGTCTCGCCGCGAAGAGGCACCGCCGCCCTCGCCGAGCTTCGACGTGAAGTTCGACGCGCGCACGCTGCATCTCTACAGCGAGCTGCGTGACCCGGCCACCGACCGTGTGCTGCTGCGCATCCCTGCTGACTACAAGCCCAAAGACGAAGCTGACAACCAGCCTGACACCACAGGCTTCGAAGAGACTGCGTGACGCCATGGACCTGCTGGTTTCCAATCTGGGCATCCCCGCCGGCCTGGCCGGCTGGAAGACGTTGCAGACAAAGAAGCCGGCGGACTTCACAGCGTTTACCAATGATCCCGTGCTGAAGCGGGAGATCGCGTATTTCCGTGACAAGGCGCCGAAGGCCACAACGCCGGAGGCGCTGCTGAAGGATCCGCGCCTCGAGGAGATCGCCCTGACTGCCTTCGGGTTGACGGCGCAAATCGGCATGCAGGGGCTGATGAAGCAGGTCCTTGCCTCGGATGTCACGGACAAGACTTCAGCCGCCGCACGCATGACCGATCCTCGCTACCGCTCGATCGCGGCGGCGTTCAATTACGGTGCGAAGGTAACGGCAGCGCAGGCTGCGGTTGCCTCCACGGCGGCGGTTGAAATCAAGGATCCTGGACAGGCCTTCAATTCCTTCTCTGGCAACTTCGGCGGTGTCAGTGTGAAGGATGTCTGGCTGACGGATGCGGTAACGCCAGACCAGATCGCAGCGAAGTTGCAGGCCGCCTTCCGACGTGCCGACGGCAACCGCAGCGACATCACGGTAAAGGCCCTCGGCTTCAAGCTGCAGTTCAGCGATGCCCTTGGCCGCGGCACGGCGCAGGATTTCACCTTCGATACCGGTGAGAATGTGCCAGGCGCGACTGCGGCCTCGACCACGGTCACGCTGGATGGCCTGGACAAAGGTGTATTCCAGTCCTTCGCTGGCAGTTTCGCCAATGTGGCGCTGAAGGACGTCGACCTGACGAAGGCGACGACCCCCGGCCAGGTCGCTGCCATATTGCAGAGCGCCTTCCAGAAGGCCGATGGCGGCCGCACTGATATCACCGTGACCGCTGACGGATCCAATCTGGTGCTCACGGATGGGCGCAGTCGCGGTCTTTCGCACAGCTTTACCTTCGCCGCGAAGTCGGAAGGCCCAACGGCAGGTGCCTCGGCGACCTCGCTGACGCTGAAGGATCTCAATGGCAGCCTCGGCTTCGATTCCTTCAGCGGGCACTTTGCCGGTGTGACGGTGGAGAATGTGGACCTTTCTTCTGCCTCGACACCTGCGCAGGTCGCCTCGGCCTTGCAGGCCGCATTCCACAAGGCTGACAACTACAGCAGCAGCATCAGCGTAACCGCGGACGGCGACACGCTGACGTTCAAGGACAGGCAGGGCGGCGGCACCACTGATTCCTTCATCTTCGCGGCTGCCTCCGACGGCACCACCGCGGCCGCTCCCACCAAGCTGGTTGCAGGCTCACAGGCGGTGGCCCAGCAGGGCGGACCCGCCGTGACCAGCAAGAATTTCATTGACCAGGTGGTGCAGCTCTACACCCAGGCGAAATTCGAGCAGGTGGTGGGCGACACTTCTTCCGACGCCTTGCGCAAGGCGCTGTATGCGCAACGCCAGTTGCCCAAGATCACCAATTGGTACTCGGTGATTTCCGACCGCCCGCTTGCCAATGTCATCCAGACGGCCTTCGGCCTGCCCGACACTTTCGTGAAACTGGACGTAGACAGGCAGGTCTCGATGCTGAAGTCGAAGATGGACGTCAAGGACTTCCAAAATCCGACCAAGCTCGCCGCCTTGCTCAACAAATTCGTCTCAATGAGTATGGCGAACGGCACTGACGTGCCGGCATCGTCCACCAGCGCCACTTCATTGAACCCCGCAGTGATGATGCTGGGCAACATGACGGGCATCAGCGCATCGAGCGCAACCAGTACGCTCAGTGGCGCCAGCCTGGCCGCGCTGCTGCTTGCCAACACCCAGGGCAACTGATCATCCGGCAGCCGCGGGCTCCATGATCACCACCGCGCAGATACGCAACTGGCGTGGCTATGCCGGTACCGCGCGCACGACGTACTGAAGCGGCAGCGAATCGGCAAGTGCCATCTCCGGATCCGCCCCGAAGGATGCGGCCATGAGCTTGATCGCCGCGATGACATTGCTGCTGTTGATGCCACCGAAGTTCCTGGTTACGCCCTGATCAACCCGGAAACCGGCTCCATGCAAAAGTTCAAGCATCGTGATGCGCGTGAAAAAGCGCAGATGAGTTCTATCAAGCAGACCATGCTCCTCGTATCGTAAAAAACCGCAGCTTAACTTCCCCTGCACGCTCCAATGCTGCGCATTGGGGAGGGATATGACGACACATCCATCGGCCGGCAAGGTCCTCCGGATTTTCCCCAGTAAGCTCCATGGATCAACCAGGTGTTCAAGAACATCACCGAACACCCAGACATTGCTCCGGCTCATGCATTCCCGGAAAAAGCCTTCCTCCGCTTTCTCGATATCCATCGCGAGCACGGAGTCACAATGGCGCCGTGCGCTTTCGGCCGCCATTGAGTTTATTTCTATTCCAGTATAAATACATTGCGGATTGATGAGCTTGTAGGCACAGGCCAGAGAGCCGTTATTACAGCCGACTTCAACAATACCTCTGGCATCTTTCGGGATCATTGCCAGCAATTCTTTGTTGTAACCTTCTGCCTTTACACGATCTTCCATGACGCTTGCCTGCCATTCATCAAGATTGTACGTTCCAACCCTGAACACTGTGCCCCTTGAATCATGAATAAGATAATTCTTATTATCAGAGTTCGAGAAATCATTTTCCAACCACTCGGCATGGCCAAGCAAATCTGATCTGCCGGCATCGTGCAACGCCACCATGGTTTCCACCATTGGGGCTCCATGCTTGGTGGGCATTGGCCATTGCTGTACTACATCCATATTGCACAGCATCACTGCCGGATGCAGATACCTGATCGCCCCGTCCCGGTAATCTATGTTGAACCCTTCCCGGTTCACCCAGTTGAGGCAACCCACGCCGTACATATGAGGTTGCAGGATCGCCGCGAGTTTTTCGACGAAGCCTCCACGAATAATGTGGACATCGGAATCAAGAACAAGAACACGACCAGAGAGACCAAGATTCTGAAAAGCCCATTTCATCCCTGGACCATGATGAATGTTATAATTGAAGTGCGTCAAATTAACGTTGCTATATTTTTTAGCAATATCAGCGATGGATTTGGCGTATTTTTCGTCAGATCCATCAATAATATATATTATATTACTATAGTAATTTCGAAGTTGTGAAATTAAATTCTCAATAAGGTCTGGAGTATTATAACATACTGTAATGATTGGAATTTCCTGCACATTCACGAAATTTTCTCCTTCTTCGTGTCCGTAGAAAGCTCCAAAGGTGTTATATTATTCTGTGCGGCATTGACTTTGTGGCCGTGCGCTTCATTCAGACTGCTCGCCTTCTGGCGCGGATGAACTACGGAACCGCTCCCGCACGCCGACAAAGGCGGACAAGTACTCAGGATATGCCTGCTCGCGAAATGCTATCTTCAATGCATCACTGATGACCGCGTCGGTTGGATGTTCGCGCAACCGCGATGCCGACCAGCCCATGCCAAACGGATTGTAGGCCACGCTGCGCCACTGTGGCTGGGTCACCAGCAGCAAAGAAGCGACACGCTCCTGCAGGAACACCTTCCGTTGCACCGTCTCGGGATAGGTCGTTGGCCTGCAGAGCGCTTGGCGCAGGGGGCTGTCCGGTCCCTCGCACAGGGCAAACAGGACCTCGTTCAGGGCCAGCCACTCCCGCCAGAAGGCGGGGCGGGCGACAAAGTAGTTGGA
>NZ_OW485603.1 GCF_937425535.1 Rhodovastum atsumiense
ATTTGCTCCTGGTTGCGCGCGTAGGTTTCCCAGTCGATGTAGCCTGGCCAGCAATCCCGGCGCAGCACCGCCCACTGCTCCGGCGCACGGATGAAACGCCGTCCGCTGTGCGGCTTGTCGGGCACCTGGTACCTGCGCTCCATCCGACGCCGGCCGTAAACATAGGCTCCAGCATAGGCGGGATGGCGCAGCATGTCGCCGATTGTCGCCTGGTTCGGCCGGTTCCAGCGGACCTCCCCCTTGTCCGGTCCGGAGCGCACGCGGTCAGGGAGCTGGATGTCATGGTCAACCAGATACTGCAGCACCCCATGAACCGAGCGCCGGCGCTCGAACACATCGAATACCAGCTGCACCGTTGAGCGGACCTGCTCATCCGGATCCAGCGCGACCTCCCCCGAAGGGCGCAGCACGTAGCCACGTGGCAGGCCGATGATGAGTTCACCTCGCGCGGCCTTGGCACGGCGTCCCTCATGCATGCGCGCCTTGAGCTGGACATTCGCCATTTCAAGCGGCGTAGCAGGCCAAGTCTATCAAGGTGTTGAGTGTGGCTGCAGGAATTTTTGTCGGATCGAACATCTGCCGGGACCCTCGTAAATTGCCATGAGTCCATAGCTGCCGCCGCACGGCGGCAAGGGCGTCGCTGAAGGTTGGCAGTGATTTCCGGTACCAGCTCGCGAGCCGAACCGCAGGTGGGCGCGTGGCGTACAGGTTATTGGCCCACAGCGTGACCAGCGAAAACAAGCTGAGCAGGAACGGCGTGGTACGGGCGATCGCCAGGTCGGACCACTGCCGTTGGGTTTCGACGCCGAGGTGACGACGGACCTCGGAAAAAGTGACCTCGACCGACCAGCGGCGAACAAACCAACGGAGGATGTCGAGCGGATCAGCCTGGAGGTCGGTGCAGAGGAACGCTTGCGGCTCGAGTTTGCCCTTCGGGTCGCGCACCAGGACGTAGCGGATCGGAACGCGGTGGCCGGGCTTGTGCCATAGGGCGGTGCCGGAGACGATCTCGAGGGTTCTTTCGCCACGACCATACCATCCGGTCACCTGCAGAGGACACCAGCGTGTTCTCGGGTTGGCGAGGCGTTGCTTCAATGTGGGTTGGCGCTTGCCGACGAGGCGCGGGCGCCCGCGCTGGCCGGGCCTTCGCCGCGGTGGTGGGTGGTAAAGTCCGGCGTCGAGCCGCAGGCGGGTGATCATGGTGACCCAAGGGCGCACGTCGTTGAGCAGCTCGATGGCAGCGAAGCTGGCGTCGCCGACGCCGATGACGCGCCGGTCCGGGAGCCAGAGGGCCGCCTGGATCAGACCCTGCCGCGCCCAATCGGTGAGCTTTTTGTACTGGCGCTCTCCCGGCCTGTGCGTCTGCCAATACCGCAGCGAGGGGGCCAAGATGGTCAGGAATGGCAGCGCCCAGACGCGCCCGGCCCACGGGATCTCAGGCAGCACCATGAACGAAAGCCAGCGCAGGCCGCTCGCCTTGACGAAATGGCCGCGTGAGGAGCGTACCGGATCGCGGTAAATGCCACGTGCCTTGATTTTGATCCCCCATCGCCGCTCGATCGTGTCGTCGGGGCCGATCACGACCGGCTCGCCCTTCGGGACGAAGGTGTCGACGAGGAGGCGGAGCAGGCAGCCAGACAACCAGCGGTCGGACCATGTGTTGCGGCTCAGCACGCGGTGGTAGTTGCTGAAGCGTCGGACCTGGCCCAGTCCCATGACGCGCAGCACGGACGCGATCGTCCGCCGACCCGGGACGAGGATCGCGCCCGCCACCAGGACCAGCACGCGCTGCCAGGTCGGCGCGGTGAACGCCGCCTCGAATGGCTGCATCCAGGTTCCCAGCCTGCCTGCTGCGAACCCCCCGGCGTCAGTTGCCGACATCTGGTTCTCCCCGTACGACGCGCTGGCAAGCTTCGGCACAGACGGGCTGGCGGGGAATCCCGGCGTCTCTCAAAATCGGGTCACCGGCGTTGCGCCGTCCTGTCGCGCCGGTCGCGTTGCGTGAGCTTGTCGCCTCGGGAGGCAGGAATGACACGCCGGGAAATCCTCCATCGGTATCGCCGCCTGCGCGCGATCACTACCGACCATCACAGGGCCGCGCTGCGGTTCCTGGCCGCGGACACGATGCTCGACCAGGCGCGGCGCCTGGGAATGCGGGCCGGGCCATCGCTGGTTGTCGACGACGTCAAGGAGCTCTCGGTGCTCTACGAGTTTGCTCTTTACACTGCCAGGGCAGGTCGTTCGCGCGCCATCGACCGCTACGCGCGTGCCACCCCGCTGCCGGTCGGTTCCGATGAGGCACTCACGCTCGAGGCATTGCGTCTGGCCCGCTTCTCGCTTTGGCGTGTCGAGCGCCGCCACGACGTCACCGGCCTCATGGTGAGCGATCTTCGGAATGGATCCGCGCTGTGGCTGATCGACGAAGGCATGCAGGCGAGCGTTGCAAACGGCTGGGTATTCGCCGCCCGGATCTTGCAGCCAGACTGCTTCGCCATGACCAATGGCTTGATCGTGCCGGTGCAGCAGCAGACTATCGACAAGCTGGTCACCGGCGGGCAGGTCTCATGCCGGTCGGATCAGGCAGGCGCAGCCGACGAAAGCCGCTTCGCCGCCGAGGTCTACCGTGACGCTCTCGACAACCGGCTTCTGGATCGCGTCGCCTTCAAGTGACCCCATCCGTCAGCCGCAGCGAGCATCCCGAAAATGGCGAAAGTCGAGTTGAGGATGTGCAACTCCGCCTCCGACATCGTGCCCTTCAAGCCGAGCAGAAGCCGGTCATTGAAATTCGCCGCGTCGTAAGAGCGCACAGGCCGATACCCCTATTTGTCTGGTGCGTGATCAGCTGGAAAAAGTAACCGTTACAGATCCGACTCACCCGTTGTTTCGACAAGAGTTCGTTTTGGCAACCACAACGGGCTCGGCTGTGAGCGGCCACGCCCATGTCGTGTACCGCGGCGATGTGCTGCTGAAACTGCCGATCAGGGCAACCAATCTCTCTCCGGCATCACCATCCCTGCCAACCAGCAGGCTGTCATTGGAAGCCATTCGAGATTTGATTCGTCTCGCATTACAAAGAGAGACGAGTCCGCCTGCAATCATCGAAACTCCCGTTGCCAAGCAGGTCGAGAACGATGCCGAGCCGGCGTCGGAAACCTCGCTTCGTGCGACGGGAGAAAAGCCATGATGTCAGAGCTTGTAACGGTCGGGCACCTGAGTCGGAAGGCAGTGATCTACATTCGCCAGTCAACGCCCCAACAGGTGCTGAGCAACCAAGAAAGCCTGCGGCTGCAGTATGCATTGCGCCAGCGTGCGCAGGATCTTGGCTGGCACGAAGCCGACATCGAGGTGATTGACACCGATCTTGGCCGCAGTGGAGCGACCGCCACGCAACGTGAGGGGTTCAAAGATCTGATCGCACGTGTGACGCTCGGTGAGGTCGGCATTATCCTTTCCTACGAGGTCACCAGGCTTGCAAGAAACTGCTCAGATTGGTACCCGCTGCTGGACTTGTGTGGTTACCGGCGATGTTTGATCGGCGATCGCGATGGTGTGTACGACCCGGGCTCGGCGAATGGCCGGCTTCTCTTGGGATTAAAAGGGACGATCTCCGAAGTTGAGTTGCACACTCTACGCGGCCGCCTGACCGCTGGGCTTTTGAGCAAAGCCGAGCGTGGTGACTTGGCTCTGATCCTGCCCGTAGGTCTGGTGCGCGGCCCACATGGTGTAGTGACGAAGCACCCCGACCGCGAAGTCCAGGAACGGATCAGCTTGGTCTTCGCCACTTTCCTGGAATTGGGCTCAGTCGGTAAGCTGCTCCGCTCCTTTCGGCATCGCGGGCTTGCCGTGCCGCGGCTTGATCGATTCGGTGAGGTGGTCTGGCGGACACCGACAGATAGCATAATCAGCAGGATTCTGAAGAATCCTGCCTATGCAGGCGCATTTGTCTACGGCCGCACCCGGTCCTGCGGCGCCACCTACGCCAACGGCAAGACGATCACCACTCGCCGTCCCATGGAGGAGTGGAAAGTCATCGTGAAAGACCGTTATCCTGCCTACATCGGGTGGGCCGACTTTGAACGGATCCAGGCCATGCTGCGCGACAACCACGCGGAGTACGTCCGCAACAGAACCCGTGGCGTGCCGCGCGATGGTGCGGCCCTGCTGCAGGGCATTGTCTGGTGCGGCCGTTGCGGCCACAAGATGGCCGTGGAGTACAAGAACGCCAACCGCTACGTCTGTAACTTTCTCCAGCGGAGCCAGGGTGGGCCGTTGTGCCAGCACCTCCCTGCGGATCCGATCGACGCGCAGGTGGTGGCTGCGTTTTTCGCCACGGTCAGCCAGGAGGAACTTGAGGCCTGGCAACGGGCGCAGGACACCCGGCGGCAAACGGAGGACGCACTGGATCGCGCTGAGGCACAGCAAGTGGAGCGCCTGCGCTACCAAGCATTGCTCGCCGAGCGACAGTTCAACCGTGTTGATCCTGACAATCGCCTGGTCGCATCGGAACTGGAGCACCGCTGGGAGGCCGCATTGCGCGAGCTGCGAGAAGCCGAGGAGGCACTGACGCTGCACCGTGCATCGCGCACTCAGCCGGACGCGCTGACCTCCGAAGAGCGTGACAACTTCCTTGCCCTCGGCTCGCAGCTGCCTGCTATATGGCACCAAGCCGGTATGGATCGATCGCAAAAGAAGGCACTGCTACGCTGCCTGATCGAGAAAGTCATCCTGCATCGGACGTCCCCTGAACGCATTGACATCCGCATCGTCTGGCGTGGTGGTGAGGTCTCCGAAGCACAGGTCGAGCCGAAGGTGTATGCTCTGCATGCTCTCTCTCGCGCCGCTGACATGCAGGCCCGAATGCTTGAACTGGCTCGCCAAGGCCTGACTGATGCCGAAGTGGCTAACGTCCTGACCAGCGAAGGGTACCGCTCGCCTCGCTGCCATCATGTCCTGGCACGTACCGTGCAGGTCTTTCGACAGCGTCATCGGGTTTTGCGCGGCGCCAGCCGGACACATCCCCGGCACATTCCGGGATGGCTTACCATGTCTGAGCTGGCGAGGCGGCTGCAGGTGTCACGCGGTTGGATCGAGCACCATGTCCGCAACGGAACAATTGTCATTGTTCGTGATGTTGCAGCGAAGCGCTACCTATTTCCTGACACCAAAAAGACCATAGACGTCCTGAAGAAGCTGAGATTAGGCAAAATCGATCACATCAACTTCGTAACAAGCACGAGCAAATGAGGGCACCAACATGACCGATCGTACACGCCATCCGCATCCGCAATGAGCGTATCGAACAGGGCGCACATTTCCAGCAACTGATGCCAGTCACGGCAGGAACGAGCCAGACGAGAGACTTCAATGCCAAGCACCAAGCCAACATGGCCAAGTCCAACTTCGGCAACAAGGCGCTGAAAGCCAGGACGGTGCAACGTAGATGCCGCTGAGCGTCCAAGATCGTCATCAATGATGATGACTTGGTCCTGCCCCCACCCGAGTTGGCGGGCGCGGTTGGCCAGCGCGTATTGCAAGCGCGTGGACTCTTGGTGTTGCAGAACCTGACGCACCGTCGATTGCCGGACGTAGACGACCGCATGTCGCTCACGATGCCGACTCTTGATCTTGTCTGTCGGCAGTAAGGCGGGGCTCGACGTGCTCGTGCTCATGATCTGCCTCCGGATCCGCCAGACGTTGGCGAACCAACTTGCCGACCAGCACGGTCAGATGCCGCCGTCGCTCGCGCGGCAGGTCTTGCCACCGGATCCCTACCTGCTTCGGACCGCTCATTGCGGCTCGCCATCCATCTCGCTAATGCACGCAGAGCCTCGTGGCTCAGCCGCGGCGGGACTGTCTCATGATTGGGGGTCAGGCCGCGAGGGCTGCTGGCGGATGCTGACCGTTGGCGATCTGAAAGCGTTGCCCGAAGCTGGGACCGAAGGTGCCGTTGTAGACAGCGCAGCGAACCTGCAGCAGAAGATCTGCACCATGACGGGTCCAACGCATATGCTGCGACTTGTTCATCCGGCGGTTTACCAGGAAATTGGCGGTGCCTTCGGTGATGGCTGTCCCGACCCGCAGACCGGCACGATGGCGCTCGGCGTAGTTGACCATCCAGTTGGCCTGACCGACCAGATAGCCGTCCAGCGCCAACAATGCAGTCCACAGCTTACGCGATGACGGCACATGCGATGGGTGCCCTGCCACTTCCCCCTGGAACGCGTGCATGACTTTGCGGATGCGCTCGATGCTGACCTGAGCATCCTTGGCCTTGCCGTTCCACAGACGCCAGCGCAGCCGGTCGACTTCCGTCACGATCACTGCCTTCGCCTCTCGCCGCACCGGAGTGTCGGTTGACAAGGCGCCAGCGGTTTGCTCCAGGTGTTGCAGCCGCATCGCGATGTGAAACCAATCAAGAATGGGTGGCTCGGCGACGCCGCTGGCGACCAGGATCGAGCGCAGACCGGCGCAGCCGTCGGTAAAGCCGGTCAGTGTCGTGGCGTCAGTTCGACCGACGCTGTCCAGCCTTTGGCCGATCAGCGCCACGAGATCCGTCTTCACTCCAGCTACGGCTCCGAACACCTGTCGATTGCCTGCGTCGGTCTCAACGTTGCCGACCCTGACCTCCAGATGCCGCTCAGCCTCCTCGCAGCTGCGGATGAACGTCGAGTCCACGCTGATGGAAATCGCCGCCGCGGGCGTCACGGGCGTGGCCCCCGGGGGATGCCGCAACTGCTCGCCAAGCGTCATGGTATGGCGGCGCAGGGTCTCGTGAGTCTTGCCAGCCTCGAGTGGGAACAGCTGCTCCAACACGCCGGCCGCCACGCGGTAGGTCATCAGCGCCGAAAGATGGGCTTGCAGGCGATCGAGTTCAGGAGCCGATCGGCAATGCGATGGCCAGTCAACACCGCTCTCGACCCCGCCACAGCTGCCGCAGCAGAACCGCGGCAGCCGTACGATCACCTGGCCGAACAGGGTTGCAATCCGATGCTGACGGTAGTCCTTCATGTGACAGACGCCGCCGCAGGATCGGCAAGTCGGCCGCCGTACAGCATGTTCCCTGGCCTGGGCAGCGACCACCTCGCGCTGGATGGCGGCCAGCAGTTCTTTTGCCTCGGCCAGGTTCAGACCCAGATTGGCGATGTCGCGAAGATCAGCCGGCTTCGCGATCTCCATCACGTCCGTGCCCTGGCCATCGCTATCAGCACCGGTCCCCACCAGCCGTACAACCCATGCCACCCGCGCCATCCCATCGAGAGAATAGCGCCATAGATTATCACCTATTTGTTTCCACCCCCAATCATGAGACAGTCCCGCAAGGTGCGCGGCAAGGTCCGCGCCCTGTTGCGGCAACGCTGCCCCGACTTGGTGGTCCCCGACGTGATCTGGCACACCGACTGGATCGCCCACCTCACCGCCTGGGGGCAAGGCGAGCAGGCCGTGCTCGACTACCTCGCCCGCTATGTTTTCCGCGTCGCCATTACCAACGCCCGCATCACCGGCCTCGATGATGGCGGCGTCACCTTCACTTGGCGCGACCGCAAGAGCGGGCAGCGGCGCGCCTGCCGGCTTAGCAGCGAGGAGTTCATGCGCCGCTTCCTCCAACACGTGCTGCCGCGCGGTTTGCACAAGATCCGGTACTTCGGCTTGTGGCATCCCACCCACCGCGAGGATGCCGCCCGGATGCTGCAGCTGCAGGCGCCGCCGGCCGCGCCGTTGCCGGAAACCGTGATGCCGCCTGAGCCTGCCGACGCCGAGGTGACCACCACGCCGCCGATCGAGCCCAGGATCTGCCCGCACTGTCACCAGGGGCGGCTGATCTTCATCCGCACGCTGCCACGGAGACAGGCCATGGGAGCGTAACCCCCAGTCGACGCATCCGTCGTCATGCCGTCTCGCCCTTGCGCGCTCCGGTACGCCACACGCTACCTCTGTCCTCGCCGCCGCCAATGACCGTCATCGTGACCCAGACGCTGCCATCCCATTGCCCAAACCCGCCGCTCCGGACCGCTGCTCCGCGGCCGAATGCTTCAGATCGCCGCTGCCGAATGGCGATCAGCGCCCGCGCCATCCAACGGCCTGGGTGAAATCCCCATAGCCACCGGCCCGCCGCCCGTGCCCCGCGTCCGTCCAACCGAGCTTCCGCGGCGGCTTCGCGCCGCAGAAACTCTTAATTCGTTAACTCTTAATTCGTTCTCTGAGGTGGCCTGTTGCGAACACGAGCACCGGTTTCGCGGCCGCGAAGATGGAGCTGACGACGGTGCTGGCCGACCTGCCATGGGCAACACGGTTTTGGGGAGCATCCGCTACGCTGTCACCCGTTGGCCTGGGTGCGTGAGCCGAGCAGTTCGCGCTTCACGCGCGAGGTTGGTGGGTGAGGGCCAATAAACGTCGCCAGCATGACCGTGGCGAACCGCCGGTTTGCAATCCTGCCGAGAGGCCGTTGGTTCACGCTGATCTCTGCCCCACTGGGAGTGAAGAGGATGGTGAACCGGTCCCCCTTGCGCACGGCCGGCACGGCGGCGAGAAACCGCGCCACCTCGGCCGACGACAGGTCACAAGGGGAGTCGCAATTCCGGTCGAACCCCTCGCGCCATGCCGCCCGGGCCCTCTCCTGGTCCACGTCGCGGAGGAATCGTATGTCCAGCAGTTTCATGTCCGTGGAGCGAAGGATGCGCTCGGGATCGCTATCCGGGTGCACCAGATAGAGGCCGCCGACATAGATCGGGATCTGCAGGACGGAGTAGCTCCGGAGCGCTATGCCATTGAGCCGCAGCTCGGTGCGCCCAATCCATTGCTCGTCTGGCAGCGTGACGCCTTCCAGTTCGGCGGCTCGGGCAGAAGAAAGTAGGGCAAAACCAGCGACGACGGAGAGCAGCGCACGCCTCATAGGTCCTCCCACCCGGCATCTCGGGGACACGGTTGCCGTCCTGTGCCAGGAACACCGCGGCATCCACCCTGGCTTTCAGCGCCGCGAACAGCCGGTGCAGTTCAGCTTGAGATACGGATGTTATAACGCGCTCGCTTTTGCATGCGAGCCGATGCCGAACACTGAAAATTTCTGAGAATTCTTGGGCAGACATGAGAGGCGGTTCCGTTTGGAATGCCGCCAGCCTGATCCGTTTTGTGAAACCGCATGGGTCAGGTCGGCCAGTGCGGCTCCTCAAACGTAATCCCTGCCGCGTCGGCCGTCCCCTCCGCATTCCCCAATGGCCGACTTGTCCGTTTCACCCACATATGTGCATCGTGGCAGGATATTCATGGTTACCGCTGATGACACTGTCGCGATTCGGGAAGCCTACCAGCCCGTTGAAGAAGTCGACCTTCAGCTGAACGGGTATGGCTGAAGGCTGACGACGAGAACAGCAAGACCAGCGCGCCATTCGGTGTGACAACGGCGCCAAGCCAGACAGAAGCTCGGTCCCGGAGCCCCCGGGGTGTTTCTGCCCCGGTCAGGAGCCGCATGATCAATCCTAAGTTGTAGCCTGCGACGTGGATCAGGTAGCGCTTCTGGACCTTCTCCCGACCGCGTAGCCAGACCCGTCGCATCCCGCCGCGATCGAGGGTCAGGGCGAAACTTCGCTCGACCCATTCGGTCCGCAGCTTGAAGGCTTCCCGTGCCACCCCGGACAGCAGGCGGGCACGGTTGTTGTAGACCGCGCGGCGGGCCGCCTCGTCGCCATGCCAGCGCAGGCATTGCTTGCGCTTCGGCTCGGCAAATGCGGGTCTTCCACGGGCCATCGTCCAGGACCTTCAGTGTGGCGCGCGCATGATACCCTTTGTCGGCGACCAGTTCGGCCGGGTCCTCGGATGTAGGTGCCACATCCACCGCGGCCAGTTGCTTCTGAGCTGCACCCGGTTTCCCTGGACAGCGATTTGTCCGAGAGGAGGCGGGTATGGTGAAGTCCAGCATGAACGAGATCGTAGCCAGAGATGCGGATGGTGGGCCTGTGGACACCAGGGGCGGGGGCGTCCAGGAGCTATGCTGGAAATTGGGTGACGGCCCGATCAGGCGGCGGTCTGCACTGGGGCCTCGATGACCTCGAGGCCGTTGCGGAATCTGACACCTCGGACGACCTTCGGCAACTGGTTCTCACCCTTCAGGCGGCGCCATGTCTTGGCAGCCATCATCACCAGTTTGAAAACCATGAGGCGGGCAGTGTCCTGCGAGAGCGCGCCCTTGGTCCGCACCGTGCGCAGGCGAACGGTGGCGAACACGCTTTCAATCGGGTTCGATGTGCGCAGATGATCCCAGTGCTCGGCTGGGAAGTCGTAGAAGGTCAGCAGCGCGTCACGGTCCTTGAGCAGGCAGGCAACGGCCTTGGCGTATTTCGCCGCATATTTCTCGGCGAACGTATCCACGGCGTCCTCGGCCGTGGCACGGTCAGGCGCCTGCCAGATCTCGCGCAGGTCATGCTTGACCGCGGGCTGAACCGACTTGGGCAGCTTGTCGAGGATATTCGCGGTTTTATGCACCCAGCAGCGCTGATGCCGGGTGGTCGGGAACACCTCCCCCAGTGCTTTCCAGAAGCCGAGACTTCCATCTCCGGTGGCCAGCCGCGGCGCGACCGCCAGCCCGCGGGCCTTGAGGTCGACCAGCAGCTCGTGCCAGCTCTGTGCGCTCTCGCGCATCCCGACCTGAAAGCCCACGAGTTCCTTCTTGCCCTCCGGGGTGGCGCCGATCAGGACCAACATGCACTCGGCCTGCGGCTCCATGCGCGCCTGTAGATAGACGCCATCGGCCCAGAAATAGACGTAATGCCGGGCCGACAGGTCGCGGCGCTGCCAGCGGGTATAGTCGGACTGCCATTCGTCCCGCAGACGGCCAATGACCGCAGGCGACAGGTTCGGCGCCTCCGGGCCGAGCAGCGCCGTCAGCGCCTCCTGGAAATCGCCCATCGAGACCCCACGCAGGTAGAGGATCGGCAACAGCGCGTCCAGGCTGCGCGTCCGCCGCGCCCAGCGCGGCAGCAGCGCCGAGGTAAAACGGATCCGCTCCGCTTCCGACGCGGCGCCGCGATCGCGCAGCTTCACCCGCCGCACCGGAACCGGCCCAATGCCAGTCTGCACCAGGCGTTCGGGCCCATACCCGTGTCGCACCAGCCGCTCACGCCCGTCCGGCAGCCACAGACCACTCATTTCGGCCAGGAATGCCTCGGCTTCCGCTTCCACCGCCTGGGCCAGCAGACGCCGGGCGCCGCTCCTCAGCACCGCTGTCAGCGGGTCATCCACCTCATCGGGCTGACGGAGGGCAACAACCCTGGTATGGCTCGTCATGGCGTATCGCTCCTTCGGGAGGTTCTGGCAGGCTCGTCACCCGCCTCGATACGCCGCCTCACTCAGGCCGTCGTCACCCAGTTTCCCCCATAGCTCGCTCCAGCCCGAGAGGTTGACTACATCGGATACGGCCATGATTGCGTAGGCTCCTCGGACCGACCGGATTGCATCTTCATCCCATCAGATCAGAGACTTGGCCTTGGTGCTACCCCTCGACATTCACCACCCCGAAACCCGATAAGAGCCTCATCTGATCCGATTATTCGACGATGCCGGAATCTTGCGCGAGGGTTGCAGCCTGTCATGGTCAGCCGTGGCTTGCGACGGGTCAAACCGGAACGGAGGGGGGATGACCATGTCGCCGTGCAGCATGAACCGAGCCGCTCCACGGACAACCGCAGGCGTTCCGATGCCGGACGCCGCGGAACGGTCGCGCCACATGATGCCTGGCCACACCACGGCCGCAAGGAAGTTCAGGCAGCCCGGCATGGCCCGGCTGACGAAATTGACACCGCGATGTCCGGGGGCGACCTCCGTCATGTCCCAGGCGATCGGGTCCGGTTGCGGCTCCGTCCCGATTCCGGCAACTCGGATGGCGCCAGTGTCAGTAGCCGAAACCGCACGCCAGCGTGGACGCGGTGGGGCTCCCCATGGCGAAGGGCCACATCAACGTTCCCCTGACGGTGTTGGCCAAAGTTCTCCTGACGCGCGCCCGCGTTCGGGAACAGCCATCAGGCTGCTGGCCGTGATTGGCCCCGCCATCCGGTTTCTGGCCGACGCGTTCCCCGGTGGGCATCCGGTGCCTGGACGGCGACAGGAAAGCCGACTCCGTCAAACGCATTCTGACGGCCAGACGCGCCAAGGGGGTGCCGAACCCGTGAGGGGCGTTCGGCCATGCCTGGTTTCCCGCCGGAATTGTGTCCGCATGGGAACTCTGGAAACTGCAAGATCTTCTATATCCTGAGAATATCCATCTTCAGGATAATACAGATCGGCTTTCGGCTTATTGAAGAGGTCAACCGATTGAATTATTAGTGCAACAAACTTCTTTCCTGCGCCCTGGCGGCCAATGATGCCTCGATCATGTCGATGAGGTGGGCGGTGCTGACTGGCTTGCGGAGGAGGGAGAAGGCGCCGCACGGCGCTCCGTCGGCCGCAAGATTGGCAGCCTCACCCACGTAGCCGGTCAGCAGGATGGCCGGCAGGCCGGGACGCCGCAGATGCGCCTCGCGGATGAGCGTCAGCCCGCCCATGCCGGGCATGGACAAATCGGAAACCAGGACATCCACGGTTTCTCCCCTGTCCAGCATGGTTATGGCTTCCATTCCGCTCTCCGCGGCCAGCACGGCGATCCCGGCCTTGTCGAGTCCGGCGGCCAGGGCCCGGCGCACCGACGCCTCGTCGTCCACCAACAGGACCCGGTGCGCCCGCCCGGATGCGGGCGCTGGCCCGGTTTGCTCCGACGCCGCTTCCGTCCGCGCGTCGGCGGCGGGCAGCCAGAGCGTGACGATGGTGCCGCGCCCGGGCGCGCTTTCGATTTCCAGGGTGCCGCCGCTCTGTTCGGCGAAACCTTTGGCCATCGACAGGCCGAGGCCGGTGCCATGTTCCCGTGACTTCGTGGTGAAGAAGGGCTCCATGGCGCGCCCCAGTGTCTCCGGATCCATGCCAGTGCCGGTGTCGGCGATGGACAGGCGAACGTAGCGTCCGGGCCTGAGGCCCATCCCGTGAACCGCATCCGCCCGGACGTCCTCCGGCATGGCCCCCAGGGTGAGGGCGCCGCCGTCGGGCATGGCGTCGCGGGCGTTGGTGGCGAGATTGACCAGCACGGTCTCCAGTTGGCCACGGTCAGCCATGACCGCGGGCAGCCCCGGGGGAGTTTCGATGCGCACGGCGATGGGGCTGCCAAGTGTCTGGGCCAGGATATCGCGCATGCTGTCCAGCAGCCTGACAGGGTCGATTGGTTTGGCGCGCAGATCGCCGCGCCGGGAGAAAGCGAGCAGCCGACGGGTGATGGCCATGCCCCGCTGGGCCGAATCGAGTACAATCCGGTCGAACTCCTGCACGGTCTCCGGCTCCTCGCAGCACATTTCGATCATCTCCGCGCCGCTCTGCACCGCCTGGAGCACGTTGTTGAAGTCGTGCGCGATGCCGCCCGCGAGTTGGCCGAGCGCCTGCATCCGTTGGGCGTGGGCGGCGCGCGCCTGTGCCTCTTCTCGCGCCGCCACTTCCGTCCGCACCCGCTCCTCGAGCTGCCGGTTCAGCTCTCCGAGCGCGGTTTCCGCGCGGCGGCGGGCCGTCACGTCGATCAGAATGCCTGCGGCCCGGACCGGCCGCCCATCGGCGCCGCGTTCAATCCGCCCGTACGCGGCCAGCCAGCGTTCGCCATCCTCCGCAGCGGCGGCAGACCGGAACTCAATCTCGTAGGGTGCGCCATCCTCGGTGGCGCGCGCCCAGCAGGCTGCGAAGCGCGGCCGGTCTTCCAGGTGAACCACCTCCTCCAACCAGTTCCCGGACGTGAACTCCGAAGACTGCACGCCAAGCAAAGTCATCGTCTCGGGCGACCGGCGACCGCGCCCCGAGGCCAAATCCAGTTCCCAGGTGCCGACGCCCGCTCCTTCGGTCGCCAGCTTGAGGCGCGCCTCACTCCCGGCCAGAGCGCGCGTGCGTTCTTCAACGGTCTGCTCAAGCACCTGCCGTCCCCGCAACAGCAACCAGGCCGTTGTCCCAAGGAGCGCGGAGATGATGGACGTCAGCACGCCTTGGATGAGCGTCGCCTTGCGCCACGGTGCCATAACTTCCATCTCGTTCGCGCTGCTGGAAACCACGACATTCCAGTTCGGCAGGGTGTGCCAGGCGCCGATGCGCGGCCTGCCATCGACTACGGAATGGCCTCTGTTCGTGCCGTCAGGAGCGGTGAAGGCCGCGGCGACCCGGCGTTCGACCTCGGCATCCGCAAGGGGCACCAGCGGCGGCCACGACCGGGCGATCGTTGCTCCGTCTGGCCGGAACAGACTGATGCGTTGCGCAGTGGCCGGATCAAGTATTTTGTTCCAATATTCAATCAGATTGGCGAGGCTCGGCGCGGCGACAATGACGCCGTTGAATACCCCGTCTTTCCAGCGGGCCTTCGATATATTGAAGGTTGGCACCGGCGGGGTTATCGCCATGAAGGCGCGGGTTACATAATGATGACCTGGACCGGCATCCCGCGCCCCGCTGAAATATTCACGGAAGCTGCGATTGCGCTCGTCCACATATTTAGGCTCACTTACCATGCAGATGTATCCATCTGCATCGACGATCCATAGCGAGGTGCCGTCCGGAGATTCCTGGGCGGACAGACGCAACAGATCCTGAAATTGGGCATCCGAACGCAAGGCCGGGCAGTCACGGTTGCCCACCACGCGCTCAACGATGTCGATGAGCAGCCCCTGGGTGTCCAGCAGCTTCAGAACATGCTCGCTGACGACTTCGACACTGTAGCGTTGAACTGACAAGGCCGCGTGCAACTCGTTGGTCCGCGCACGAACGGCCATACACAGCCAGAGGGCCAGTGGAACCAGTGCAATGCAGATGGCCGCCGCCGCCAAGCGAACCCGACCTCGGACGCCTGTTTCGAAGAAGCCGCTCATGGCGGACACTCCCAAACTTGGTCGGCTCAATGAGTTTTTGAAAATATATTCACCATCCATTCATTTCCACCGTTATTTAATGCAATTAAAGTATGAACTAATCGCACGATTTAATTTTTCATTATTAGCCTTGTTGTTCTTATTTGGAATTTGCTGAGGCCGGCCAATTTGTCTCGCGGGAATTTCCACTCCGGAGGGGGCATCCTCTGCCGTCCGGCGGCAAGCTTGCTCGGCGCGGAGATGTGCCACCTCGCTGCGAGACGCCGTTCCGTAGTGGCATGGGTCCGGCAGGACTCACGGTGGAAAATTTCCGCCAATCCAACAGTTTGGCGTCCGTGCAACTCGCGAGGAGGTTGACGACCGCCCCGTTCAAAACAGATGGGGTGGACGGCCCCAGGCATCAGCGTGCCAAATTCCGGGTTCTGGGAAGCGGCGGTCCATGTCGGCGCCCAGTTTTTCGCCCGATCATGGACCACCTCGCCCGTCCATTCGGCTCGGCCGGACAGCGGCATGAACTCACACGCACCTCGGCTATTCCAAAACACAATCTCAACGTGCGTTGGGTCATCTGACGAGGAATCGGATCATAACTCCTGGCTGGCCAATGTCATTTCCAACATAGCGTCGACCACAAAAACGCAAACTTGCTTCCTTCTGCCGTCCACTGAGCAGACAACCTCTCGCCGCCGTGGCGCATTCATGCCAAGTTGATCTGCCTTGCAGAAATAACAACTTGATGGTTGGCAATAAATACACAGTCGGCATGCCGGACGACATCGGGCCAGACCTAGCTCCGCGTTGGGGCATCCTGCCGCGAGCGTCGTCTCCGAACGGCAACCTTCTGCTCGGGCACCTCCCGTGCGGCGACCACAACCGCTCCGCGCCGAACTTGGAGGAAGTGACGCTCCTGCGGGGACAGATGCTTTTCGAGCCTGGCCGGGTTCCCCCGCACGTCCACTTTCCCCATGCGGGCACCTTGGTGTCGCCGATCCTGTCGCTGCCGGAAGGCAGGCCGGGACGATGACGGTGGGCCGGGAGGGGGCGGTCGGCTTCGGCGTTGATCCCGCCGATCCCGCGGTCGAAGCCTCCGCCCGCGGCCTTGTCCAGGTCCCTGGCAAGGCGGAGCGGGTGCTGGTGTTGGTTCCGGTGCCGGCCGCCGCCGCTTCCGCCTCGCCCCCGCTGCGGCACCAGCTCGCCCGCCATGCCGAAGCGGCGATGTCGGCGGACCCGCAGTCCGTTGCCTGCATGGCCGCGCACCGGGGCCGGCCGCGCCTGGCCAGCTGGCTGTTGACCGCGCTCGACCGCGCCCCCGGCGGCAACCCGGCGCTGCCGCTGACGCAGGAGTTCCTGGCCGGGATGTTGGCCGTACGTCGGGTCACGGCTGGTGAGGCCCCGCTCTCCCTTCAGGCCGAGGAACTGACCCGCATCCGCCGCGGCCGCGTCCATGTCCTGGACCGCAGGGGTCTGGGTCTCGGGCGCGCCGCCTGCGATGCCACGCGGCCGTCCGACGCCGCTTCGTGCGGCTTCTGCGGGATGCCACTGGCGGGGACGCCGGTGCGTCCGGGACTGCCCGTCTGAGCTGCCCCACGGCGGAGGAACGGTGATGAACGAATCCGCGCCAGGCGCATTTTCAAGCAGCAGTGTCTCCGCACCCGGTTCCGCCGACAAGGGTCCGGATACGGCCGCCGCCGCCTGGCGGGGGCAGGCGGCGGCGGCATTGTTCGGCATTGCCTACTTTGCCGCGGTCCTGCTCGGCCACGCGCTCTCCCTCCGACCGTCAGCGGTCGCGACCTTCTGGCCGGGAGCAGGCTTGTATGTGGCGGCGCTGCTGCTGGCGCCGCCCCGCCGCTGGCCCGCGCTGATCGCCGCCGCAGGCGCGGCCAGCATCACCGCCCACGTGTGGCTCCTGGCCGAACCCCTCGCCTTGTCGCTTGGCACCGTGGCCGCCAGCGGCCTGGAGGCGGTGGCGGGGGCCGTCACCATCCGCCTGGTCCTGCGCGGAAGCGGCGGCGGCATCGAGCCAGCCTGCCGCCTGCGCGACACCCTGGCCATCGGCGCCGCCGCACTGGCCGCCCCAGTGGCGGGGGCGACGGTCAGCGCGGCCGCGGTTGCCGCCCTGGCCGGAGCCTCTTTTGCCGAGGTCTGGCCCGTCTGGTGGGTTGCCGACGCGGTCGGCATTGCCGTCGCGGCGCCGCTCACCCTGGCCGCTGTCCGGGCATGGAAGGAGAGGAGTGCCTTGGCAGCACAGCTGCCGAAAGGGCGGCTGCTGGAAGCTGTCGCCGCCCTTGCCGCAGTCGTGGCTTGCACGGCCGCGGTCTTCTGGCTGCCGCTCTCCCCGATGCGGCCGACCTTTTGGACGCTGCCGCCGCTGATGTGGGTGGCGCTGCGCCACGGACAGTTCGGAGCCACCGCCGCAGCGGCGCTCCTGGCTCTGACCGCGGCGGCCGGGATGGCAGCAGGGGCCGGGCCTTACCTCCAGCCGGGCCTGAACCCGGCGGGCCAGGCTCTGATCCTGCAGATGTTCCTGTTCGTCGCCGTCGCCATGACGCAGCTCATGGCCGCCGTGGTGACCGAGCGCGCGGCCGCCTCTTCCCGGCTCGCCGCGGTCAATGCCGGGCTGGGGGCGGCGGTGGCCGCGCGCACGGCGGAACTGACGGCGGCCAATGCCCGGGTCACCGAAAGCGAGGCGCGGCTGCGGCTGTTCGTGGACCGCGCCCCGGCCGCCATCGCGATGTTTGACACGGAGATGCGCTACCTCGCAGTGAGCCGCCGCTTCCTACGCGACTTCGCCCTGGACGGGGTCCTCGACCCGCAATCGGTGATCGGACGCAGCCACTACGATGTCGTCCCGGATATTCCCGAGCGCTGGCGAGAGATCAACCGCCGCGTGATCGGGGGGGAAACGCTGTCGGCCGGGGAAGACCAGTACCCGCACGCGGACGGCCGCATCGACTGGGTCCAATGGGAGATGACACCCTGGCGCCGCGCCGACGGCTCTGCCGGCGGCGCCCTGCTGGCCGCCGAGATGGTGACGACGCGCAAACAGGGCGAGGCGGCGCTGGCCGAAAACGAGGCGAGGCTGCACGATCTGGTGCAGACGCTCGACCTCGGGACGTTCATGACACGCGCCCCGGACGGCACCATCCACTTCTGGTCGAAGGGTGCGGAGCGTCTCTACGGCTGGACGGCCGCCGAGGCGGTCGGGCGGGTGTCGCACGATCTGCTGCGGACAGTCTTCCCGGTGGCGCTGGCCGAGGTCGAAGCGGCGCTGGAGCGTGACGGGGAATGGAGCGGCGACCTGCGGCACCGGACCAGGGACGGCCGGGAACTCATCGTTTCCGCCCGCAAGGCGCTGCGACGCGGCCCGGACGGGCAGCCCTTGTCAGTCATGGAAGCGCTGACCGACACCACCGCGCAGCGGCGGGCCGAGGCGGAGCTTGCCGAACTGAACCGACGCCTCGAGGAGCGGGTGCGCGAAGAGGTGGCGGCCCGCGAGGACGCGCAGGCGCGCGCCGCCCACGCCCAACGCATCCAGGCGCTCGGCCAGCTCGCGGGAGGCATCGCGCACGACTTCAACAACATCCTGCAGGCCGTCTCGGGCGCGGCGACGCTGATCGAACAGTGGCCGGAGGACCGCGACAAGACGCGCCGCCTCGCCCGCACCGCCATCGACGCCGCCGCCCGCGGCGCCTCGATCACCCAGCGCCTGCTCTCCTTCGGCCGCCGCGGCGAGATGCGCGCCGAAGCGGTTCCCGTGTCCGGGCTGCTGGAAGGCATGCGCGACGTGCTCGCCCACACCCTGGGCAGCCCGATCAGCGTCCGCAGCGAGGTGCCCGCCGACATCCCGCCGGTGATGGCCGACCGGGGCCAGCTCGAGACGGCGTTGGTCAACCTCGGCATCAACGCCCGGGACGCCATGCCGCAGGGCGGCACCCTGACGTTCTCGGCCCGGGCCGAGAACGTCAGTGAGGGCGGCGCGCACCCGGCCGGGCTGACACCCGGCGACTACGTGCGGATCAGCGCCGCCGACACCGGCACCGGCATGGACGAGGCGACTCTCACCCGGGTGACGGAGCCGTTCTTCACCACCAAGCCGCCGGGCCAGGGGACGGGGCTGGGTCTGCCGATGGTCAAGGGATTCGCCGAGCAGTCCGGCGGCGCATTCATGATCACCAGCGCCCCCGGCGCAGGCACCACGGTCACCCTCTGGCTGCCGCAGGCCGCGTCCCTCGCGGACCATGCCCAGGCCGGGGAAGAGGACTACCGCGGCGGGCCCGGCGGCGGCGCGCGAATCCTTCTGGTCGATGACGACGAGCTCGTGCGCGAAACGCTGGCGGCACAGCTTGAGGATGTCGGTTTTTCCACCCTTGTCGCGGCCAGCGGGGCCGAGGCGCTGGAACTGCTGCAGTCGGGGGAAGAGGCGGATGCGCTGGTGAGCGACCTGTCCATGTATGGCATGAATGGCGTCGAAACCATCCGGCAGGCGCGCCATCTGCGGCCCGGGCTCCCTTGCTTCCTGCTGACCGGCTACATGGGCGAGCGGGCGGCGCTCTCGTCAGGGGACTCCTTCGCCCTCGTCCGCAAGCCAGTGGCGGGCCGCGCCCTGGCCGCGCGCATCCGAGCCAGCCTCGAAGCCGCGCGGAACCCCGACAGCGGCCGGAAAGCCGCGTCCGGCGACGGTCAGGCCCCCGCTGCGCATCCCAGGGAAGACGTCACCGTGATGGTGGTCGAGGACGACGAATCCCTGCGGGAGTCCCTGGCGGACTTCCTGGACCTCGAGGGCATCCGCGCGGTCGGGGCGGCGGACGGCCGCGAAGCCCTGCAGCTGCTGGCGTCCGGGGTCCGGCCGGACGCCATCATCCTCGACCTGATGATGCCGGGGATGAACGGATGGGAGTTCAGGCGGGCCCAGATGAGCGCGCCGGAGCTGCGCAACATCCCGGTGTTCGTCGTCTCCGGCGTCAACGTGCCTTCGGCCGAGGTGGAAACCCTGAAAGCGTTGGAGTTCGTCCAGAAGCCTTTCGATCCCGTTCGCCTGGTTGCGGCGGTCGCCCAGGCCGCCGGGCGAAGGGACGGATAAGCGCATGCCGGATGGCGGGCGGTTCTGGCGCGGCGGCAGCCCTGCCGGGCAGGTTCCATCCGCCGCAGTGGTTCCCAGTGCTCCGAGTTCCTCAAAGAGAGGTCGCCGATGGTTTCGATGTCCAGGCCGGAGACAGCAACCGCCGCGTCGGCTCCGCCTGACGAGCGGGACCGGGACTGGCTCCGGCTCGCTCTCGATGCCGCTCAGCTCGGCACCTGGCAGTTCGACTTCGGGACAGGGACGCTCACGGTCTCCCCGCGGGCCGTCCAGGTGTTCGGCGTGCCGGGGCCGGAGGCGCTCGCCAGCCTGGAGCAATGGAAGGCGCTGCTGCACCCGGACGACCGTGACCGGGTGGTCGCCGCTTTCACCGAGGCCCATACCGGGGACGAGACCTACGCCGTCCAGTACCGTGTCATCCCGCCGGACGGCCCCGAGCGCTGGGTCAGCGCGCGGGGCCTGGTCACGGCCGGCCCCGGCGAGCACTCCAGGCGCATGATCGGGGTCGTCGAGGACATCACCGAGCGCAAAGTCGCCGAGGCGGCGCTCGTGAAGCGCACCGAGGAGCTGGCGGAGTCGGAAGCGCAGTACCGGACCATGGGGGAGGCGATCCCGTTCGGCGTCTGGCTCTGCGACGAAAAGGGCGGCGCCCGCTACGTCAGCCCGTCCTTCCTGGAACTCCTCAACATGACCGGCGAGGAGCAGCAGGACTTCGGCTGGACCAAGCGCCTGCCGCCGGAGGATGTCGGTCCGATGCTGGAGCATTGGATGCACTGCATCCGCACCGGGGAGTTGTGGGACTACGAGCACCGGATCATCGACCGGCACGGCGAGATCAACACCGTCCTGACCAGGGGCCGCCCGGTCCGTGACGCCGAAGGCCGGATCACCTCGTGGGTCGGCGTGAACCTCGACATCACCCAGCGCAAGCGCGCCGAGGCACAACTGGCGAAGAAGAACCTGGAGCTGGAGCAGGCGCTGGAGCAGATCCGCCAGATGGACGGGTTCCGGACCCGCTTTTTCGCCAATGTCAGCCATGAGCTGCGCACGCCGCTGACGCTGATCCTCGGCCCCGTCGACGAGTTGCTCGCCTCGGGCCGCCTTCCGCCGGAATGGGGCCGCGCGCTCGGCGTGGTGCGCCGGAACGCGCAGACCCTGCTCGCCTACGTCAACGACCTGCTCGACCTTTCCCGGCTGGATGCGGGGCGCACGCCCCTGGAATACAGCGAGACCGACCTGGCCGGCCTGGCACGCTTCGTCGCCGACCACTTCGTGGCAGCGTCATCGCAGCGGGGCATCGGATTGCGGGTCGCGGTTCCTGACGTCCTGACGGCGCAGGTCGACTCCGCCAAGATCAGCCGCGTGCTTTTCAACCTCCTTTCGAATGCCTTCAAGCATGTTCCCGACCGTGGCGGAGCTGTCGAGGTGACCCTGCAAGCCGACGGAGGCCGCTGCATCCTCGAGATCACCGACAACGGCCCCGGCGTCCCCCGGGAGATGCGGGAAAAAATCTTCCAGCGGTTCGTGCAGGGCGATGACGCCCGCCGGAGCGGCGGCAGCGGCCTCGGGCTGGCGATCGCCAGCGAGTTCGTCGCGCAGCACGGCGGCAATATCGCTGTGGGCGATGCCTCCGGCGGAACCGGGGCCGTGTTCCGGGTCGCGCTGCCCCTCGCGGCGCCTGAAGGAACGCCGGTCGCACGGCAGGAACCGCTCGGCCGCCTTGGCCTGCTTTCACTGCCGGATCACCAGACGGAAACGTTCCCGACCGGGGTGCAGATGCCCCAGGAGGCGCCTGCCGAGGCGACCTCGGACGAGGCGCTTCCGCTTGTCCTTGTCGTCGAGGACAACGTCGACCTCCGCGTCTTCGTCGCCGCCGCGCTGAAGTCCGTGGCGCGCACCGCTCTCGCGGGGGACGGGAAAGAGGGACTGTCCGCCGCGGAGCGCCTCAGGCCCGACCTGATCCTGACCGACATCATGATGCCGCGGATGAGCGGCGATGAGATGGTCGCCGAGCTGCGGGGCCGCGGCGACCTCGCCGACATCCCGGTCATGGTGCTGTCCGCCCGTGCCGACGAACCGCTCCGGATCCGCCTGCTGCAGGGACAGGTGCAGGACTACCTGGTCAAGCCCTTCGCCGCCGACGAACTGCGGGCGCGCGTTGCCAACCTGCTGCAGGTCAAGCGGGCCCGCGACCTCCTGCGGGCCGAACTGGACAGCCGCCAGGAGAACCTGGAGGAGCTCGCCCGCGAGGTCGCGTCGCTGAACCGCAGCCTCCGCGCCGCCGCCGACGACATGCGGGTGGCGAGGGACCGGGCGGAGCAGGCGTCGCGGGCCAAGTCCGCGTTCCTGAACATGGTGTCGCACGAGCTGCGGACGCCGCTGACCCAACTGGAGCTTCAGGTGGGGCTGCTCCGGCGCCTGTTCGGGGGGACACTCGACGAAAAGCAGCAGAAGGTCCTGTCGCGCACGGCGGCCGCCGTGCGGAGGCTGTCGCACCTCGTCGGCTCGCTCCTCGACTACAGCACCCTCCAAAGCGGACGCCTGACGGTCCGGCCGGAGCGCTTCGACCTTGCCGGGCTGATGGCGTCGGCCTGCGCGGACGCAGCGCTCGGGGCGGATGGGCGGGATCTGGATGTCGTCGACGAGACGGACGGCGATGTGCCGCCCGTCGTGAGCGACCCGGCCCTGGTCCGGATCATCGTACGCAATCTGCTGGACAATGCGGTCAAGTACACCGGGCGGGGCAAAGTCTCGGCGCGCGTCTCGGGAGCGGGCGGGCACGTGCGCATCGAGGTTGCCGACACGGGCCCCGGCATCCCGGCCGAAGTCCAGGAGCGGATTTTCGAGCCGTTCGAGCAGCTGGAGGAGGTCGACCGGAAGCATGCGCCAGGAGTCGGGCTCGGCCTCACCCTGGTCAGGGAAATTGCCGGGATCCTTGGCGGCCACGTGCGGCTGGTGTCCACGCCGGGCGAGGGCAGCGTCTTCGCCGTGGAGCTGCCGTCGATGGAAGGTGCGGACGCATGAGCATGGTACTGTTGGTTGAGGAGGGCGAGAACATCAGGGCCTCCGTCGAGGCATTCCTGGAGATGGAAGGCTACGGGGTTCAGGTGGCCGGAACGGCCAGGAAGCGCTGAACACGCTCAAACGGCCCCCTGTTCCCGCGCGCATGATCCTGAGCCGGAGCATGCGGTCGACCTCGACACGGAGGCGGTGGTCGCAGCCGAGGTGCATGCCGCCGACCAGGGCGACACCGCGACGCTGCCCGGCACGCTGGCCGCGGCGGCAAAGCAACTGGCCGCGGTGGAGGTGCCGCCGACACCCGAAAATCCCTCCGAGACGCCCCGGGACCTCCGGGATCGGGCGTCCCTCTCCGTCAGCGCCGCCTCGGCACGCCTGCGCGCGTCGATGTTCTCCACTACGGAAATGAACCGCTCGGGCCGGCCCGCGCCGTCGCGCATCAGCGCCACCGTGAGGTTGGCCCAGACCACGTTCCCGTGCTTGCAAAGATGCCGCTTTTCCATCTTCCAGGTTCAGATCGTCCGGATGGGTGATGTCCCGGAAGCGAAGGGCGCGCAACTCGGCCTCGGGATGGCCGAGAATCGCGCACAGCCGAGCATTGACCCGCAGTCAGGAGCTGTCCAGTCCGACATGCGCCATGCCCTGTTCGAACGTGGCGCGGAAGCGCTCCTCGCTCTCGAGCAGGGTGCATTCACTCGTCTCGTATCTCTCCGCCAGCTCATCCAACGTCCTTGCCAACGAGTTTCCAGCCGAAGGTCCGGTTTTCCGGACCCGAACGACAACAATCATGCCGCGCTCCGCGTCCCTGGCGCCGTCGTCATGTCATCGGTTTGGGAATGGCAATGGATGCCGCCGTGGCTCCGGCAACAGGGCGGCAGGCGGGGAGCCGTCCGGACACGGGAAAACTCCTCGGACCTTCAATCCCTCGCCCACCTGCCCGCGCTGACAGGACATTGCCTGTCGCGGCACGCCGGAACCGCCGCGAGCACGAAATCCTGGCTGTCCAGGCGCGGTCATTATTTCCATCCCAACAATTGACTGGTGATGGCAAATAAGTCCCCTGCCGTCGCATGATCCAGATTGAGGCGCACTCGCCAAAGTCACATCACATGTGTCAAGGTGACGAGGTAAGGCTGCGGTGCACAGCAATCTTATTGCGAATGCAATTTTGATTGTGGCGCCTTCCCGTTGGCGGAACATCCATTCGATCGAATCCGCCACGTCAATCCATGGTTGCGACTCCTCCTGACCGCAGCGGTGACGGCACATGTTCCAAATGATCGCCCAATCGTTGTTCGATGCGTCATCCTTCACACCGCACGGGTTCTGTCTGCTTTGGGAACCCTGGCTGATCTGGACGCAGTCCATCGCCAGCGCCGGGGTGGGGGCGGCCTACTTCTCGATTCCGTTGGCTCTCGCACACTTCGCCGCCCGCCGCCGTGACCTCGTCTATCGTCCCGTCCTTTGGCTGTTCGCCGCCTTCATCCTGCTCTGCGGCACGGGCCACTGGCTTGATCTGCTCACGCTGTGGGTGCCGGCCTATGGCCTGAAAGCCGTCATGGACGCGGCGACGGCCGTGGTGTCCGGCGTCACGGCAGTGGCGCTCTGGCCGCTGATGCGGAAGGCGTTGGCCCTGCCATCACCTTCCCAGTTCCAGGCCGCGAACGCGGCGCTGGAGCGCGACCGCGCGGTGCGGGCCGCGCTGGAAAGCACGGGAGAAAGCGTGTTCGCACTGTCCCGCGACTGGCGCTTCACCTTCCTCAACAGTCGCGCCGAGGCACTGATGTCCGACGGGCGGGACCTTGTCGGGCAGATGTTCTGGGAGGCGTTTCCCGGCATTGTCGGCACCGACCTGTTCGCGGCCTACCGGCGCTGCATGGCCGAACGGGTGCCCGTTGAAGTCGAGCAATTCTATGAGCCAAAGGGACGCCATTACATGGCGCGGGCGTTTCCCTTCGTTGACGGCGGCATCACCGTGTTCTTCCGCGACGTGACCGGGCAGCGCCAGGCGGAACAGGACCTGCGTGCCGCCGAGGCCAAGGCGTCCAGGACATACGGGGAACTGCTGGAGAGCCAGGCGAGGCTGGAGGCGGCGCTCGCGGCCATGGCGGACGCCGTGTCCATCTCCGACGCGGACGGCAATTTCATCCACCTCAACGACGCTTTTGCGTCGTTCCACAGGTTCCGGAGCAAGGACGAGTGCGCCAGGACCCTCTCCGAGTGCCCGGCCATCCTGGAGGTCTTCCTGGAGACGGGCGAGCCGGCGCGCCTGGACCAATGGGCGGGCGCGCGGGCGCTCCGCGGCGAGACGGCCGTGGGCGCGGTGTACCGCCTCCGGCGCAGGGACACGGGTGAAAGCTGGGTCGGAAGCTACAATCTGGCGCCCATCCGGGACGGGGATGGCAGGATCGTCGGCTCGGTCGTCACGGGACGCGACATCACGGAGCGGCTGCGCGCGGACGAGGCGCTGGCCGAGAGCGAGGCGCGGTTCCGCGCCGCCGTGCGGGCCGTGCGCGGCATCCTGTGGACCACCAGCGCCGACGGCCGGATGGTCGGCGAGCAGCCCGGATGGGCGGCGCTGACCGGGCAAAGCCGGGACGAATACCAGGACCGCGGGTGGGCGAACGCCGTGCATCCGGACGACGCGCAATCGACCGTCGACGCCTGGAACGCGGCAGTCGCCGGGCGCCGCGCGTTCGTCTTCGAGCACCGGCTGCGGTGCCACGATGGCTCCTGGCGGCACTTCGCCGTCCGGGCGATCCCGGTGCCGGATGACGGCGGCGGGGTCCGCGAATGGGTCGGCGTGCACACCGATATCACCGAGCAGCGTGAGGCCGAAACCGCCCTCGCCGAGCTGAACCGGCACCTGGAGGAACGGGTGCGCGAGGAGATCGCGGCGCGGGAGGCGGCACAGCAGGGCGCGAAGCATGCCCGGCACATGCAGGCGCTCGGACAGATCGCCGGCGGCGTCGCCCATGAGTTCAACAACATCCTCCAGGCGGTGCAAGGCGCCGCCAACCTGATCGAGAAGCGCGCCGCGGACCCGGTCAGTGTCCGCAAGTTCGCTCGCATCGTCATCGGTTCTTCCGAGCGGGGTTCCACCATCACTTACCGTCTGCTGGCTTTCGCCCGTCGGAGCAGAGTTCATCCCGAGCGGATCGATCCCGCCTCCATGCTGGACGCCCTGCGCGAAATCCTGACTCACACCCTCGGCGGACAGGTCATCGTGCGCGTCGAACTCGAGCCGATGCTGCCCGCCGTGATTGTTGACAGAAAGGAACTGGAGACGGCGCTGATAAACCTCGCGACCAATGCCCGTGACGCCATGCCGAAGGGCGGCACGCTCACCCTTTCGGCCGTCGCGGAGACAGTCGGAACCGCCGGGATCCATCCGGCGGCTCTCAGGCCGGGCCGTTACGCCCGGCTTGAGGTTCACGACGACGGCGCCGGCATGGAACCCGAAACATTGGCGCGCGCGGCCGAACCATTTTTCACGACCAAGCCGGTCGGCCAGGGCACCGGCCTCGGCCTGTCGATGGCCAAGGGGTTCGCCGAGCAGAGCGGTGGCGGTCTCGCCATCGACAGCGAACCGGGCTGCGGCACCACCGTCACGCTCTGGTTGCCGGTCGCGGAGGGCGACCAGCAGACGGCGGCGACGCGGCACGCCGTCCGCGAACCCGGGGCCATCGGAAAGCCGGCGATACGGATTCTCCTCGTCGACGACGAGGAGATGGTGCGCGAAACCCTCGCCGCGGGTCTTGGAGATGCCGGTCTCTCCGTGCTTGTGGCGCAAAGCGGCGGTGAGGCGCTCGCCCTGCTCGATGAGGGCGAGCCGGTGGACGCCCTGGTCACCGACCTGTCGATGCCGGGCATGGACGGGCTGAGTCTCATCGGGCATGCCCGGGAGCGACGGCGCGGGCTCCCGGCGCTCGTCCTGACGGGACACGTCGAGAGCGCGCGGAAGAGACCGGCCGACGGCGGACCTGGTGAACCTCTCGCGATCCTGCGCAAGCCGATCGACGCCGAGCGGCTTGCCGAAGAGGTGGAAGACATTCTTGCCGCAGGGGCGCGATACGGCGACGGCAGTTCCGGGCGTTCCTGAACGGGATGGCGTCTTCCGGGTTCTGTTGCAAACTCGGTGAACAGCTCGAGCGCTTCCTTGGGCGAACTGAGATTCAGGCGGCGATGTCGAACAAGCTGGCGATGAATGCAGCCTGGGCCTTCATGTCCCGACCGTCGATCCTGCGAACCTGCCCTTTCCTCATCATCGCCATCGGCATTGTCAAGTTCGCGGCCTCCGCCCGGAACGATACGGCTGGGGCATTCTGCCGAGATGACCTCCGAGCCCGTTACCTACCCGGGATACCGGTTCCCAGCCGAGATCATCAGCTACGCCGAGCTATGGGGGAAACTGGGTGATGGCGGCCTGAAGCAGGCGGCGTATCGAGGTGGGTGACGAGCCTGCCAGAACCTCCCGAAGGAGCGATACGCCGTGACGAACGATAGCAAGGTCATTCCCCTGCGTCAGCCCGAGGAGGTGGACGATCCGCTGACAGCGGTGCTGAGGAGCGGTGCTCGGCGATTGCTGGCCCAGGCAGTGGAGGCGGAAGCCGAGGCGTTCCTGGCCTCGATGCGGGGCCTGCGGCTGCCGGACGGTCGCGAGCGGCTGGTGCGGCACGGGCACGGCCCGGAGCGCCAGGTGCAGACCGGGATCGGGCCGGTGCGGCGGGTGAAGCTGCGGGATCGGGGTGCGGCCTCGGCGGCGGAGCGGATCCGCTTCACCTCGGCGCTGCTGCCGCCCTGGGCACGGCGGACGCGCAGCCTCGATGCGGTGCTGCCGATCCTCTACCTGCGCGGGGTGTCGATGGGCGACTTCCAGGAGGCGCTCACGGCCTTGCTCGGCCCGGACGCGCCGAACCTGTCGCCGGCGGTGATCGCGCGGCTGCGCGACGCGTGGCAGGCGGACTACGCGGGCTGGCAGCGGCGCGACCTGTCGGCGCGGCAGTACGTGTATCTCTGGGCCGACGGCATCTACCTGCAGGCGCGCATGGAGCCGCAGGCGGAATGCATGCTGGTGGTGATCGGCGCGACGCCAGAAGGCAAGAAGGAACTCGTGGGCTTTCAGGTGGGGGTGCGCGAGAGCGCGCAGAGCTGGCACGAGCTGTTGGTGGACCTCAAGGCCAGGGGCCTGGCGATCGCCCCGAAGCTGGCCACCGGCGATGGCAGTCTGGGCTTCTGGAAGGCGCTCGCGGAGGTGTTCCCGAGCACCCGGCATCAGCGCTGCTGGGTGCACAAGATCGCCAACGTGCTCGACAAGATGCCGAAATCCGTCCAGCCCGCGGTGAAGCGGGATCTGCGCGAGATCTGGCAAGCCCCGGACCGCGCCACCGCCGAGGCGGCGGTGGACACGTTCGCGGAGAAGTATGCGCCGAAATACCCGAAGGCGGTCGCCTGCCTGCTCAAGGACCGTGATCCGCTCCTGAGCTTCTACGACTTCCCTGCCGAGCACTGGGACCATCTGCGGACATCGAAGGGACTGTCTCATGATTGGGGGTGGGAACAAATAGGTGATAATCTATGGCACTATTCTCTCGGTGGGATGGCGCGGGTGGCATGGATTGTACGGCTGGTGGAGACCGGTGCTGATAGCGATGGCCAGGGCACGGACGTGATGGAGATTGCGAAGCCGGCTGATCTTCGCGACATCGCCAATCTGGGTCTGAACTTGGCTGAGGCAAAGGAACTGCTGACCGCCATCCAGCGCGCGGTGGTCGCTGCCCAGACCAGGGAACATGCTGTACGGCGGCCGACTTGCCGATCCTGCGGCGGCGCTTGTCACATGAAGGACTACCGCCAGCATCGGATTGCAACCCTGTTCGGCCAGGTGATCGTACGGCTGCCGCGGTTCCGCTGCGGCGGCTGTGGCGGGGTCGAGCGACTGTCTTGCGTGTCAAGCGGCTTGCCACGGTTTCTGGTCCCGGATGATGGCATTGAGGATGGTGAGAAGTTTGCGCATGGAAGCGACGAGGGCGACCATGCGAGGCTTGCCTGAGGCGATCAGGCGCTCGTAGAACGGCTTGATGACTGGGTTGCAGCGTGTGGCGACCCAGGTCGCCATGAAGAGAGCCGACCTCACGACGGTGCGTCCGCCACGGATGCTTCGTTTGCCGCGGTGGGTTCCGCTATCGTGATTGAATGGCGCGAGACCGGCGAGAGCAGAGATTTGCCGCCGGTCGAGGGTCCCCAGTTCCGGCAACTCGGCCAGCAGGGTACGGGCGACGGTCTTGCCCACCCCTGGCACCGCATCGAGCAACGCCTCATGGTGCGACCAAACGGCACTCTCCTGAATGGCGTTATCGAGATCCGTGTCGATGTCGGTGAGTTCCTGCTGCAACCAGGCAAGGTGGGCGTTGATTCTGCGCTGAACCTTGCGCGCGGCGGCCTGCTTGAGGCGCATGCTTTCGGCGGAGATCATGTCGATGATCTGGCGGCGCCGCGCGGCGATCTCGCCCAACATCTGGGTTGCGGCGTCGGGGAGCGGCCGCAGCTCCGGACGGATGCGTTCGGCGAAACGGGCAATCACGGCGGCATCGAGCTGATCAGTCTTGGCCAACTGACCGCAGGCGCGGGCGAAGTCACGGATCTGGCGAGGATTGACCGCGAGCACGGGCAGGCCAGCGCCAGCCAAAGTGGCAAGCACAACCGTTTCGTATCCCCCGGTCGCTTCCAGGACGATCAGAACAGGCGACAGGCCCTGCAGCCGATCACGCAAATCATCGAGGCCAGCGCCATCCCGGCCCACACGAAAACTGGTCGCTGCCGGTAGCACATGCACATCAAGATGCTTCTTGGCGACATCGATACCAACAAACGCCGATTGCTCTTGAGCCGTCTGGTCCATCACCCGTCCTTGCGTATGCGGGATCGACTTGCGCCGTCCCTGGCGACTGTTCGGGCTTACGGACATAGCCGCGGAAGGGGCACCATGCTCGACCACGGGCTCGATCACCCCAGGGCAAGGCGGGCTCCCTTCCGCTCCCGAGCGCGTTACCTTACGCGCTCGGGTGCCTGTCGAGATACAAGGGCGGTGTTGACTGGCCGTCGCATTGCCGATCGGCTCCTGAACTCGATCGCCTGCAGGCCCATCTTTCGGCGCTGATGACCTACCGCGTGGCGACCGGCGTGTTGGAGCAGATGTTCCCGATTGAGGCTGGCAAGACTCACGAGACCCTGCGTCGCCATACGATGATGCTTGGCGAGCAGTTGCGGCATCGCCCGGTGGCCCCGTCCGTAACGCCAGCGACGGCGATTTCCATCAGCGTGGACTCGACGTTCATCCGCAGCTGCGAGAAGACCGAGCGGCATCTGGAAGTCAGGGTCGGCAACGTTGAGACCGACGCGGGCAATCGACAGGTGTTCGGATCCGTAGCCGGAGCGGAGACGGATCTTGTGACGCTGATCGGCCAAAGGCTGGACAGCGTCGGTCGAACCGACGCCACGACACTGACCGGCTTCACCGACGGCTGTGCCAGTCTGCGCTCGATCCTGGTCGCCAGCGGCGTCGCCGAGCTCCCCATCCTCGATTGGTTTCACATCGCGATGCGGCTGCAACACCTGGAGCAAACCGCTGGCGCTTTGTCGACCGACACACCGGCACGGCGAGAGGCAAAGGCCGTGATCGTGACGGAGGTCGACCGGCTGCGTTGGCGTCTGTGGAACGGCAAGGCCAAGGATGCCCAGGTCAGCATCGGGCGCATCCGCAAGGTCATGCACGCTTTCCAGAGTGAGGCGACGGAACGGACGTCACGCGTGCCGTCATCGCGCAAGCTGTGGGCAGCGTTATTGGCGCTGGACGGCTATCTGGTCAGCCAAGCTGAGTGGATGGTCAATTACGCCGAACGTCACCGTGCCGGCTTGCGGGTTGGGACGGCCATTACCGAAGGGACCGCCGATTTCCTGGTGAATCGCCGAATGAACAAATCGCAGCAGATGCGCTGGAGCCGACGCGGTGCCGATCTTCTGCTGCAAATTCGCTGCGCTGTCTACAACGGTGCCTTCGGTCCCGGCTTCGGGAACCGCTTCCAGATCGCCAACGATCAGCATCCGCCAGCAGCCCTCGCGGCCTGACCCCCAATCATGAGACAGTCCCGCTGAACCTGGTGATCGCCGCCATCGTGTACTGGAACTCAACCTACATCGCCGACGCGGTTGCGCACCTGCGTGCCCGGGGCCATTCAGTGCCGGACGAACTCCTGGCGCACACCTCGCCGCTGACCTGGGAGCACATCGGCTTCTCTGGTGACTTCCTCTCGGACCGCGCCGCGGCCACCGCGGGACGTCGCCGGCCTCTCCGCCAAGGTCGCGGCAGGATGGCCGCATGACCGCGTTCCCGCCCCGTTCACCCTTCGCGTTGTTTATCTGACAACCGACGCTCTGCCCTCTGAATCCAGCTCCCGTCCTATGGCGCGGCCCTTTTTCGTGCCGCCGGGGGAGGCGACAAATCCCGGGGGAGAGGGGTGTCGCTCCGACAACCCCAGGCTCCTGATCCGGCGGTACAACGTAGCGATGCCGATCCCGAGTTCGGCAGCGGCGCGTCGCTTTCCCTCCAGGCTCCAGCCATGGCGCGCGAGCACCGCCCCGATCCGTTCTGCCTCGCCGACCTGGACCTTGACCCGGGTTTCCACCTTGGTGTCCTCCGTGGCGGAGACGGGGAACGCAGGCGATGGCGGCCGGCGCCGCAACGCTGGCGGAAGATGGCTGACGTTCATGCTTCCGGCCTCTCCCCGCATGACGTCGATGTACTCCACGGCGTTGCGCAGCTCCCGCACATTGCCGGGCCAATCATGGAAATACAACGCGTTGCTGACATCGTCAGGGATCTTCTCCCGTGGCCGGCCGGCCTGCCCTGCGATCTCGTCGGCGAAATGCTGGGCTAGTTCCGCAATGTCCTCGCGCCGGTCCCGCAGCGGCGGGATCACGATCGGGACGACGTTGAGGCGGTAGAACAGATCCAGCCGGAACAGTCCCCGGCGGACGAGTTCCTCGATATCCGTGTTGGTGGCAGCGATGATCCGCACATCGATGTCGATCACCTGGTTGGAGCCCACGCGAGTGATGGTGTGCTCCTGCAGCACCCGCAGGAGTTTCGACTGAAGATAGAGTGGCATGTCGCCGATCTCGTCGAGGAGGATGCTGCCGCCATGGGCCAGCTCGAACTTGCCGATGCGGCCCTTCGGATCGGCGCCACTGAAGGCGCCTCTGACATAGCCGAACAGCTCGCTTTCCAGTAGCTGGTCGGGAATGGCCGCGCAGTTGATGGTCACGAAGGGCGAGTTGCGGCGTGCGCTGGTGTGATGGATGGCGTGGGCTACGTTTTCCTTGCCGGTGCCACTTTCGCCGGTGATCAGTACGCAGACACTGCTGCGGGCCACCCGCTCGATGGCGCTGCGCAGGTCGCGCATGGCCGGCGAGTGGCCGAGCAGCCTGGCGGGGCTGCGCGTCTCCAAAGCCGCAGCGATGGGCTGGGGCAGGAAGTCGCGCGCTTCGCGGAAGGTGATGACGGTCACGTCGCGCCGGTCGGAGTGGGGCAGCACGATGCGTCGGCAGAGGGCGTGCAGGCGCGAGCCGCCCTCCAGCGTCATGCGTGCCTCCTCGCAGTCGTAGAGAACGTCGCCAGTTGGATCTATATCGATACGAAATCCTGCGAGATCACGCTCGTGCCCGAACATGCGGGCGGCAGTCATGTTGCCCTGCTGGATTATCCCGTCGCTGCTGACGACCACAACGCCGCGGTCGATGACCTCGATCAGCCGGCACAGCACCTCGGCCATCTGTCGGTCGCGCCGGCGCTCGATGGTCGCGAAGGCCTTCTCGGCGATCAGGTCAGCAATCTGCTCGATGAAGATTATGAACCGGTCGATGTTCTCGAGCAACACGCCGCGCTGCTCCACCGTGGAGCAGATGATGCCGATGACGCCGAGCACGTGACCGTCGAGCACGATGGGGGTGGAGAGATCCAGCAACTCGCGGCAGGAATGGCGTTTCGCGCAATGGCTGCAGACCGCGTTCTCTCCCGGGTTCTCGACGAGGATGGTCTGCTTGGTGTGCAGGGTCTGTCTGTAGATATATCCGTTATCGGCCATGTTCTCGTTGAGCATGTGCCGGTAGATGCCGGAGCCGGCGACGCGGACCATGAACTCGTCGACGATTTCCACGTCGGTCCCGGTCACGCCGCTGATGGCGTCGGCATACTTGCAGATGGCCTCCTGGATGTCCGCCAGGATGGAAGGGGCTGTCATGACGTTCTTGACCCGATGCCGGTCCGTACCAGAGCGTGATAATTAATTATCATCTTATGATAAGGCAAATGATAAGGAAAAGGCGGGAATGCACCGGCCAGACGCCTGCCCGGCGCCGTTGATCTGGTTCAGACCGTTGTTCCAAAGGGTTTTTTTTAATGCATACGCCGGTGGCGCGGAGGCTGGCACGGCGTTTGCGGTGCCTCGGCTCGCCTGAGAACCGAGCGAGCGAAGCGCAGGCGCCTTCGCTGCCCGCCGCGGTTCGGGAAAGCACAGGATCGGACGGAAGAACAACGATGCCCAGCCAGATCGAGGTATTTCTCAACAGAACCCGGTTTTACGATGACCCGACGGCTTGCGTCGCCGATTTCTCCCGCGCACAGCTGTCCAAGGCGCTGCGGTTCCATCGCACCATGCCGGGATATGCACCGACCTCACTGGTTTCCTTGGAGAATCTCGCCGCGGCGCTCGGCGTGAGAAGCCTGCACGTCAAGGACGAGTCGGCACGCTTCGGCCTGAAGGCGTTCAAGGTGTTGGGCGGCGCCTATGCGATGGCGCGCCACATCGCCGATCTGCTCGGCCGCGACATCGACGATCTCCCCTTCGTCGAACTCGCGAGCGAGCGCATTCGCGGCGAGATAGGAACGATCGTGTTTGCCACCACCACCGACGGCAACCACGGTCGCGGCGTGGCCTGGACGGCGCGCCAGTTTCGCCAGAAGGCGGTGGTCTATATGCCGCGTGGCACCACCCCACAGCGGCTGGAGGCGATCCGGGCCGAGGGAGCGCAGGCGGAGATCGTTGACCTGAACTACGACGAGGCCGTGCGCATGACGGCACGGGAGGCCGAGGCGCATGGCTGGCTGGTGGTACAGGACACTGCCTGGCCAGGCTACGAGAAGATCCCACTGTGGATCATGCAGGGCTACGGTACGCTGATGCTAGAGGCCATGCAGCAGCTGCATGAGGTTCCCCCCACCCATGTGCTCATCCAGGCCGGGGTTGGCTCGCTGGCCGGCATGGTGCAGGGGATGGTCACCGCAGCGTGGGGCAAGGACCGTCCCAGAGTGATCGTCGTCGAGGCTGCAGCGGCGGATTGCCTGTACCGCTCGGCGGTCACCGCCGGCTGCCGGCCGGTGACGGTTGGCGGGGATCTCGCCACTGTCATGGCTGGCCTGGCCTGCGGCGAGGCCAACACCATCGGCTGGAACATCCTGCGCGATTACGCCGAAGCCTTCGTCTCGTGCCCCGATTTCGTCACCACGCGCGGCATGCGCGTGCTGGGCAATCCGCTGCCCGGGGACCCCGCCGTCGTTTCCGGGGAATCGGGTGCGGTGACTACCGGTCTGCTGTCGATCCTCCTGCAGTCCGGGTGCTGGGCGGAGACGCGCGAGGCGCTGGGGCTGGACGCGCAGTCGCGCGTCCTGGTGGTCAGCACCGAGGGCGACACCGACCCGCAGCGCTACCGCTCCATCGTCTGGGACGGTCAGATTCCCAGCTACCAGCAATTCTGAATCGAAACACGCCAGAGATATCCAACATGCTGACCGACTTGCGCCAATCGGAAATCATCGAAAACTGCCGGATTTTAGTTCGTGAAAAGAGCTATTCCGGCAAGGAGGCCTCTGTTGCCGAAGCCATCAAAGCAATGATGGCGCGCTACGGCTTCGACGAGATCGCCGTCGATCGCTACGGCAACGTGGTGGGCGGCATCGTCGGCCGTCTCCCAGGCAGGACGATTCTCTTCGACGGTCACATCGACACCGTGCCCGTCGACGAGGCGAGCTGGACACGCCAGCCCTGGGGCGCCGAGGTCGCGGACGGCAGGATCTACGGGCGCGGCACCTCCGACATGAAGGGCGCGGTCGCGGCGATGATCTCCGCCTGCGGCTTCTTCGCCCAGGACCACAAGCGGGACTTCGCCGGGAAGATCTACATTTCCTGCGTCGTCCACGAGGAGTGCTTCGAAGGCGTCGCCGCCCGCCTGGTCAGCGCGAAATACCGCCCCGACTATGTGGTCATCGGCGAGGCGTCCGAGCTCAATCTTAAGATCGGCCAGCGAGGACGCGCGGAAATCGTCGTCGAAACCTTCGGCAAGCCGGCGCACTCCGCGAATCCCGATGCCGGCATCAATGCCGTCTACAAGATGGCCCGGCTGATCGATGCCATTCATGCCCTGAAGCCGCCGTGCGATCGGGTCCTGGGCAGGGGAATCCTGGAACTCACCGACATCAAGTCGGCGCCCTATCCCGGCGCCTCGGTCGTGCCCGAGTACTGTCGCGCCACTTACGACCGGCGCCTGTTGGTCGGCGAGAGCCCGGCCTCCGTTCTGGAGCCGCTGCAGCGCATCATCGAAGATCTCGCAAAAACCGATCCCGACTTTAAGGCCGCGGTCTCCTTCGCCCATGGCCGCGAGACCTGCTACACAGGCACCCTCATCGAGAGCGACAGGTTTTTCCCGGGCTGGGCCTACGACGAAGGCGACGAATTCGTGCGCCTCGCCCTGGCGGGCCTGCGCAGTGCGGGCATCGATCCGGCCATCACCCAGTATTCGTTCTGTACCAATGCCAGCCACTATGCGGGTGAGGCCGGCATTCGCACCGTGGGCTTCGGCCCTTCGCGCGAGACCCTCGCCCACGTCATCGACGAATACATCGAGATCCCCCAGCTCGTCGGCGCCGCGCAGGGCTACTACGGCATGATGCGAAGCGTCTGCTCCGGGCTCTAACGGGACCGGCAGGAGAGGAAGATGAAGACAGTTTTCAGGAACGGCACCCTCATCGACGGAACCGGACGGCAGGGCTATGCCGCCGATCTGATGGTCGAGGACGGGCGCATCGCCGGGATCGGCACCATTGCACCGGCCGAGGGCATGCAGGTCTACGACGCGACCGGCCGCATCGTCTGTCCCGGCTTCATCGACACGCACACCCATTCCGATCTGGCCGCGATCGTCGATCCCGCACTTTCGGCCAAGATCCGCCAGGGTATCACGACGGAGCTTCTCGGGCAGGACGGGGTTGCACTGGCGCCGCTGCCTGAACAGTACATCACGGCCTGGCGCAAGAACATCGCCGGCCTTGACGGAGACACGGACCAGATCGACTGGAAATACAGGGACACCGCCGGCTACCTGAAACTGCTGGCGGAGCATCGCCCGGCGACCAATCTTGCCTATCTGGTGCCGCACGGCAATGTGCGCATGGAGGCCATGGGGCTCGACGGCCGCAAGGCCGGGCGCGAGGAGATCGCGGCCATGTGCCGGATTCTCGAGCGCGAGCTCGAGGCCGGCGCCTTCGGCCTGTCCACGGGCCTCATCTACATGCCCTGCGCCTTCGCTGACACCCACGAGATGATCGAGCTCTGCAAAGTGACGGCGAAGCATGACGGCATCTTCGTGGTGCATCAGCGCAGCGAGGCCGACGACATCATCGCCTCCACCCGGGAGCTGATCGACATCGCGCGCGAATCGGGCGTGTGGCTGCACATTTCCCACATGAAGGTCTGCGGCCGGAAGAACTGGCACCTCATCGACGGGATGCTCGGCATGCTCGAGGAAGCGCAGAGGAGCGGCATCCGGATCTCCTTCGACCAGTATCCCTACGTGGCGGGCAGCACCATGCTCGGCGTGATCCTGCCACCATGGGTGCACGCGGGCGGCACCGACAAGCTGGTCGAGCGCCTGGCCTCTCCGGAACTGCGCACGCGAATGATCGAGGATATCCGCAACGGCATTCCCGGATGGGACAACTTCATCGACTTCGCCGGACTCGACCAGATCTACGTCACCAGCGTCAAGACCCCGAAGAACCTTGATACCATTGGCAAGAATCTCATCGAGCTCAGCGAGATGCGCGGCAAGGATCCTTTCAACGCCACGTTCGACCTGCTCTACGAGGAGGAGAACGCGGTCGGTATGTTCGACTTCTACGGAACCGAGGAGCATGTCGAGACATTCCTGTGCCGTCCGGAGCAGAACGTGTGCACCGACGGGCTGATGGGCAAGGGCAAGCCGCATCCGCGCGTCTATGGCGCGTTCCCGCGCGTTCTGGGCCGTTACGTGCGCGAGAAAAAATGCCTGACCTGGGAAGAGGCCATCCGCAAGATGACCGGCAAGCCGGCCGAGGTCATGGGCCTGCGTGACCGTGGGCTGCTCAAGGCCGGCTTCGCTGCCGACATCGTCGTGCTGAACCCGGAGACCGTCATCGACAAGGGGACCTTCATCGAGCCCAACCAGTATCCCGAGGGAATCGATGCCGTGATGGTCAACGGGGCCTTCGCCCTGCTGGGAGGGATGGAAAGCCGGGCGCTCAGCGGCCAGGTTCTCACCGCGACCGGGCGCTAGAGCATGATCGCGCGAGGCGGAACGCCAGAGCGCGTGAATCATGCTCTGAAAACGAAGACCTGGAGCATTTGCCGTGAGCCAATGCGAACGGAAAATGCTCCAGGGCACGCGGCTAAAGCCGCAGGAAACAAAAAGGCACGGGCTGGTCTTTGTCCGGTCCGTCCGCATGGACAGACAGTGGTGGAACATGCAGATCGATAACATCCCGGCCGCTGCGCCTCCGCTCGCGGCAGGCAGAACCTGGAAGGTACGCTACGGCGTGCTGACGCTCATCTGGCTGGGCTGGATGATGTCGTTCCTTGACCGCATGGTGATGAGCGTCTCGCTGCCCTTCATCGGGGCCGACCTCAAGATCGACACGACAAGCCAGGGACTGATCATCAGCGCGTTCTTCGTCGGCTATGCCGCGTTCCAGATTCCCGGCGGCCTCCTGGCCGACAGGTTTGGTCCGCGCAAGGTGATGGCGGTGGCCATCACCTGGTGGTCGGTGTTCACCAGCCTGACGGGCATGGCGCTGACCATGCCGATCCTGCTGGCAGTGCGCTTCCTGTTCGGCGTCGGGGAAGGGAGTTTTCCGGGGGCTTCCTGGAAGGCGATTGCGACCTATTTCCCCTCCGGGCAGCGAGGACGTGCCACGGCCATCCAGTCCTCGGTCAACACGCTGGGACCGGCACTCGCGGTAGTGGTTGCCGCCAGCATCATCGGTGCCTTCGGCTGGCGGACGGTCTTCGTGGCGCTCGGTGTGCCCGGCCTGCTGGTGGCAGCCGGCATGTACTGGTATTACCGCGATCGGCCCAAGGACCATCCGGCCATCAGCCGCGAGGAGCTGGACGAACTCGAGGCGGACAGGGCCGTACAGCCCGGGGCCGGGGCGGTTGATGCGCCAGTTCCACTGGCGAATGTGCTGAAGCAGCCGGTGCTGTGGCAGATGGCGTTTATCTGGTTCTTCTTCGACATCACATTCTGGGGATTTTCGTCCTGGCTGCCGAGCTACCTGATGAAAATCCGGGGCTTCTCCCTTGCCCAGACCGGCGTGCTGGCGGCCGTCCCGTTCCTGTGCGGCACGGTCGGCACACTGCTGGGTGGCTACTGTTCAGACAAATTCAAGAGCAATCGTAAATGGTGGTACGTGCTGACGGCAGCGGTCAGCGCGGGCTTCCTTTATCTGACCTTTTCGGTTGAGAGCGCCAACGCGGCCGTAATCTATCAGTGTGTCTCGTCATTCTTCATGTTCTTCGCCATGGCGATGTTCTGGGGCATGCTGATGGACAAGATTCCCTCGCGGATCATGGGAGTGGCCTCCGGGGTGGTAAACTTCGGCGGCCAGCTCGCGGGGGTGGTATCGCCGCCGATCATCGGCTTTCTCATCAAGACGGGGGGTGGCAGCTATTCCAGCGCGTTCATGTTCATGATCCTGGCGCTGGTTCTGTCAGGGGTGGTGACGATGACGCTCCGCAGTACCGAGGCCGGCTCCTGAGGAGAGGCCATGGCGACGCGGTCTCCCTGCGGATACGCAACAGGGCCAGTGCAGCGTCGCCAATGCGAGTGCCGGGCCGGCCAGAGCACCTCCTGGTCATGCCCGGCAGCCTGTGGCGGTGAGGTGGACCCCGGATCCCGGACAGTTTGGCGGCTTGGATAAGCTTGGCCCGGGTTGCTGCTACGCCGCCAGTCTGCTGCCGACCGGGAGCCCCGCGTGGGCTTCGGCCGGGGTCCGTCCGCCGAGGGCCGAGTGGGGCCGTTCTGTGTTGTAGTAGTCGATCCACCTTCCCAAGCCGGACCGTGCCTCGCTGCCGGTCTCGAAGGCGTTCATGTAGACGCACTCGTATTTCAGCGACCGCCACAGCCGCTCAATGAAGACGTTGTCCATCCAGCGACCACGGCCGGGCATTGTCAAGTTGTCGGCCTATGGCCGCGCTTGGTCGCGCCGCACGACTTTCCTCGTGTTCACGCTGCGATCTGGACGCACGTCTCCTGTCGCCACACCCGGAAGGCCTCGGCGCGCGCACGCCGGTATTGAGCGGCGGTCATCAGATGGCGCCGCGGCCGGAAGTGACCGTAGATCATGGCGTGCGATGACAGGAAGCGCTGAGCCTGCTTCGATGACTTGAACCGCTGCATCTGCCGCTCTCGACGTCGCGTCGGCCGGTGTGAGTTCTCCGCTCTGTTGTTCAGATACCGGCTGCTCCGGTGTTTCACCTCGGGTAGGATCTCGCGGTGCGCGACGCCATAGCTGCGCAGGCCATCGGTGATGAGGCGCTTCGGTTTGTACCTCAGCCCAGCGAGCAGGCGCTTGAAGAAGTGCTTCGCCGCGGCCGCATTCCGGCGGCCCTGCACCAGGATGTCGAGTACGACACCGTGCTGGTCCACCGCGCGCCAGAGATAGTGCAGCTCGCCGTTGATCCGCAGGAAAACCTCATCAAGGTGCCAGATGTCGCCCGGCTTTGGCCATCGTCTCCGGAGCTTGCGGGCGAAGTCGGCGCCGAACTTGTGGCACCACTGCCGAATGCTCTCGTGGCTGACCGTGACGCCCCGCTCGGCCAGGATCAATTCCACCTCTCGGAAGCTCAGGCCAAAGACATGGTAGAGCCAGACCGCGTAGCTGATGATCTCGGCTGGGAAGCGGTATCCCGGGTAGGTAGCGGGCTGCGGAGGTCATCTCGGCAGAATGCCCCAGCCGCATCGTTCCGGCCAGAGGCTGCGAACTTGACAATGCACGCCGAAGGCATCCTGCTTCTTGTCGTGGGCGATGATCAGCGCATCGCCGACACGGGCAAAGAGACGGATCTTGTCGTTGATGGCCCGGGCATCGGACTGGAAGGCGCGGGTCTGCCGTCCCTCGGCTTTGCGAAAGAGAGCTCCGATCAGGCGGTCGAACACATCGATGGCCTGGTCGGTCAGGCTGGCGGTGAGGTCGAGACTTATGGCGACCAGCGTCGCGTGCCGACGCTGCCGTTCGTGGTGAGCGATGTGTTGCACCGTGCTTCGGCGGAGCTATGGGGGAAACTGGGTGACGACGGCCTGAGTGAGGCGGCGTATCGAGGCTGGTGACGAGCCTGCCCGAACCTCCCGAAGGAGCGATACGCCATGACGAGCGATACCAGAGTTGTTGCCCTCCGTCAGCCTGATGAGGTGGATGACCCGCTGACAGCGGTGCTGAGGAACGGTGCCCGGCGCCTGCTGGCTCAGGCGGTGGAAGCGGAAGCCGAGGCGTTCCTGGCGGAAATGCGCGGCTTGCGCCTGCCGGACGGACGCGAGCGGCTGGTGCGGCACGGGTATGGGCCCGAACGCCTGGTGCAGACCGGCATCGGGCCGGTTCCGGTGCAGCGGGTGAAGCTGCGCGATCGCGGCGCCCCGTCGGAAGCGGAGCGGATCCGCTTTACCTCGGCGCTGCTGCCGCGCTGGGCGCGGCGGACACGCAGCCTGGATGCGTTGTTGCCGATCCTCTACCTGCGTGGGGTCTCGATGGGCGATTTCCAGGAAGCGCTGACGGCGCTGCTCGGCCCGGAGGCGCCGAACCTGTCGCCTTCGGTCATTGGCCGCCTGCGGGACGAATGGCAGGCCGACTATACGCGCTGGCAGCACCGTGACCTGTCGGCCCGGCATTACGTCTATTTCTGGGCCGATGGCGTCTATCTACAGGCGCGCATGGAGCCGCAGGCCGAGTGCATGTTGGTCCTGATCGGCGCCACCCCGGAGGGCAAGAAGGAACTCGTGGGCTTTCAGGTCGGGATGCGCGAGAGCGCACAGAGCTGGCACGAGCTGCTGGTCGACCTCAAGGCCCGCGGGCTGGCGGTCGCGCCGCGGCTGGCCACCGGAGATGGAAGTCTCGGCTTCTGGAAAGCACTGGGGGAGGTGTTCCCGACCACCCGGCATCAGCGCTGCTGGGTGCATAAAACCGCGAATATCCTCGACAAGCTGCCCAAGTCGGTTCAGCCCGCGGTCAAGCATGACCTGCGCGAGATCTGGCAGGCGCCTGACCGTGCCACGGCCGAGGACGCCGTGGATACGTTCGCCGAGAAATATGCGGCGAAATACGCCAAGGCCGTTGCCTGCCTGCTCAAGGACCGTGACGCGCTGCTGATCTTCTACGACTTCCCAGCCGAGCACTGGGATCATCTGCGCACATCGAACCCGATTGAAAGCGTGTTCGCCACCGTTCGCCTACGCACGGTGCGGACCAAGGGCGCGCTCTCGCAGGACACTGCCCGCCTCATGGTTTTCAAACTGGTGATGATGGCTGCCAAGACATGGCGCCGCCTGAAGGGTGAGAACCAGTTGCCGAAGGTCGTCCGAGGTGTCAGATTCCGCAACGGCCTCGAGGTCATCGAGGCCCCAGTGCAGACCGCCGCCTGATCGGGCCGTCACCCAATTTCCAGCATAGCTCGTGCCAACTCCTTGGTGCGTCGCCACAGCTCGTCGCCTCCCTTCATCTCGGCAACGGCCTTCGGATAGGCAGCATTCTTATCAACGGTGATCGTCCGCGGGTTCACCGTGTGCGGCTGGCCGAGCGCCTTGCGGAAGAACCGCTTCGCCGCCGCCGCATCCCGTCGCGCGCTGAGCAGGAAGTCGATGGTCTGACCCGGGCTGTCGACCGCCCGATACAGATAGGTCCAGCGGCCCTTCACCTTGTTATATGTCTCATCGACCCGCCAGGAACCGGTGCAAGGGCGTAGATAGGGCCGAAGCCGCTTCTCCAGGTCGGCAGCATAGGCCTGGATCCAACGAAAGGGGGTGGTGTGGTCGACCTCCACGCCGCGATCGGCCAGCATCAGCTCGAGATCCCGGTAGCTAATCGGGAACATCAGATACCAACGCACCGCTCAGAGGATCACCTCGCCGCTGAAATGCCGCCCCTTGAAGCTCGTCACCGTCAGGCCCTACCACCGCTCATCCTACGCGATCATACCCGATCTCCGATCCACGTCGAATTTCGCAACAGAGCCACAGGAGACGTGCGTCCAGATCGCAGCATGAACACGAGGAACCTCGTCCGGTGCCACCAAGCGTAGCCATAGGCCGTCAACTTGACAACGCCGGCCGGCAGCCTTCAATTTGCCGTCATTGCTGCGAGGGCGTATACAGGTGGCGCTGAAATCGTGGCGCCATCACGGGTACACAACCGGGCAGCCACGACAGGAGTTCTGCACGTGGATCGCTTCTGTCTCCGGGATGCCGCATCGCGCGCGGTCCGCGAGAATGTCGGAACATCAGCCACACGGCCTTGGCACGCTGCGCCTCGCATGTGGTTGTCAGCGTCAGCACAGACACGCCGCGACGCGCTCCGCGCCCGCCAGCGGCTTCTAACAACGGACTAATCCCACCCGCGGCCAGTTGCGCTGCGCGCGGGCCGCTTTGCAGCCGATCCGACTCCGACCCTGAGGAGAATTCCGCATGGGAAATCCCAATCCGCGTGACCCGCGCGCGGTGCTGACGCGGCGCAGCTTCGTCGCGGGCTCGGCGCTCGCTGCCGTACCCTTCGTCGCCGGCACGTACGTCTCCGACGCAAGCGCCCAGGCGACCACCCCGCCACTGCCTGCCGGCGGAGAACGCGTCGTACAGACCTGCAGCACCTTCGACTGCGGCGGCAAGTGCGACATCCGCGCCCATGTGAAGGACGGCGTAGTCACTCGCATCAGCACGCGGCCCGACGCCGATCTCGACGAACACATGCCGATCATGCGCGCCTGCGTGCGCGGCCGTGGCTATCGGCGCTTCGTCTACAACGCCGATCGGCTGAAATATCCGATGAAGCGGGTCGGCCGGCGCGGCGAAGGCCGCTTCGAGCGCATCACCTGGGACGAGGCGACCACGCTGATCGCCGCGCAGATGAAGCGCATCGGCGAGACCTACGGGCCAGGTGCACGCTTCGTGCACAACAACACTGCGGTCAGCGGGGGAGCTTTCTCGGGCCATACCATGGTCAAGCGCCTGCTGAACCTGACCGGAGGGCATCTGGAGTACTATCACTCCGTCAGCATGGGCAACACGGCGGCGATCACACCCTACACCTATGGCACGGCGGCCACCGGCAACTCGCTCGACACACTGCTGGACTCGAAGCTGATCATCCTTTGGGGCCACAACCCCACGGAGACGATCTTCGGCCACCTGAACCACTATCTGCAGAGAGCGAAGGACAAGGGCATTCGCATCGTGGTGGTCGATCCGCGCTATTCGGACACGGTCGCCGCCTATGCCGACGAGTGGGTGCCGCTGCTGCCCACCACCGACAACGCGCTGATGGACGCGATGGCCTACGTCATCGTCAGCGAAGGCCTGCAGGACCAGAAGTTCCTCGATACCTACTGCATCGGATTCGACGAAGTGCATATGCCGGAAGGCGTGCCGCCAGGCGAGTCCTGGAAGTCCTACCTGCTCGGCGAGAAGGACGGCACGCCCAAGACGCCGGATTGGGCCGAGCGCATCACCAGGGTGCCTGCCGCCACGATCCGCCACCTCGCTCGCGAATATGCCGTTGCCAAGCCGGCGGCACTGATCCAGGGCTGGGGCCCGCAGCGGCATGTCTGCGGCGAGCGCACCGCCCGTGGAGGCTCGGTACTGCCCGCGCTGACCGGCAATGTCGGGATCCGCGGCGGCTGGGCCTGCGGCTATGGTGGCATCGGCAACCGCAAGTTCCCAGCCTCGCCCGACATGCTGGCTAATCCGGTTAAGGGCAAGATCAACATCACCACCTGGACCGAGGCGGTAGAGGACGCTTCGCAGATTACCCCAACGACCGGGCTGCGCGGCGCCGAGAAGCTCGATGCCGATATCAGAATGATTTTCTGCCTGGCCGGTAACTACATGGCCAACCAGAACCCGGACATCAACGCGACGGTGAAGCTTCTGGAGGACGAGAGGAAGGTCGAGTTTATCGTCTGTAGCGACCTCTACTTCACTCCGAGCGCACGCTACGCCGATGTATTGTTGCCGGAAACCAGCTTCATGGAACGGTGGAACCTCGGTGCGACCTGGGGGTCGGGCAATTACTTCGTGCTTTCCGAGAAACTGGTCGAGCCGCCCTTCGAATGCCGCTCCGATTACGAGTGGCTGGCCGAGGTGGCGCGCAAGCTCGGCGTGGAGCAGGCTTTCACCCTCGGCCGCAGCGAGAAGGACTGGATCGCAGCACTGGTGGAGGACACCCGCAAGGCGATGCCGAGCGAGGGCGTCCCGACCTTCGAGGAACTCCTGGTCAGGAGAGTCCACAAGTTCGCCGGCAGCGAATCCTATGTCGCCTTCGAGAAGCAGATCCGCGACCCGGAAAACAACAAATTTTCCACGCCCTCTGGCAAGATCGAGATCTTCTCGAAGCGCCTCTACGACATGAAGAACCCCGCGATCCCGGCGGTGCCGCGCTACGTGCCGTCGCCGGAGGGACCATCCGATCCGCTCGCCGCCCGCTACCCGCTGCAGTTCATCACCTGGAAAGGCAAGAACCGGGCAAATTCCACGATGTTCGTCAGCCCCTGGATGAAGCAGGTGCAGCAGCAGAGGCTGTGGATCAACCCGCTCGACGCCGAGCCGCGCGGCATCCACCAGGGCGACCCGGTGCGCGTGTTCAACGACCGCGGCATCACCGTGGTGCCCGCCGAGGTCACGCCGCGCATCATCCCCGGGGTGGTAGCGCTGCAATCGGCGGCGTGGTGGGCGCCCGACCGTGACGGCATCGACCGAGGCGGCTGCGCCAACGTCCTGACCTCGCGCAGGCGCACGCCACTCAACGGCAATTCGCACCAGACCAACCTGGTCGAGGTCAGGAAGGCCTGAGGGAGCACGCCGACATGGGCAATCAACTCGGCTTCTTCATTGACTCCGCCCGCTGCTCCGGCTGCAAGGCCTGCCAAGTGGCGTGCAAGGACAAGAATGAGCTCGACGACACGCGCCTGTTCCGGCGCGTGACCGAGGTGCACGGCGGCGGCTTCGTGCCGACCGGCACGGGCGGCTACACGCAGGACGTCTTCGCCTATACGCTGTCGATCTCCTGCAACCACTGCGCGGATCCGATCTGTGTGAGGAACTGCCCTACAGGCGCGATGTACAAGCGCGCCGAGGACGGGGTGGTGGCGGTGGACACGAAGCGCTGCATCGGCTGCGGCTACTGCGCCTGGTCCTGTCCCTACGGCGCGCCGCAGATGAACAAGGCGACCGGGCAGATGTCGAAATGCGACTTCTGCTCCGACCTCCTCGCCCGCGGCGAGCCGCCGGTCTGCGTCGGCGCCTGCCCGCTCGGCGCGATTGAATACGGGCCAATCGAGGAGTTGCGCGCGCGCCACAGCACGCTGGCCCAGGTGAATGGCCTGCCAAATCCGGCCGTCACCCGCCCGAACCTGGTGGTTCGGGCGCATGCCGGCAGCAAGAAGGAGGGACGCCCCCATGCATGACTGGCCGCTGGTGATCTTCACCCTCTGCCTGCAGGCCTCGGCTGGCTTGGCGGTGCTCGGACTTGCCGACTGCGCGCTGCTGCGCGGTGAAGCGCGGGCCGCAAGGCTGCCAGTGCTGCTGCCGATGCTAGGCGGCGCCGGCCTGCTCGCGATCGCGGGGCTGGCCGCCTCCTTCGGCCATCTCGGCTATCCGCTGAACGCGCCGAACGCGATCCGCAACCTCGGCAGCTCCTGGCTGAGCCGCGAGATCCTGGCCACCTCCGCCTATATCGGGGTCGTCTGCCTCGCCTTCCTCGCAACGTGGCGAGCCGGACGGGTACGGCTGCCCTGGCTGACCGTAGCAGCGGTGGCCGGGCTGGCGGCGACCTGGTGCATGGGCGAGGTCTACCGCAGCACGAGCGTCGCCGCCTGGACCACGCCGGCCACCCATCTCGGCTTCTTCGGCTGCCTCGTGGTGCTGGGCGCGGTGCTCGGCCTCTGGCTTGGCGCGCACCGCGCTGCAGCGGCGGCCGGGGTGCAGGCCAGCCAGCGGCTACTGGCTCTGGCCGTGGTGGCGGTGGCAGTCAGCCTGCTGGTGCAACTGGTGGCTTGGCCCGACTACTTGCTGGCGGTCCATGCGCCGGCGGTGGAGGTCGGCCGCACCTTCCCCATTGCCTCGGCGGCGGCGCTGGACGCGCATGCGGATCTGCGGCTGGTGCGCTGGAGCGTAGCGGGGGTGGGCTGCCTGGGCCTTGCCTGGGCGGCCTGGGGCGCGCTGCGCCCGGCGACGCGCATCGGCCTGCTCGCGGTGGCATCGGCGCTGCTGCTCGTGGGCGAGCTTGCCGGACGCTATCTTTTCTTCGCCATCCACGGCTGACCGGGCCGCCTGCGACGGCGGGGCGGAAGATGAGGACCTTCTGCCCCGCTCGCTTTCATAGGTAGAGTTGCCGCTCCCGCATGGCGATGCCGTGGTGTGCGCGCAGCGCCTCCAGGGTCAGTGCGGTCAGGCGGGCGAGACCGCGATAGAAGGGCGCGTCCGCTGCCTCAGCCAGGCGCTCGCAAAAGCGTGGCCCCCAGGGCAGCAGATGCACGCCGAGCAACACGTCGGCTTCGGCTATGCGCCCTTCGGCCAGCAGCCAGGCGGCTATCCAGAGCAGCAGCCCGGCGTGGTCCTCGGGCCCCTTGTCGTGGCTCTGTACCTGCACCGCTGCCGTGCGCAGGAAGTCGCGCAGTTCCAGCAGGGACTCGCCACAGAGCGCGTTCTCCGGGTCGAGATAGACCGAGCCCCAAGGCGGCGCGGGCAGCGCCTCCGGCCCGACGAAGAGCCGCCGGTAGGCTTCGGCCAGCCCCGCCTCTTCCGCCGCCGCGACGAGATCCGCGACCGCGGCAGCGAAGCCGGGCGCATCGCTGCCAGGCCAGCCTTCCGACCATCCATCCTCGTGCAGGGCCGCACGCGCGGCGCGGTGGGCAGGATCGCCGGGGGGCAGCGCTATCAACGTGCCGAGCAGGTTCAACGCGGCCGCGGCCGTCGGAAGCGATTCAAGCATGGGCCTGTCTTTCGTGTCAGCTGCGCCGGGCAGCGAGCGAGGGTTCGCAGCAGATGGTTGTGTTGCAAAGTCTGTGAACGGGTCGAGCGCTGTTCTGGATGCAGCGTGGTTCAGGCGACAATATCGAACAATCTGGCAATGAAGTCAGCCTGGGCCTTCATGTTTCGACCGTCGATCCTGTGAACCTGCCCTTTCCTCATCATCGCCATCGCCTCGTAGCCTGCAAGCGTTCGTCGTGCTGTTCGGAAACTGCTGAAGCCAAGCGCAGGAGGCTCTGTTGCAAACTCGGTGAACAGGTCGAGCGCTTCCTTGGACGAACTGAGATTCAGGCGGCGATGTCGAACAAGCTGGCGATGAAGGCAGCCTGGGCCTTCATGTCCCGACCGTCGATCCTGCGAACCTGCCCTTTCCTTATCATCGCCATCGCCTCGTAGCCCGCCAATGTTCGTCGTGCCGTCCAGAAGCTGCCGAAGCCAAGCCCAGGCTCCGTCAGCCGTTTGATCCGCCGATGATCCTGTTCGACGATGTTGTTGAGGTATTTGCACTGCCGCAGTCGGGTTCGCCGCCACAGCTCGGCATCGCTCTTCATCTCGGTGACGGCCTTCGGATAGGCGGCGTTCCTGTCGACGGTGATCGTGCGCGGGTTCACCGTGTGCGGCTGGCCGAGCGCCTTGCGGAAGAATCGCTTCGCCGCCGCCGCGTCCCGTCTCACGCTGAGCAGGAAATCGATGGTCTGGCCCCGGCTGTCAACCGCCCGATACAGGTAGTTCCAGCGGCCTTTCACCTTGATGTACGTCTCGTCGACCCGCCACGAACCGGTGCAGGGCAGCAGATAGGGGCGAAGCCGCTTCTCCAACTCGGCCGCGTAGGCCTGGATCCAACGAAACGGGGTGGTATGGTCAACCTTCACGCCACGATCAGCCAGCATCAATTCGAAATCCCGGTAGCTGATCGGGAATATCAAATACCATCGCACCGCCCAGAGGATCACATCGCCGCTGAAATGCCGCCCCTTGAAGCTTGCCACCGTCAGGCCCTTCCGCCGCTCATCCCTGGCGACCATACCCGATCTTCAGCCCACGTCGAATTTCGCAACAGAGCCGGTGGCGGGCTCGGAGGTCATCTCGGCAGAATGCCCCAGCCGCATCGTTCCGGCCAGAGACCGCGAACCTGACAATGCCTGGGCTTGGCTTCGGCAGTTTCCGAACAGCATGACGAACGTTGGCGGGCTACGAGGCGATGGCGATGATGAAGAAAGGGCAGGTTCGCAGGATCGACGGTCGGGACATAAAGGCACAGGTGGCCTTCATTGCCAGGCTGTTCGACATCGCCGCCTGAACTCCGCTGCATCCACAACCACCCTCGACCCGTTCACCAACTTTGCAACACAACCTCCGAAGGCTGGGTGCCGCCACCAGCAGGTGCCTCTGTTGAAATCCTTCAGCGGCCCGGAACATCCTTCGCCAGCGGAACCAGCGAGCCGACAACAAGCAGGATTTCCTCTGGCTTGGCTGGCAGCTTGTCCGCGGTCACGACCATACTGCTGAGGAAACGGCCGCCTTGGGTGTAGAGCGAGAGCTCCAGGCCGTCCGCGATGATCTCCGGGCGGCAGACGACTTCCTCATCCGGCGCCTCGCGCCGGGCCGCCGCAACGAACGCGCGGATCTCCTCCAGGCCACCGACCTGCTGCCCGGCGTCCGCCAGGAAATCGGTGATTTCGCCGGGCACCTCGGACAGGCGGACGAGGTCCAGCACCACGCAACCCGCCGCGTCGAAGACGGCTGACCGCCAACGGTCGAATGCGGCCGCCTGGGCCGCGTCCTCCGGCGTCGCCTCGTCCTCCTCGGGTTCCTGGGGCGGTCCGTTAACGGCCACTTCGTCCCACAGCGGGATCGACCAGTCGACCTGCAGACCGAGCAGGAAGCCGAAGCCCATTCCCGCCAGCTTGTCCGCGTCGGCGGGAGGCAGATCGTTCGGCTCGGCACCCGCGACCATGTCGATCAGCACGCGCCGCACCGCGGCGGGGTCGAGGCTGTCGAGCGCCTCGGGGGACCGCCACCCGGGAAGGAAGCGGACGTCGTCGGTGGCGGGCAGGACGCCCGCCTCGAGCAAGCTGTCGCGCAGCGCAGCTGCGTCCGGCACGTTGGATGCTGGGAGCGCCACGGGCAGGGCTACCAGCTCCGCCCATCCCGACGGACCCATCTCGGCCCCCTCCGCCACCGCCAGGAGTTCCCCGAGCAGATCCTCGGCGGCCTCCTCGCCGAGGCGGTCCCCCGTCTTGCGCACCGCAAGGTCCAGGACGTTGCTCCGCCCGGCTGCCAGAAGGTCGTGCACGAGATCGTCGAACTCGGAGCTGTCCTCGTCCGCGAAGGCGTCCAGAAGGCGGTCGGCCAGCGAGCCGGGCGCAGCGCTGAGCTTAGGGCGGGAACCCGCCAGGGTCGGGTCGGCGCTGAGCGCCTTCAGGGCGGCCGCGCCGTGCAGCAGGTGGCGGCGGTCGCGCCACGCCCAGCGGTTCTCCTGCGTGTCAGGCCGCCCGGACATCCACCGGCGGAAGGCGGCGCGGTCGGCAAGCTGGACGAACACCCGCACCCCGGCCGCGGCCAACTCGGTGGCGACGGCCTTGTTCACCGCGGCGACCGTGCCGAGGTCGGTTTCGCCCGGCCGGAACGTGTCCAGGGTCTCAATGTCCGGGTAATGGGTGATGAGGATCGAGGTCAAATTAGGGGCGGCGTCCCTCGCCAGGGCAACGGCCTGTTCGATGATGTGGTCCTGACGACCCTTGGTCTGCATAGCGAACCTCCGGATGCGGCCGCACGGCGGCCAGACGTTCCGCAGGTCTATCCCAATGGAAGGAGACGGCCGAGGCCGCCCCGCCCATGACGGCGCCCATGTCGGCATCCGGAGCATCCTGGCCGACCTCGGCCTGTCGCAGCGGCAGGCCGCCGCCGCGGTCGGGGTGTTCCTGCGGTCGATGGCGGGGAGCGCAACGGCTCGCTGGCAACGCCACCACGTCGCTGCTGCTCCGGCTGCTGCGGCGACACCCGGATCTGCTGGCGGACAGGGGAACGCTTCCAGGCCGAGGCTCCACCATCAAGATGTTCGGGCCACCAGCCGTGTTCGTTGACGCTCGCGGTTGGCGAGATAGGACTGAGCAACCTGCCGGAGCAGCGCGCGTGAGACCTCGCCATAGGTCATGGTCCCCGGCGGGTGGTTCGGCACCGGTCGCACGTCCGGACCCGGTCAGATGAAGGCGTTGCCCTCGGTGGTGACGATCCAGGATGGCAGATCGTCCAGGCCGAGGCGGCGCTTTTCCGTCGCCGGAAAGGTGACGGCATCGGCCGGATCGGTGGGCGGCGTGTGGGTGACGGCCAGGACCAAGATCTGGGTGTGCGCCGCGCTGATCTGCACTGCGAGCGCCAGCACCAGGGCGGGCCGATCCTTGCGCCCTTCCTCCCGCCCAGCGGCGTTCTCATCGGCCCAGAGATAGGCGTAGCGAATGACGCTCCCCGGCGGTGGCGCATTGCTGGTCATGCGCCGTCGCGCGCCAGCCTTTCGATCTCAGGCAGGAACTGCTCGGGCGTGTCGGCGGCGCGGAATGCCAGCTGGTCGCGCTGCTTGAGCCGCTCGTATTCCTCCACAGACAGGAGCACCGTACGCGGGCGGCCGTTCTTGGTCACCATCACCGGGCGCGCGAGGGCAATGTCGCTGTAGTGGGAGAACTGGCGAACCAGTTCGCCTGCTGTGGTCACGACGGGATCGCCTGTCGACAGAGCTATGGGGGAAACTGGGTGACGACGGCCTGAGTGAGGCGGCGTATCGAGGCTGGTGACGAGCCTGCCCGAACCTCCCGAAGGAGCGATACGCCATGACGAGCGATACCAGAGTTGTTGCCCTCCGTCAGCCTGATGAGGTGGATGACCCGCTGACAGCGGTGCTGAGGAACGGTGCCCGGCGCCTGCTGGCTCAGGCGGTGGAAGCGGAAGCCGAGGCGTTCCTGGCGGAAATGCGCGGCTTGCGCCTGCCGGACGGACGCGAGCGGCTGGTGCGGCACGGGTATGGGCCCGAACGCCTGGTGCAGACCGGCATCGGGCCGGTTCCGGTGCAGCGGGTGAAGCTGCGCGATCGCGGCGCCCCGTCGGAAGCGGAGCGGATCCGCTTTACCTCGGCGCTGCTGCCGCGCTGGGCGCGGCGGACACGCAGCCTGGATGCGTTGTTGCCGATCCTCTACCTGCGTGGGGTCTCGATGGGCGATTTCCAGGAAGCGCTGACGGCGCTGCTCGGCCCGGAGGCGCCGAACCTGTCGCCTTCGGTCATTGGCCGCCTGCGGGACGAATGGCAGGCCGACTATACGCGCTGGCAGCACCGTGACCTGTCGGCCCGGCATTACGTCTATTTCTGGGCCGATGGCGTCTATCTACAGGCGCGCATGGAGCCGCAGGCCGAGTGCATGTTGGTCCTGATCGGCGCCACCCCGGAGGGCAAGAAGGAACTCGTGGGCTTTCAGGTCGGGATGCGCGAGAGCGCACAGAGCTGGCACGAGCTGCTGGTCGACCTCAAGGCCCGCGGGCTGGCGGTCGCGCCGCGGCTGGCCACCGGAGATGGAAGTCTCGGCTTCTGGAAAGCACTGGGGGAGGTGTTCCCGACCACCCGGCATCAGCGCTGCTGGGTGCATAAAACCGCGAATATCCTCGACAAGCTGCCCAAGTCGGTTCAGCCCGCGGTGAAGCATGACCTGCGCGAGATCTGGCAGGCGCCTGACCGTGCCACGGCCGAGGACGCCGTGGATACGTTCGCCGAGAAATATGCGGCGAAATACGCCAAGGCCGTTGCCTGCCTGCTCAAGGACCGTGACGCGCTGCTGACCTTCTACGACTTCCCAGCCGAGCACTGGGATCATCTGCGCACATCGAACCCGATTGAAAGCGTGTTCGCCACCGTTCGCCTACGCACGGTGCGGACCAAGGGCGCGCTCTCGCAGGACACTGCCCGCCTCATGGTTTTCAAACTGGTGATGATGGCTGCCAAGACATGGCGCCGCCTGAAGGGTGAGAACCAGTTGCCGAAGGTCGTCCGAGGTGTCAGATTCCGCAACGGCCTCGAGGTCATCGAGGCCCCAGTGCAGACCGCCGCCTGATCGGGCCGTCACCCAATTTCCAGCATAGCTCCTGTCGACATCCGTAGCCTCCAAACCCACTGATCTCACGCAAAATACATGAAATGCATGTTTTGCGCAAGGCAGCCTTCAGGCGTGATAACCATTCATTATCGCGATTTTATAACGAATGCCTTTTCTGGGGATTCCACGCGCTTAACAACAGTTTATTGCTAATTCTCAATAAATTAGAGAGCGGAGATTGGAGCGTAGGCCTGCTCAATTAGTTTTATCTCAATTTTATAACTTATCAATAACATTCTTGTTTTTCTCTCTAACGTAAACCGGTCTTCGTGCCTTCGTGGCACCCCGTCATGATCCGCTTGGCGACGACACGATCTCGTCCAACCTCGGCTCCGGAGCGGGCTCGGAGTCTTCTTGCGACTCGTCCGGGAAATCGTCCTGGGGGCCATCCTCCCGGAGGTTCTTGGCGACGAGTGCGCACCGGTCTACGATCTCTCCGGCGAAGCGCTTCAGCATCGGGTGGCTGCCCGCAGGCATGCTCTCGACCTCTTCCATGGCTGGCACCACCTCGGCGGCCACCTTCTCGGCTAGCGCAGCGACGTTATGCAGGACAGCCGTCCCGCTCAGGCCGCAGGTCTCCGCCATGCGGCGCCAGTGCCGTGCGTAGATGTAGCGACCCCGGTTCTTGTCGCCGATGTCCTGCGCCATGTTTTGGGTGACGTTCGCCCATGCGGCGCCGCACATCAGGTCGTATAGCGGAGCCAGTCGGGCACCACGCGCGGAGAGCAGGATCGAGTAGTTCTTCGCGTGCGAATCTACGTTCGTCAGCAACACGTTGAGAATGACGGCGCGCAAGAGCGCGATGACGTCACCGGCCTCCATGTGCTGCCGCGCGAGCGCGAAGAAATCCTTCAGGGATGGCCCCTTGATGCCCGTCCGGTTGTGCTCGTATTTCGCCCCCGGCGACTTGCCCAGTGCCTGGCAGAAGTCCTCCTGATGCAGCCGGAGCCACCTGCCGTTGCGGAAAAGGCGGTCGTAGCGCGTCACCAGCAGATACGAGCGCTCACCGGCGACGCCGGTGGTCACCGTTGAGGCGCTCAGTCCAACGCGGCGCGCCAGGACCAAGCAGAGCGCTTCATTTTGGACGCTGCCATACAATCTACTGTTGTCGGGCTTCAGGATGTGGGTCGACGGCGCCCCGTCGATCGGGATGGCGAACCTACCGTTGGCGAAGGCCAAGGGCAGCTTCTGCTGGGCGCCCGCCAAGCTCATCGAGACGCCCTCATCGCCCACAAGGAACGGCTTCGCGGGGAGCTCCGCGATGATCCGTTCGAGTGCTGCCTCGTCCGGCACCGGGCGGTAGCGCGGTGCCTTCCCGCGCCGAGGACGGCTAACGCTTAGGGCACCTGCGGTGTCCCGGCCGATCTTCTCGACCATGCCGACAACGTCCTGCGGGGAGATGCCGAGCGCCTGTCCGACTGTCAGTAGCGGCACGCCTTCCGGGAGCAGGTTCTGGAGCCACGGCACCAGGACTGCAGGAGGCGCCTCGCTCCCCAGGGGGATGCGCAGGGAGACGGGAAAGGCACCGCGCACATCGGCCCAGCGGGGATCATAGGCGAACGATGGCCCTTCCTCGGCGACCGTGATTGTGCCGACGAGCGCCGTCTCATAGAAGACGGGGATCCCGCTCATGGCGTCCACCCTTCGATGTCGGGGACGTCCACGTCCGGGATATCAGCTTTCTCCAGCTGCTGCCCGGCACGCATCTTGGAGTCGGTGAGCTCAATGCCTAGTGCTGCCGCGACCGCTAGGGACTTGCCGAGTTGGCAGGTTGGCTTCCCACCCTCGAGTTCGATCACGAACCGTTCCCCTACCCCGGCCACCAGAGCGAGGTCACGCTGGGTGAGCTTTTTCTGGCGTCGGCATCGACGCACGAGCTCCCCGAAATCCGCTGCATTCCTAATCATCGGTGCCTAAAACTTCCCGATCGGGAAGAATAAGCGTTGCCGAGGCATGGCGCAACCTCGTTCTTCCCGATCGGGAAGATCCAAATCGACGCCCATCCCCTCGCCGCCGACGGTGTGTGTCGGCTTGCCGCGATGATGCGACTCCCGACCAGGAGCACATTGCGGTCGGGCGCTGTTCATCCGTGGTGATGGCACAAGCCTAGCGGGGCATTGTAACATCATTTGATGCAGCTGCTTCTTCAAGGGAAGCAGCTAACTTTCATCGATGAAAGTTTTTGATGCCGTGGCGGAGGGCTCAATGAAACTTTCATCGATGAAAGTTAGCTGCGTGAATGCCACACTACTGAATTTTTGCCACACCTTTGGACATACCAAGGGATCATCTGTGAGGCATCTCTTTCGCGACAGTCTTTATGGGGCTAGGGTTACGCACCCATAACAGGAGCGTGTGGTGTCAGACGAGATCACCATAGAAAGACCTGCCAGCGTGGGTGCAGGCTCACATCGACCAAAGATTTTAATGATTTTTGCCCCCAAGGGAGGTGTCGGAAAAACGATGATCTCTCTGAATATGCTTGCTGCCGGTGCGCGCGCGGGCCATTTAGTTGCTGGCCTTGATTTCGACGGCCAGCGGTCTCTTTGGGACTGGGCGAAGCTGCGCGACAAGCACCCAATCATCGAGGAAAAGCACAAGATCACGGTCCGGGCCGGTGCGATTAAGTATTGGCGCGCCGAAGTCGAGGCTGTTCGCGACCGAGATATTATTGTCGTTGATACACCCCCGGGTATTGAGGAAGCGAATCAGGCGTATTTACGAGAACTTGGGATTGTGGCGGACGTCGTTCTGATACCTACGGAGCCATATGGTCAATCCGTCAGATACGTCCGCGACTTCATGACGTGGTGGGAGGCGACGCCCGGTCGTGCCATGTTCGTCATCAATAAGACGACGACCGGCCGGTCTATCACCCGGGAAGCCCGTGACATGCTCAAAGAGCGCGGGGCTGTCTGGGCAGACACTATTCCACAGCGCGATGACCTTGCGCGCGCCGTGGATAATGGTCTTGCTGCAGTAGATGACGACGCTATCCCTGCCCACGGGAATTTTATGGGCTTATGGGCCTGGTGTGCCGCAAAACTGGGAGTAACGCCGTGAGTCTTCCAAAGCGACTTTTGATCAAACCGGGGCAAGGAAGCAAAACGGACAAATCTGCGCCCCCATCGTTCACCGATCCCGTCAAGGAGGGAGACAGGGAGGAAAATCCGGGCAGTCTCGAACAGCAAAACTCTGCCGGGAACACGCCTGTTGTTGCTGCGGAAGTTGTAGCTACTGATGTACAGGTCGTGGGTGTAGTCGGGCTTCCAGATATTTCGGATTACCGAGCGCGGCGTGGCCTCCAGAGCCAGATGGAAGCTAATCAACTCCTTCGACGCACGCGCGAGATTCTTCGTCCACATATTGGTGACCTTGGCGAAGAGGGGTTGCAAGCCCTTGTCTCGGATATTGATGCGGCTAACCGAGACTATGAGAGTGCGTTCGATACCCTGCTGGACATTGGGCGGAAGCTGAATTCCATTCGGAGGATCACAGGGCACGGAGGCTACCGAGCCCTCCTTGCTGAGGGCATAGTTCGAATCCACGAAACCACGGCTAGCAAGCTGCGTCTGATCGCCGGGGCTTGGGATGAAGGGAAAATCCCGCCTTCACTCCAGCCCGCTGTGCCAAAGAACCTGAGTGGTGCTTACCTCATTGCAACCCTGCCGGCCGACAAGATCGAGCCCACGATGCGCGCTCTAGTGCAGGAAGGCATGCTTCCCAACGGCCCGGTCCGGGAAATTCAGGCCGCTGTTAAGCGATACCGAGACGAGGAAGGGCGAAGGCATTTCGGTATCCGAAATGAGATCGCCCGAAAGAAGGCACAGATCGCAAAACTTACAGCGGAGATTACGGCATTGGAAACCGCGCTCGCGCAACTACAGGTGGTGTCGGAAGAAAAAGAAGGTAACGTTGCTGATAAATAGAAAAGCGGAAGCGGTTACAGCACGGATGCAGGAGCCTCTTCCTTAGGCCCTATAGACGGAATCCCTGACATACGATTTTGGCCGATTCTCTGATTGGGCATTCTTCGAATCACTGCGTCACCGGCGTTGGAGGGCCGGGCATGACGGAAGAGGACTAGGCGGTCGTGCTGGAGGTTTTCGACGCGGCTCAATCGAGCCGTGGCTAACCCGAGCACGACGACCGGAAATTTCTGGAAGCGGTGCATTATTTCACCGTTCACATATCACGTGGCGAGCCTTGCCGGCGGAGTTCGGCAAATAGAACAGCGTCTGGAAGCGGTTCTGGCGGCTGAGCCGCTCTGGTGTGTTCGAGGCGTTCTTCCAATTGCTTGCTGAACGCAGCCAAAGCGCACATCTGGCGCAATTCTTCGACAGCACGACTGCCCATGCCCACGTCTCGGCCGCCCGCGCAAAAGGGGGCAACAGGGGCAGGCGCTCGGCCGTTCGTGCGGCGGCTTCTCGACGAAAATCCATCTAAGACCCATCTTGACGGCCGACTGCTCGACTTCCACCGGACCGGCGGCCAGGCGAGCGACATTACTCAGTTCAAGATTTCGCTCGACATCGGTCCCGACATCCGCCCGCGCATCGTCGTCCCCGACAAGGGGTATGACAGCGCCACCGCTTCTTTTCGAAAGCCCTTTATCGCCTGAGCGTGCGCATCGAGCAGGCCATCGGCAAGCTGAAGCGCTTCAAGCGCGTCGCCATGCGCTGCGACAAGACTACCACCAGCTACGCAGCCTTCGTCAGCTTCGCCTGTGCTGTGATACGGGTCAAAATTCGTCCAAAGGCCTAGAAACTGCTCTTTTCTTGACGCCTTACAAGGCATTGTTCAGTTCAGAGAAGCCCCACTATGCGATCCCACACGGCAAGACCAAAGCAGTTCAAGCGCTATTTAGTAGTACTTGATAGGTGTGTTTTGCAATGGGGGGAGGCGAGGGCCGCAAGACGATTCCTTTCTCGTCTAGGTCGATCCGTGCCTCAGGGTACACTGACAATGCCTCTTTCAATGGGCCAATGAACCGAGATTTGAACTGCCGGACAAGCTTGTAGCCAGCACCAAATTGCGTGTGTAGTGCACTCCAGGATACGGGGGTAGGCTGTTGGATGCTGTGTAGGCGGTAGGCGAGCCAGATGTAAATGTCGAGTGCAAGCGAGCTATTCGAGATCTTCTGCAGAGCAGCCTCAGCCACTGGAACCGGATGGTCCTTCAGGGCGGCGTAGAAGGTTGGCGACAGCTTGACCGTGTCAACCCAAAGCTGCATTTGATTGTCAGTTTTGTCGTAAAATTGGATGCCATGCTGGACGATGCTGTCCTTGGTGAAAGCGTTTTGCTTTTCGCCATGCCATAGAAAGGTCAGGCGGCAAGCTGAGATCCGGTCTGCTTGATCGCGGATTTCCCGTACCGTCTTGCCCCCAATGGATACTCCCATTCTGCCGAGCCAGTCTCGCATGCTTCGACCCAGCTCAACTTCGGGAGAGCTGGCCTGAACGGCGCGTGTTTGCAGATAGAGCAGGATCATGCGGGCACGGCTGCCATAAGGCACACCATGGACTTTTGTGACGCCCTGATGGTCAAACAGGACACCTGGCTCGACGACTAAGGTGATATTGTGGCCACGGCGTTCCCAGCGCTCTTCCGTGCCGAGCTGGCGATGAGGGAGGGCAGTTAGACAAAAACCAGAGTAGGTAATTCCGAGCGAAAGCGTTTCCTGCGCAAGAATGTAGGCGGCATTGTCTACTAAATGCCTTTCCTCAGCTGGCACCATAAGCCGCGCGTTAGCATGCCCGTGCTCTCGGACCAGACGATGGATCTTGCTCACAGCTGCCTCCTTGTGTGCCGGACTATCGACCGTTCCGGAGAGGTAGGCAACGTGGACTCTTGTGACGCACCCTACTAGCTAAGCTAGTAGTAATTAATCTATTTGCTTCGTCACAAAAGTCCACGGGATAACTTCGGACGTCAATAGGTTAGCCGGATACAGCGTCGCAAGAGTCCACGGCTGCGTCACAAGAGTCCACGGGATAATTCGGCTTAACTGTGGATAACAGCCCCTGCAGCATAGGCGTCGCAAAACCCCACGCGTCCGCGACTCGGAGGGGCGCGAATGGGCCAAGCGTCACAAAACCCCACACTGCTTGGCAGGATGCGGAGTAGGGCGAGCACCCAGACGTCGCAAAAGTCTACACCCGTTCCGGAACAGGCGGACCGCGGCTAAGAACTTCAAAAGTCGTGATTTCTAGCGTGAGGAAAGGAAAATGCGCTATTCGGGTGTGGCAAAGGTTCACGCTTTTGGCAGGGTGGAATCGAGATGAACTGCCCAGGCGTCACAAGAGTCCACACTTTTTGAGTCGCTACGGTCGGAAGGGCTGTCGCCATGAGGGTCACCGCCCAGGCCGACCAGAAGGACGATAACGTGGACGGCAGTTCGAGCAGCATCTTCTCGGACCTGCAGCAATTGCTGAAGGATCTGAGCACAGTTCAGCGAATAGCGGGACGAGTTTGGAGACCGTTTCAGATTCTGGATGCACCAATAGCACCGACAACGTCAGCTCGGTTATGCAGGGGAACTTGAGCACCCTGATCAGGTGCTATCAGGTTCCGCACAGTCCTGCCAACACGGCCACGCCAAGCGGTTGGCCAGGCCAATCGTGCTATTTACGGTGGCTCTCAAGGCCCGGAGGAACCGCCATGCCTCATCCATCCGCCGCCGGCGGCTCGGCTTTCACCTCGAAGGAACGCGACCTGATTCGTTGGGAAATGGGGCAGCGCTTTGGACAGTACCCGGGCCTGGTCGACGGCATTTACCTGCGCGCCTGGCACAGCGGCCCACAGAAGGGGCAGCCGAAGGTTCCGCTGGCAATGCAGGGCATGCTGGACCGTAGGCTGGTCGAGATCGTGCCGGATCGCATCGGCTTCAAAGCGGTGTTCACCGAGGCAGGGATCCAGGCGCTGCGCGAGATGGCGCAGGATCGCCGGGCGCTCGATCCGGCGCGTTACCCACGCTTGCGGGCCGAACTTGGTTTCGATGACGGGGCGGGTGCGGCTGTCGAGTGAGGGCCGCCTCTGGTCCTGTTGTTGGAGGGCAGACACAAGGCGGGCAGGGGGGCTGGCACGGCTCTCCGGGAGCTTGAGTTTCTGGCCGATGCCCACGGCATCCGGATTTTCGTTAAATCCTGGGCGCGCGGTCGCAGCGCGTGTGGATCATTAGGTTCGACTGTAGCCAGTCTGGCCCTGGTGCTGCTGTCGCGCACTTCAGTTAATGATAACGCCAATCCTTTCTTTTCAATGATCTACGTCTCCACTGGATCATGATAAAATACCTTAGATCGCGATAAAAGCACCAAGGATCGTGCTACATTTTCGCTATGAGTGTCGCCGGCACGGTCCACATGTCCGATCGTTCATCTTTACCCTCGGCTTCCGACGAGGTGTGGGCAGAAGCGGCGCGACGTGAAGCGGTCATCCGGCCATTGGCGCAGGCGCCGCGGCTGACGCGCGCCGTGGTCACGACCGCCGCCCATGTGCTGGACTTGAGCATCCCGCACGTTTACCGCCTGATCCAGGCCTTCCGCCGCCGGCCGGAAACGGCGTCGCTGCTGCTGTCGCAGCCCGGTCCGGCGAAAGGCCGGCGCCGGCTGGACCCGGCGGTTGAGGCGCGGATCGAAGCGGCGTTGGCGCGGGTCTACCTGCAGCCGGAGCGGCCGACGCTGCGGTACTTGTTCGTCCAGGTCCGGCAGGACTGCCAGGCCGCCGGCCTTACGTCGCCGTCCATGAACGCGTTGCGGGCGCGTGTCTCGGCGCGCAGCTTGCGCGAGCGGGTGCGGGCGCGCGAAGGCAGCGCCGCCGCGGACCGCTTCCGCCAGGTGACAGGCGGCCTGCGTACCGAGCGGCCACTGCAGGTCGTGCAGATCGACCACACCAAGGTCGACATCATGCTGGTGGACGACGTCATGCGCGCCTGCATCGGCCGGCCCTGGCTGACGCTGGTGCTGGACGTGCACACGCGCATGGTGGCCGGCTTTCTGTTGTCGTTGGATCCACCCTGCGCGGCCAGTGTCGCATTGGCCGTGTCCCATGCCGTGCTGCCGAAGGCCGCCTGGCTCGCCGACCGCGACATTGCGCTGGCTTGGCCGGTGCACGGGTTGCCGGAGACCATCCATGTCGATAACGGCGCCGAGTTCCATGCCCATGCGTTTGAGCGCGGCTGCCAGCGGCACGGCATCCGCATCGAGTACCGGCCGCCGGCGACGCCACGTTTCGGTGGCCACATCGAGCGCCTGATGGGCACGCTGATGGAGCGGGTGCATGCCCTGCCGGGCACGACGTTTTCCAGTGTTGCTGCCCGCGGCGCGTATGCGTCCGAGGCGGAAGCGGTGCTCACCTTGCAGGAGTTCGAGCGGCTGTTGGCGCTGGAAGTGCTGGGTCCCTACCACAACGAGGTGCACAGTGGCCTGGGGCGCTCGCCGGCTGCCGCCTGGGTCGCGGCGCAAGCGACGACACCGCTGCGGCAAGCCAGCGATGAGCCGGCGCTGCGCTTGGATTTCCTGCCGTTCGAGGAGCGGGTGATCCGACGGGACGGCGTACGGCTGTTCAACATTCTCTACCAGGATGGCGCCCTGGCGCATCTGGTCGATCGCGACGTCGGCCGGCTGCGGGTGAAGTATGACCCGCGCGACCTCAGCGCCGTCTTCGTGGAACTGCCGACCGGCGGTCACGTCCGGGTGCCCTATGCCGATTTGGGCCGGCCGGCGATCACGCTGTGGGAACACCGCGAAGCGGTCCGCCGCCTGCACGCCGAGGGACGCCGCGGCGTCGATGAGCCGGCGATCTTCGCCGCGATTGCCGAGCAGCGACACATCCTCGAAGACGCCGCCCGGCGCAGCAAGGCGGCCCGCCGGGCCGTCGCCCGAACCGGCCTGGCGGCGTCGGCCGCAGTGGCGGCGCCGAACCAACCCCCGCATCCACCAGCGGCGCTGGCAGAGGATGACGAGGCGCGCGTGCCGATGCCTCCCGAGGGCGAGGGGAGCGGGGTGGAGTTCTGGTGATGCCAGAGTTCGCCCATCTGCCCGCTGAGCTGCGGCCGATTGCCGGCCTCGATGCGGCAACCCGGATCGCGCATATCCGGGCCGAGCGCTGGATCCCGTATCCTACCGCCACCCGGCTGCTCGGCATCCTGCAGGAAGCCTTCGACCAGCCGCCCCGCGAGCGGATGGAGAACGTGCTGTTGCTGGGCGAGAGCGGCATGGGCAAGACGATGCTCATCCGCAAGTTCGAGCGCGCCAATGCGACCGCATTCGACATCGCCGCCGGCGTCGGGCGCCGTCCGGTGGTGGTGGTGCTGATGCCGCCGCAGCCGGTGGAGGGCGAGTTTTTCGACCGCGTGCTGGCGGCAGTCGATGCGCCCCTGGCAGTGCACTGGGCGAGTGGCCGCCCCGCCCGGCTGCGCGCTGCCGCCAGCCAGATGCTGCGTGAGCTCGGCACCCGGGTGTTGGTGATCGACGAGATCAACTCGGTGCTCGCCGGCACCGGTCGGCAGCAGCGGCTGTTCTTGCAGCTGCTGCGGTTCCTCTCCAATGACCTGCAGTTGGCGCTGGTCTGCGTCGGCGTGCCGGAGGCACGGCATGTGCTGCTCTCCGATAGCCAGCTGCGCAGCCGGTTCAGCGACGAGGAACTGCCGCGCTGGGCGCCTGGGGAGGAATTGCGTGCCTTCATCACCCGTTTGGTCTGGAGCCTGCCGCTGCGGGAACGCTCGCCGGTGGATTCGCCCAAGTTGCGCAGCCTGCTGCTGGAGCGGACCGGCGGCATCACGCTGGCGATCTGCAAGGCGTTCGAACGTGCCGCCGTCGCGGCGGTGCGCAGTGGACGCGAGAAGGTGGACCTGGAGAGTTTCGCCGATCCCGAGATCTGGCACGGGCTGACGGTACAGGATCGGCGCCTGCCACATCAGCCGCAGCAGACGCGACGTGTCGCCCTGCCAGGGTGACGCTACCGCCATTGCCGATTGCCCCGGCACCGGTGACGGGGGAGGCGCTGCTGTCCTGGGTCGCGCGCATCGCCGCCCGCTATCACCTGTCAGGCACCGCCATCCTCGCCCATGCCCTTGGCGAGTTGCCGCATCCGCGGCACACCGCAGTTCTGTCGGCGGCGAATGCAGGGCGGCTGCCAGCGGCGGAAGCGGCGCTGGCGGTCGTGGGTCACAGCTGCCCCGGACAGGTCCATGCCCTGACAACGCGGGGCCTGCTACCCGGCGTGCCGCCAGTGTGGGAGCGCCCCGCAGTGATGTGGTGCCCTGGCTGCCTGCGGGCCGCTCTCGCCGACGCCGGCGAGGTGCATCTGCGGGCGTCGTGGTTCGTCGGCTGTTGCGTCGTGTGTCCGACCCATTGGCTGCCGCTGGAAGACGGCCTGGCACCGGGCTGCTGTCTCTGGCCCGACCTGGATTTTGTCGCCGAGCGCGGCCGGTTACGACTACTTTGCCGATCCTGCCACTCACTGGTGGACGCCCGACCGGTGGAACACCCATGGCCCGAACGATGGCCGCGGCATCCGCCGGCGCGTGGCACCCCGATGGACGTATCGCTGCAGGTGGCGCCGGCAGCACTCCGGCGGGTGCTGGCTTTGCAGGAAGCCTTGTGGCGGGCGCTGGCCGGTCAGACGGGTTCATTCTGGGCCGGCCTGTTGCCGACGGACCTGCGGGTGATCGTCGAGGATTTGGTGCCGCTGCTGCCGCGGGTGTTCGGGTGGCGGTCCAGCCAGGACACGATCGCGGCCGTGTGGTCGGACGGCGCCATTCCAGGGGTCATTGCGCCCCCGCTGGACCACATGACACTGGCGCGGCTACCGGCATCGCTGGCCTTCACGGTTATGGTCTGTCTGGCCGCGGTGCTATCGTCAGTCTTCGCCACGCCAGTGGCTGGCGTCGCCTGGGACGACGGCACCGCTGTCTCGGCACGGACACTGTGGCAACTGCTGTCGGTCGCGGATCAGGACCGGCTGCTCGAGAGCGCCAGCCAGTGGCGCCCTGACCTGCGGGCGGCGCTGTGGGAAGCCATCGTCCTCCCAGAGGAAGCCCTGCTGGCCAGGCCGGAGGTGCAATAGTGCCTGGCGGGCTGCCATGGGAACGGGGCGCCACCGATAGGACTGATTTTCTTGCCTTATCGCCGATTGTGGCAGCATCTTACCTACAATGGTAAGCGGCCATTATCGCGTATGAGCCTCAGCCAAGCCCCGCCGTCACCTGCCTGCCGGCTCGCGCGACGGGGAGGGGCGGTCAGCGTCGCCACGCTCAGGCGCCAAGGAGCAGCGCCGCAGGACGCTGGCACAGAAAGGCGATCAGCAAAGTGACAAGGCAATCTACCCGCGACGACTTTATCGCGATCCCAGGCATTTTCTCATAATCCAGGGCACTTTTTATCCCGAACCAGGGGATTCTTTATCGCGATCCAGGGTACGAAACCGGCCGAACAGGCTCCGCCGGACGGAAATTCTCATCATCCAGGGCACGCGACAGAGTGCAACAAGCTGTTGTTAAATTTATAAAATCCCCAAAAAAGGCACTCCCCCATCACCCGCGATAATGCAGGGTTATCACGTCTGAAGAGCATCTTGCATAAAACCCGCATTTCATGTATTTTGTGTGATAAACCTCTACGCGGATGAAATCTGTGTTTGTTGCGCGTCGATGAAGTGGAAGCGATCGGTGATGAGCGACAGGAGGTCGTTCTTCCAGCGGCTGCTGTCGCTGAAGAAGTCAATGATCCCGGCTTTGAAGTCGGCAAACGTGGGATAATAGACGTTCCATAGCGCGTGCTTCTTGAAAAACCACCAGAAGCGCTCGATCAAGTTGAGGTTCGGCGCATAGGGCGGCAGGTAGACCAGCTTGATCCGCTGCCCATCTTCGGTCGCCAGCCAGTCGCGTACCACCTTCGCCCGGTTATAGGTGGCATTGTCGAGCACCAGGGTGATGGCCGTTGCCGTCGGATGGCGGACCGCGAGTTCGGCGAAGAACGCCACCATCTCCGGGCCAGTCATCTTCTTGGCCTCGCGGGTTACCACCTCACGGCCAGGCCAGCTCAGCGCACCCGCCAGCGTCACGTTCACCCGCCCGTGGTTGCTCTTGAGCATCCGCGTCTCGCCACGCCGGATCCAGCCGCAGGCGGGATGGGCGTCGTAAGCCGGGTGTGTCGCATCGACGAAATAGAGCGGCTGTGCCGGGTTCGCCTCGGCGATGGCCATCAGCGGTGCCAGCGTCTGCGCCAGGAAAGCCCGTTGTGCCTCGGCATCCGCCTTGGCAGGCACGCATTTCGGCCGCTTCCAGACAAAGCCCATGCGCACCAGCAGTTTCGCCATCGCATGCGGCGTGTAGGTGACACCGAAACGCGCCGCCACGAAGCCGCAGACCGCTTTCGCCGTCAGATACAGCCGGGCCGACAGTTCCGTCGCCAACTCGGCCATCTGCGCCTCGGTCAGGGTCGGGGCGTGCCCTTCATAGGCCAACCGCTCGATGCCCGTCCGGCCCTCCAGCGCGTAGCGCCGTCGATGCTCACGTACCGTCTCTGCGTCAATGAACAGCGCCTCCGCCACCCGCTCAGCAGTCCAGCCATCGTCGAGCAGAAGCAGCGTGTTCATCCGCCGGTGCACCGCGCTGTTCGTCTGCCGACGCATCATCGCCAGAAAATGCGCCCGGTCCGCAGGGGTCAGGATGTCACCCGCCATGGAAGGAGCGAATCAAGCTCGCTCCCCCAAGGCAAGCAGATTCTCACGGAGTCGGGGTTTATCAGCAGGTTGGGAGGCTACAGATGTCCACGGGTGATCCCGTCGTGACCACGGCAGGCGAACTGGTGCGGCAGTTCTCCCACTACAGCGACATCGCCCTCAAGCGCCCGGTGATGGTGACCAAGAACGGCCGCCCGCGCACTGTGCTCCTGTCTGTGGAGGAATACGAGCGGCTCAAGCGGCGTGACCAGCAGGCGTTCCAGGCGGTTCTGTTGCAAATTTTGCGATAGAATCGTGGTGGGGTAGGATCGGCCTGGACGAAGGGGCGGGGATGGGGTGGTGGCGGGCTTCAAGGGACGGCATTTCACCGGCGAGGTGATCCTCTGGGCGGTGCGCTGGTATCTGATGTTCCCGATCAGCTACCGGGACCTTGAGTTGATGCTGACGGATCGCGGCGTGGCGGTCGACCACACCACCCTGTTTCGTTGGATCCAGGCCTACGCGGCCGACCTGGAGAAGCGACTTCGGCCCTATCTGCGTCCCTGCACCGGCTCCTGGCGGGTGGATGAAACGTACATCAAGGTGAAGGGCCGCTGGACCTATCTCTATCGGGCGGTCGACAGCCGGGGCCAAACCATCGACTTCCTGCTCAGCGCGAGACGGGACGCGGCGGCAGCGAAGCGGTTCTTCCGCAAGGCGCTGGGCCAGCCGCACACGGTGATCCCGCGGACGATCACGGTTGACAAAAATGCAGCCTATCCGAAGGCGGTTGCCGAGATGAAGAGAGGCGATGAGCTGTGGCGACGGACCAAGCTGCGGCAGTGTAAGTACCTGAACAACATCGTTGAGCAGGACCATCGGCGGATCAAACGATTGACTGATCCAGGTCTGGGCTTCGGCTGTTTCCAAACGGCGCGGCGAACGCTGGCGGGCTACGAGGCAATGGCGATGATGAGGAAAGGACAGGTTCGAAAAGTCGGTGGTCGGGACATGAAGGCGCAGGCCGCCTTCATTGCTGGCTTGTTCCAGATCGCCGCCTGAAATTCACCTCATCCAAGGCCACACTCATACCAATGCCCACTGATCAGAACCGGTGAGCCCAGTCGCGCAGTCCGATGGACATAATGCGCCAGGGCTGGTCCATGAACCGGCACCAGGCGTGGCAGCAGTGATCGAGGATGGCCTCATAGGAGCGGAACACCAGGTTCGACAGCCAGTTGTCGCGCAGGAACTGCCAGACGTTCTCGGTCGGATTCAACTCGGGGCACTTCGGCGGAAGTGGCAGCAGCGTGATGTTGGGCGGCACGATGAGGCGTGCGGAGGTGTGCCATCCCGCCTGGTCGAGCAGCAGCACGGCGTGTGCGCCAGGCGCCACCGCGGTGGCGATCTCGGCCAGGTGCAGGTTCATCGCCGCGATGTTGCAGCAGGGCAGCACCAGCGCCGCGCCCTTGCCCTCCTTGGGGCAGATGGCACCGAAGATGTAGGTGGAGGCGGTGCGCAGATCCTGCGGTGCCGAGGGCCGCGTGCCACGGCGTGCCCAGCGGCGGGTGATCTTGTTCTTCTGACCGATCCTGGCTTCGTCGGCGAACCAGATCTCTATGCGGTCGGGGGAGAGGCCCTTCTCGGCCGCGATCTTCTCCAACTCGGCTGGGAACTTTTTTTAAACGCATCCACCGCGCCTGCCGCCTGGGCATGTCGGTCACGCTGATTTCGGCACCCCGGCACGCTCCAAACCGGCAGGGCATCACGCTGCAAACCGGCACCCGGACACGCTCGAAACCGGCACCGGATCACGCTGCAATCCGGCGCCTGCTCCGCAGGGTTATGGGCACCCGCTCCAGCGGGTCTCTACTGGCAAAACGACCTTACATTGACTCCGCCCTGCGGAGCAACTAACAGTTAATCATTCAGTCTTTCTTCCTGTTGTGGATAAGTGGCTGTGGATTGCGTGAATATCGGGGATAACTTCATTGGCCTCGATACTCGTGCTGCTCTTCCCGTCCACGACCGCCTTGCGCGGACGCCGCGAACCGCCGCGCAGCTCGATGCGGTAGGCGTTGTGGACCAGTCGATCCAGGATCGCATCGGCGTAGGTGGGATCCGCAATTTGGTCGTGCCAGCGATCCACCGGAATTTGCGTCGCCAGAATGGTCGAGCCGCGTTGGTGGCGGTCGTCGATCACCTCCATCAGGTCGCGCCGCTGCTCGCCGGTCAGCTTCACCATCAGCCAGTCGTCCAGGATCAGCAGCCGCACCTTGGCCAACTGCGCCAGCAGCCGGGCGTACTTGCCTTCCGCCCGCGCCATCGCCAGGTCGTCGAGCAGCCGCGAGAGGCGCTGGTAGCGCACCGACACGCCGCCGCGCGCCGCCTGGTTGCCGAGCGCGCAGGCGACAAAGGATTTCCCCACGCCGGTTGCCCCCAACACCAGGACGTTGGTGTGCTGGCGCAGCCAGTCGCCGGTCGCAAGCTGGCGCATCAGGCTGCGGTCCAGCCCACGCGCGCCCTGGTAGTCGAAGTCCTCCATGCAGGCGGCCTGGCGCAGCCGCGCCGCCCGCAGGCGCTGCGCCAGCGCCACGCTCTGCCGTTCGATCTCCTCGCGATCGACCAGCAGGGCCAGCCGTTCGTCGAAGGACAAAGCGGCGATATCCGGCTGGGCAAGTTGCTCCTCCAGCGCCCGCGCCATGCCGGTCAGGCGCATCTGCCGCAGCTTCTCGATGGATGGGTGGATCATCTCCGGCCCCCGCTCAATTGTAGTAGCTCGGCCCACGCACGTTGGCGTGCTGGCCGAGACCGTCGTCGGATCGTGCTTGCAGGAAGGGCTGGCGCTGGTCGGCCTTGAGTAACTGCTCGACGTAGCGCGACGACAGCGCGCCCGCCGCCAGCGCCCGCTCGCAGGCCAGTTCCAGCCGCTCGCGGCCGTAGCTCTTGGCCAACCGCAGCACGCCCAGGCAGGCACGCATGCCCTGCTCGGGGTGCTCGCGCGCCTCCAGCAGTCGCGCCACGTAGGTGGCGGTGGCGATCCCCACTGCCGCCGCGTCCTCGCGCAGCTTCTCCGGCGTGCGCCGGGCCATTGCCTGGTGCGCGGGCGGCATGTGCTCGGTCAGGGTGGTATGGTGGGCGCGCCGGAAGCTGCGGACGTGGGTGGCCACCCGCTCGGTGTTGGCGAACACCGTCACCGCGGTGGCGGTGAGGAACACGTCGACCCGTTCGTGCACCAGCCGATACGGCACCGAGTAGAAGTGGTCGTCGACGGCGATGTGGTAATCAACGTTCACCCGGGCGACCAGCCACTGGCCGATGACAAACGGCTCGGCGGGCAATGGCTTCAAGGCCGGGCGCTCGATCGCCTCGAACAGCGCGCGGCGGCTGCCCTCCCGCGGCGGGCTGAACGGGCGGTTGTTCCACGCCTCCACCAGTTCGGTGATCGCGGCGTTGGCCTCGGCCAGCGACAGGAACCGACGGTGGCGCAACGGTGCCAGTACCCAGCGCTCCACATGCTTCATGCTTCACGGCGCCTTCCACCGACGACTTGTCCCGTGGACGCCGCACCCGCGCCGGAACGACCGCGATGCCGTAGTGCTGCGCCAACTGCTGGTAGGCGCGGTTCAGCACCGGGTCGTAGTACGAGGCGTCGGTAACCCCGCTCCTGAGGTTGTCCGGCACCAGCTTCTCCGGGCAGCCGCCAATCGCCGCCAACGCCCGCACGTGCGAGCCCAACCAGTCCTCCTGGCCCTGCGTCCAGGTCGCCTCGGCGTAGACCAGGTGCGAGCACGGCAGGCAGGCGACGAACACCTGCGCCTCGCGCGGCACGCCCAGGTCCATCACCGTCAGCGTCATCCCGGCGTAGTCGACCTCCAGCGCTTCGCCCGCGCGGTGCACCTGGCGCATCACCGTCGGCCGCGACGCCCGCTGCCAGGCGCGGAAATGCCGCAGGAACTGGGTGTACTGGTAGCCGTCCGGCTGCCCGGCGACGTACTCCAGCCACAACAGCCGCAGCGTCACGCCACGGCGACGGGATTCGCGGTCAATGACCTCCCAGTCCGGCAGTGGGCGCGACATGTCGCGCAGTTCGCGCGGCGGAAACAAACGCCGATCGAGCTCCTCGTCGCTCAGGGCGCACAGTTGCGGGTAATCCAGCCCGGTGGCGGCCACCCTCAGCAGGTAGTCCTGTACGGTCGACCGGGCCAGCCGCGCCCCGGCCGCGACCTGGCTGTCGTTCAGTCCCAACTCGAATTTCAGGCGCAACACTTCCTTGATCCTGCGCATCAACGTTCTCGTCCTCGGCATCCATCACTCCCGGTGAAAGGGAGGGATGTTCTTGGCGATTACTCGCCTGCCAGGAGAGACCCGCCCCCCGCAGCCGGTGCCGCTTCACCCCGTGCCAGGGTGCCGGTTTCCTGCGTGATCCACTGCCGGATTGGAGCGTGATCCACAGCCGGTTTGCTCCGTGCTGTACACTGGGCATGATGACGCGGCCGCGCCGACAGCTTGCGAAAGCCCATCTCCCTCATTTCCCGCCCCAGCGTGCGCCGGTCCACCGGCACGCGGAATTCCTCCCAGAGCCACTGACACAGGTCGATCTGTCGCCAGCGCACCACCCCGTGCACCGCTGGGATCGGCCCGCTCTCGATCATCGCGGCCAATGCGGCCCGATGCTCCGCCGTCAGGCGGCGCGGTTGGCCCGGAGCCTTGCGGTCGATCAGCCCCGCCGGACCAGCGGCGTTGAACTTCAGCACCCAGTCCCGCACGATCTGAACCGTCACCCCGCCCAGCTTCGCCGCATCCGCACGGCTCGCGCCGTCGTAGATCGCTGCCAGAGCCAGCAGGTGGCGGGCCTGTCCCGCCTCCTTCGTCGCTCGCGCCGCGGCCCGGGCCGTCGCGGCATTGAAGTCACCCCGCAGCGGGATGGCGGCCATGGCGAACCTCCTCTGTTCGCCATCTTGAATCAAAATCCCGCCGCGTCGCGCAAGCCCCTTCAGGAGTCTCGCTCAGAGAGCCTTGGTATCAGCCCAACTTCAAACTTTGCAACACAACCAGGTAGGCCGACATCCCAGGCCTGCCGTCGCGCCACAACTCGTTGCGCGAGCGAATGAGCATTGTCTCTTGGATTAGTTGCAAAATTGTATTTTTTGATATCGCTTGGAGAGCTTCATTGGTGGTTATATCGCAACGGTTTATTGATCTCACAGATGTGAGTATCGGCCATCAGATACTGGATATCCTAAACGCAGAAACTGATGTTCTATGCCTGTGCGAAATATTATAATGTAGAAAGAAAATGCAGAGGCACTAGGAATTTTGCTGTTAGGCTAATGCAAATACGAAAACTGACCAGTTTCATCAGAATAATCTCAAGAACGATTCGTGTCGTTGACATATGTTGTGATATAGATTTGATTGTAGATTTATTTAGCAATACAAAAGTATTTTTATGTTTTAATGACCAAGAAAGACGCCATGTCCAGCACTGACATTCAGTCTCCTTCTCTCGCTGAACTGCACCGACTTCCTCCCCCGCCGCGTTCGCGGACATCTTCGTCGGGCCGCGCGTGGCGCGCTACGCCCCGGTACGCACCTCCTCGAATCGCAACTCTGCGGGCGGTCCCGCATAGGCTGGCTAGTTCAACCATTTTTGAAGCGTAATAATTAGCCCGGATCTCGGCATCGGGCTGGCGGAACGTCCAAAGTCATCAGATCCATGGCCTGCCACCAAGCCGCATGTGCAGGTGCATGCGAGGTTCTGTCGTCGCCACGGCAACTGGACCTGCTCTGTGCCGGGCCGGAGTAACGCCAAGGAGGCGGGCCGTGGCATGCCTTGGCCAAAGAGGGCTTGTCTCCAGCAGGTCTTACCCGGCCGGCACGTCCCTGCCGGATGCGGAGCCTGCAAATGGATTGGACCAAAGGAACCAACGCCTGTTCCTACCGGGAACAGGCGCGACAAAGAAGGAAGCCGCAGTTCATGACCTTGAAGAGGAACGACGTACCGGCCAGGTCCAGCCAGTGCAACGGACGGCCGGACCATGCCGTCGCTCTTTTGAGGATGCAGGGTGAGCATGACGTGCTGCCGCATTACGGGTTGGATCGCCGCCCAGAGACCGCCGGCCTCCGCGTCGCCGTGGTCGGCTGCGGCTACTGGGGTTCTAAGCATGTGCGCGTGCTCAGCGCCACGCCCGGCGTGGCGGGTATTACCCTTATCGAGCAGGATCTGGCCCTGGCGCGTTCGCTGCAGGTGCGCTTCCCGACCACCACTATCTGCACCAGTCTGAACGAGGCGCTCCCGTATGTGGACGCGGTCGTCATCGCCACGCCGCCGGAGAGCCATGGTGAACTCGCTCTCGCGGCGTTGCGCGCGCGAAAGCCAGTGCTGGTGGAGAAGCCTCTGACAACCTCGCTCGATGAGGCGAGATTGCTCGTCGCTGAGGCTCGCCGTTCCGGAGCCCTGCTGATGGTGGGGCACACCTTTCAGTTCAACCCTGCAGTGCGCGAGTTGCGCCGCCGCCTACAGGCCGGCGAGTTGGGGGAGATCTACTATATCCATTCAGCACGCCTGAATCTCGGCCTCTATCGGCCCGACGTGAATGTCATCTGGGATCTCGCCCCGCACGATATCTCCATCCTGAATTTCCTGCTCGATGCCGTGCCGCGCTCGGTGGATGCCTGGGGCGCCTCGCTCGCCTTTGGCGGCATCGAGGACATGGCCTATGTGAAATTGCAGTACGACGACCCGAAGGTCACCGGCTACGTCCACCTGTCTTGGCTAGACCCGCGCAAGACGCGTACTGTCACCATCGTAGGCAGTCGAAAGATGGCGGTCTATGACGACATGGCCGAGGAGCCGTTGCGGATTTTCGACCGCAGCGTGCATGGCCACGAGGGATCCCCGCCGTCCCACGAGCGGCCCGCCATGTACCGCTACGGCGACATTGTGGCGCCGTATATTCGCCCGGATGAACCACTAGCCCTGCAGGATCGCCACTTTATTGACAGCATCCGGCAGAACCGGGTGCCCGAGGCGAGCGGGGAGCAGGCGCTCGGCATCATCGCCGCGCTCGAGGCCATCGACCGTTCGATGCGCAACCGTGGCCAGGTCACGGTCCCCAGCCTGGCGGAGCTGGAGCCCCGGCGCGATATGCGCCCGCCAGTGGGGGACAGGCACGCCGAGGCAAGCAGCACGGAGATGCGGTAATGGCGGTTCCCTTCCTCGACCTCTCGGCCATGCATGCCGAAGTCGCAGCCGAGATCGACGGTGCCTGGAGATACGTTATCGGAACGAACCGCTTCGTGGGCGGTCCTGCCGTCGATGCCTTCGAGGCAGAATGGGCCGCCTATTGCGGCACACGACACTGTGTCGGCGTCAGCAGTGGCACCGCTGCCCTCGAACTCGCGCTTGCGGCGCTCGGCATCGGGCCGGGCGCAGAGGTCGTCCTGCCGGCGAACACCTTCATCGCCACCGCTTCCGCCGTCGTGGCGGCAGGCGCCATGCCGGTCTTCGCGGATGTGGACCCCGAGACCTTGCTCCTTACGCCCGAGACCATCCGCCCGCAGCTGACATCGCGGACCGCTGCCATCATCGCCGTGCACCTGTTCGGCCAGCCGGCCGACATGGATGCCATCAACGCTCTTGCGGAGCAATGTGGGCTCTGCGTCATCGAGGATGCCGCACAGGCGCATGGCGCGACCTGGCGGGGGCGCAGGGCGGGCAGCCTGTCGCGGGTGGGCTGCTTCAGCTTCTATCCCGGTAAGAATCTCGGTGCTTTCGGCGATGCCGGCGCCGTGGTCACGGACGACGTGATCCTCGCAGATCGCATCCGTGCGATGAGCAATCATGGACGCCAGGGCAACGATCCCTACCAGCACGACATCCTCGGCGGCAACCACCGCTTGGACGCGCTGCAGGCGGCCGTCCTTTCCGTCAAGCTGCGCCGCCTGGACAACTGGAACGCGGCGCGCCGCCACGCCGCCTCGATCTATGCGACGGCGCTGAAGGGGCTGCCGGTCCGCATGGTCCGGGTCGCCCCCGATGCGGAAAGCAGCTACCACCTCGCCGTAATCCGCGCGACGGCGCGCGATGCGCTCCGCAGCGCCCTCGCCGCCGCCGGCATCGGCACCGGCATCCATTATCCGATCCCCTGCCACCTGCAGGCGCCGTTCCGCTCGGTGCAGCAAGTTCCCTTGCCGGCTGCCGAACGCGCGGCGCGCGAGGTCCTCTCACTGCCCATCTATCCGCACATCAGCGATGCGCAGCTCCGCGAGGTGGCCGGCACCGTTGCGGAGATCGTGGCGGAGCCCATCATTCCGCGGATCGGAGCCGGCTGATGCGGCCGGCAAAGATCGCGCTGGAGACCGCGCAGGCCGGTGCAGGCCCGGTCCAGTCCTGGCCCGCCATGACCGAGGCAGGCCACTGGTCTCCCGGCCAGCCTAGCCTTGCCAAGCGCAGCCTGGACATCTGCCTGGCGCTGGTTACTCTGCTGTTGTTCTCGCCCGTGATGGCGCTGGCGGCCATCCTGGTGCGGATGTCGGGAGCGGGTCCTGTGTTGCTGCGGCAGACCCGGGTCGGCCGACACGAACGGCGCTTCGAAATGCTGAAGTTCCGCACGATGCACGCCAATGCCGATGATCGCGCCATGCGGGCCATGATCGCACGGGAACTCAGCGGTGACCGTTCAGTCGGCGGCAGTGAGGGCGTGTTCAAGCTCAAGGACGACCCGCGCATCACCCCGGTCGGGCGCTGGCTGCGCCGCCTGAGCATCGATGAACTGCCGCAGCTCCTCAACGTGCTCCGCGGCGACATGTCCATGGTGGGCCCGCGCCCCTCCCTGCCCTGGGAGGTGGAGATGTTCACGCCCGAGCAGCGGCGCCGGCACGAATGCCTGCCGGGCATCACCGGCCTCTGGCAGGTGAGCGGCCGGAGCCGCCTTTCGACACCGGAGATGCTCGAACTGGATCTGGTCTATCTGCGCGAGCAGTCGCTGCGACTCGATCTCCGCATCCTCCTCCGCACGCCCACCGCGGTGCTGTTCGACCGGAGCGTCTGATGACCGTCCCCGGCCTGAAACGCCGGCAGGAAGCCGCCTGCCGCGCGGTGCCCCGGCTCATTGAGCCCGACCGCGACGCATCCTGGGCGGCGGTGGCGGACCACCCGCTCACCGGCCTGTTCTCATCGGCGCCCTGGGCGCGCGCGGTCGCGGGCACCTACGGCTTCACCATTTCCGCCGCCGTGCAGGAAGGGGCGGACGGGGCGACCTCGGCCTTGCTCTTCTCCCACGTCTCCGACCTCCGGGGCGACAGGATCGTTTGCGGGCCGTTCTGCGACTACTGCGATCCCCTCCTCGACGACAGCGCCGCCTGGGAGGATCTCGTCGCCCCCCTGATGGCCCTGGGGATTCCGATCACCTTGCGGTGCCTGCGCAACACCATTCCCGCGCAGGATCGGCGCTTCTCGTTCGCTGGCCGGGCGGCCTGGCACGGAATTCATCTCGCCCGTCCCGAGGCGGAGCTTTGGCAGGGCCTCGACGGATCCGCCCGCCAGAACGTGCGCAAGGCGCAGCGCCTCGGCGTGACGGTGCGCGAGGGCCGCAGTCTCGAGGACGTGCGGACTTTCTTCGACATGCACTGCCATGTGCGCAAGACGAAGTATCGGCTGCTGCCGCAGCCTTTCGCGCTGTTCGAGGCGCTGCATGCGAATTTCGCCCCCGAAGACCGTCTCTGTGTCATGCTGGCTGAATGTAACGGCGCGGTGGTTGCGGGCATCCTCTTCCTGATCTGGCGTGATACGCTTTACTACAAGTTCAACGCCTCGACTGACCGGCAGACCTGCCCCAACGACCTCCTCGTCTGGGAAGGCATACGCTTCGGCCAGCGTCGCGGGCTGATGCGTTTCGATTTCGGCGCGTCCGACTACGTTCAACCCGGGTTGCTGCGCTACAAGCGGAAATTTGCGACCGAGGAGTCCGAGATCCTGCGCCTGCGCTGGCAGCCGCCCGGCTATGCCGACCCGCGGGCCGAGCAGGCGGGCTTTGCCCTGTCGCGGATGACGCAGTTGCTGACTGAGCCTGGAGTGCCCGATGTCATCACCCGTGCGGCAGGTGAGGCTTTTTATGCCCAGTTCTGCTGAGCTGCGGCTGCCTGACGCGCCGTGATGGAAATGGTTTTTCTGGTTGGGATGCTGGGGTTGGCGATCTTCGCCGCCATCCTCGCCCGGCCGCTCTTTGGCGCCTGCCTGTTCCTTTTCGGCAATCCGCTGCTCGTCGGCATTGCTCGAGGCGAGATAGGAACGGTTCTAAGGCCGAATGAAATTCTCCTGCTGTTCATTCTTGGTGCGATATCGCTACGGATCCTGTTGCTGATGGTCTGCGCGCGCTATAAGGCGCCGCGCTTTGACAGTATGGATGCCGCCCTGCTCGCCCTGGTGGCCACGGGGTCGGCACTGCCTTTGGTTTTGCAGCAGATACGAAACATTTCACCAAGCGCAGATGACCTGCTTTATGCAGCTGTGCTAGTTAAATACTATGCCCTGTTCCGGCTGTTCCGCGGCTGCGTGAGGAATGAGGCTGACGTGCTCGTATGTTTGAAGGTGTCCTTCGCCGCTGCGGCGCTGGTGGCGGTGGTCGCCATCCTGCAGGTTGCTCACTTCTTCGGCATCGCAGAATTCTTGCTAGCCTATTACGATTCGCCATTCGAGGGCCATCAGGGAGTCATAACGACCCGGGCGACTTCCACGATTGCCTCCACCTTCGGGTTCGGCGATCTCATGATCATCAACCTTGTCGCGGTGCTCGCGCTGATGCGCCTGCGCAATCGGGTGAACTGGACGCTCGGCAGCGCCGCGGTACTGTTCCTGGTAGGCTGCGTCGTCTCGGGAACGATTTCAGTCTACCTCGGACTGGCCGTCGCTCTGCTTGCCTTCGGCCTGCTCACGCGCAGCCTCCATCGCCTCCTGCCCGCCAGCATCGCCGCAGCCGCCGTTGCCGCCCTCGCCTTCTGGCCGGTCATCGAGAACAGACTTGAGGGCTTCACCCGTCTCTCCGGGATGCCAAGTAGCTGGGAAGGGCGGCAGGCAAATCTCGAGCGCTTGGTCCTCCCCGCGCTGGCCTGGAATGACAAATGGCTGTTCGGTGTGCAGCCCGCACCTCGGATCCCGGCGCCCGAGGCCTGGCGGGAGATGGTCTATATCGAGAGCGGCTATTTGTGGCTGCTGTGGATCGGAGGCGTGCCTTTCCTGCTCGCGTTCTTCGGGTTCACCGCCTTCGCCCTGTACCGGCTTGCGCAGGTCGCACGGCGGCGCACGGATGTGGTCGAGTGCGCCGCCACGGCTGGGTTCTGCTGGGTCGCCGCAATGGCAGTGCTGATGCTCTTCGATCCGCACCTGACAATCCGGGGCGGCGCCGACCTCTTCTTCCCACTGCTGGCCCTCGCCCTGGTCCCCGCGGCTTCCACCCGGCAGTCAGCACCTCACACCATCCTGCCGGAGCGGTTCTGCCAGCCGGGCCTGGAGAAGGATCTCGCATGGAAGCGTTGAACTTGCCACGTCCTGCAGGGCCAATCGTGGAACCGACTGGTGTGACGGCAAGGCCAGCTACGGACGTCATCAGCCTCCTCGCTGTCATAAGCGCGCTACGGCGACACAAACGGCTGATACTCCTGACCATGTTGCTGACCAACCTGCTGGTGGTCGCGGCCGCAGCCGCCCTGGCGGTCCGCCCGCACTACACGGCGACGGCAACGCTGATGATCAACTCGACCCCCCTGCAGGCTGTGGAGGGAGACGGCCTCGTAAGGCCGTCTGCCAGCCAGGCGAATGATTCGACGTGGGTTCCGACGCAGGCAAGCCTCCTGCGCTCGCCTCTGCTCATCGCCCAGGTGATCGGGGCACTGGGCCTGGAGCAGGACCCGGAGATCAGACCGCGTCTCTCCGTCCGTGAGCGGCTGCGGCAGGGTGTGAGTGCCGTCCTGGAGTTCGGCGGCTTTGCCACCTGGTTGCCGCCTCTGCCGAAGCTGGAGCCGCTGTCCGATACGGAGGCGGCCGTGCCAAGATTCCTTGAACGGCTCTCGGTCGGGCAACAGCGCGAGTCACGCCTGATCACAGTGTCCTACCGGTCGACCTCGCCTGCGAAGGCCGCCCGGGTCGCCAATGCCGTTGTGCACCAGTATCTTGACGAACGGGCCAGGGCGAAGCGGGACACCGTGGACCGGACCTATCAATGGACAAGCGAGCGCCTGACGGAGTTGCGCCGTCAGCTTCAGGAATCGGAAGCGGCTGCTACCGATTTCATGGCAACATACGGACTGGGGCGACCGGGCAGCAGCATGCCGGACGCGAACCAGCCGCCCAGCTTACGGCGCGAACTGGCTGCCGCCCGGACCGAGAGGGCGTCCAAGGAGGCGCGCCTCGCGCAGCTAAGGGACCTGCAGGCGCACGGGGAAAGTTACGACTCCCTGCCGGAGGTGGCGGGGTCCGCCATCATCCAGAGCCTCCAGAACCAGGCCAACCAGTTGCAGGCCCAATTGGCGCAGGTCTCCGCTATCTACGGGGATCAGCATCCCTCGGTGCGCGAGGTCGCGGCGCAGAGGGACGCGATCCGCCGACGCATCGCCTCCGAAACGGCGCACATTGTGCGCGGCCTCACCAATGAGGCACAGCGGGCGCGCAACCGGGAACGCGATATGGAGCAGGCGATCCGCACCAGCCTGCAGGAGAATGCGGTGTCGGAGGGTGCGGCGGTGCGTCTGACGGAACTGACGCGCGTGATCGACACCCAGAGCGAGCTCTATCGGTCGCTGCTCGGCCGTCTTGAGGAACTCGGCAAGCAGCGCGCCCTGGCCGGCGCCGACGCCGAACTCGTCGCCGCCGCCATGATCCCGCGCGAACCGGATTTCCCGAAGCTGTGGCTGCTGCTGAGCGGTGGGCTGGCCGGTTCCATGATCCTCGCCTTAGGCCTGGTGGCGTTGGCGGAGCATCTCGACCGGGGTATGCGCGCTTCCCACGATGTGGAACGTGCGTTGGGTCTGCCTACTTTCGCGCTCGTACCGCGGGTGAAGACCGGGCGCCTCGGCCCGCCGCACTGTCATGTCATCGAGCGGCGACCATCCGCCTATGCGGAGGCAATACGTGCCCTGTTGCTCGGCATCCTGCATGCGTCGCGGCAGACAGCCAGAGTCCTGCTTGTGACCTCGGCTTGGCCGGAGGAAGGAAAGACGACCCTCACCGTTAGCCTAGCCGCCATGGCCGCCCGCAGCGGTCGCCGCACGGTAGTCGTGGACCTTGACACGCGACGGCCGGGTGTTGCGCGGGAACTCGGCCTCCGCGTGGAAGCTGGCGTCGCTGAGTATGTGCGCGACCGCCGGCCGCTCGAGGACGTCATCCTCGCCTGCCAGGGCGAGCCGAACCTGCATGTCGTCGCCCTGCGGGAGTCGCTCGAAGATCCCGCTTTGATCCTCGACTCACACCGCCTCAGCGAACTCGTCTCGCATCTTCGGCGCCATTTCGATTTCGTGCTGCTCGACCTGCCCCCCACGCTCGGCGTCACCGACGCGCCGGCGGTCGCATCGCTCGCCGATGCGGCGCTCTTCGTCGTGCGCTGGGGCAGCACCACGGAAAGCGCTGCGTTGAATGGCATTGCACCCCTCGAACGGGCAGGAGCAAACGTTCTCGGTTGCGTCCTGACGCAGGTGGATCTGCGGCGCCATGCGCTCTACGGCTATCACGACGCGGGCCAGTTCTACCGAAACTACAAGAGGTATTTCCGTCAGTGATCACCCTTTGGGATGGATGCCCAAGACCACGTCGCGCAGACTGCGGCCGGCATGCCGGAGCGTTGCGAGCATGAGCGCCTCCGGCATGCGCGAGGCGGTGGCCGGCCGCACGGATGAACTGCGCCATATGGCGACGGATTCCCGCGTTGCAGCGGGAGGGCTGATCCTCAGCCGGATCACGGGCTTCGTGCGCGTCTCCGCCACCGCCGCGGTGCTCGGCCCCACCTATTTTGGGAACCTCTTTCAGGTTTCGGCCGTGCTACCCAACGCCTTCTACGGGATGCTGATTGGCGCGCTGATTTTGGCGCTGCTCGTACCGCCTCTGGTCGGCCGACTGCAGACCGAAGGGGTTGGCAGCGCGCGTCGTTTCGCCAACGCCTCCCTGGGGCTGATCATCGCGATCCTGATGGCCGTCGCCGTTCTCGCACTCGCGTTGGCGCCCTTCGTGCTCGGCATGTTGGCCCCGGCCGACATGGGCAGGCAGTTGGTCGCGCTCGGTCTGCCGTTGCTCCTGATGCTGATGCCGCAGGTCGTCCTTTACATCGTCGCCGGAGTGGGCGCGGCAGTGCAGCAGGCACATGGCCGCTTCGCTCTGTCCTCCGCTGCATCCGCTGCGGAGAACATCGGCGTCGTTGCCGTAATGGCCAGCTGCGCCACCCTGTTCGGCACGGGCACCGAGATCGATGCGGTGACCATGCCGCAACTCGTGCTCCTCGGTGTGGGCACGACGGCCTCGGTCGCCTTGCATGCGGGCCTGCAATGGTGGGGGGCTCATCGCCTGGGTGTTTCGCTGTGGCCCAGCTTCGCTTGGGGGGATCCGGATGTCCGGCGCATGCTTCGGCAGAGCCTCTCCTCCATAGGCTATACCAGCCTCTACTGGGCAGAGTTCCTGCTACTGCTAGCAGTGTCGGCCACCATACCAGGCGGCGTCGCGGCATTCCTCATTGCCCACAGCGTATGCCAACTGCCGATCCAGCTCACGGCGAAGCCACTCAGCTCGGCCCAGCTCCCCCGGCTCGCGGAGTGCTTTCATAAGCACATGCCTGCCGAGTTCTGGACCATCTATGATGGTGGCCTCCGGCTTGCTTTGTTCGTGGTGCTGCCGGCGAGCATGGTCTTGGCCGCAATCCCGGAGACGCTGGCGCATGCCATGGCCTTCGGAGAGATGGCGACGCCCGACGGCGTCGCCCTGATCGGCTGCTGCATCGGCGGCATGGCGCTTGGCACCGCGGGTGAGATGGTGCTGATCGTCGCGACCTCCGCCTCCTATGCGCGCCGCGACACCCGCACCCCGGCCTATGCCATGACACTGCGGCTCGTCGTCATCGTGCTTGCCGCGGCCATCGCTCAATTCGCCTTGTTGGGCACCAAACGTCTTTGGATGGCCGGGGCCGCCATGGCCGCCGCCAACCTGGTCGCTGGTGCCTATTTGCATTGGCAGCTCCGTCGCACATTGCCCGCCGGGAATGCGACACTCCGGCGCGGCCTAGCCCTGGATCTGGGCTTCTCGGTCGCCGCCGCATTGTCCGCGGTCGGCCTGGCGACGTGGCTTGAGGGCATGCCGGGGACGATCCTGGAGCACATGTTGGTCGCGGCCGCGGCGCTTGCCGCCAGCTTGGTCACCTATGTGCTGCCGCAGTTGGCCCGCGGCTCGCAGGAGTTGCTGATCCTCGTGCCGGCCCTGCACCGCGTCGGTCAAGGGCCGTACTGATGTTGGGAAAAGGACCCGTCAGACGCTGGCAGATGCGCGGCGGCAGGCCAGACACGGGCGACGGGATTGGGGAGATGTCAGGGATGAAAGGTGACGCAGGGGCGCAAGGCGTTCCACGCTCGATCCTGCTGATCGTCGAGAATTGCTCCGTACCGTTCGACCGGCGGGTCTGGCAAGAAGCCTGCGCACTGCGCGACGTCGGTTACAGGGTTTCAGTGCTCTCGCCCCGGGATCCTGGCCAGCCGCGCCATGAGGTGCTCGAAGGTATTGAGGTTTATCGGCACCCGGCCCTGCCAGAGGCTTCCGGCGTGGCGGGCTATGTGCTCGAGTACGGCGCGGCGCTGTTCTGGGAGACGCTATTTGCCTGGCGCATCTTCCTCCGCACTCGCTTCGACGCGGTGCATGTGAGCAACCCGCCCGATACACTGTTCCTGGTCGCCGCGCCTTTCAAGCTGCTCTTCGACCGAAGGGTAGTCTTCGACCACCACGATGTCTGTCCCGAGCTCTACGAGGCCAAGTTCGGACGGCAGGGACTCGGCTTCCGTCTCCTGCGGCTTCTGGAGCGCTGGTCCATACGCAGTGCGGATGTGGTGATCTCGACCAACGACTCCTATCGCCGCGTTGCCATCGATCGCGGCGGCAAGGATCCCTCGAGCGTCTTCGTCGTGCGCAACGGACCCGACCTCGACCGACTGCGGCGCGTACCGCCGCAGCCGCATCTGAAGGCGGGCCGGCGTTATCTGGTCGGCTATGTCGGCGTCATCGGCATCCAGGAAGGGCTGCAATACCTTGTGCAGGGGGCGGCGCATCTTGTGCACAACCTCGGCAGAACCGACATCCAGTTTGCCGTGATCGGCAGCGGCTCGAACCAGCCTGCTGTTGTCGAGTTGGCTGCGCGCCTGAAGGTGGGAGAGTTTTTCACCTTCACCGGCCGGATACCCGACGACGCGCTGCTCGCCTACCTCAACACGGCGGATGTTTGCGTCAACCCCGACGAGTGGAACCGCATGAACGACATGTCCACCATGATCAAAGTTATGGAGTACATGGCGCTCGGCAAACCGATCGTGCAGTTTGACATGACGGAGGGACGCGTCTCCGCGGGCGAGTCGGCATTCTACGCCCGACCCAACGATGCGCACGACTTCGCCCTGAAAATCGCCGGGTTACTCGACGACCCCGAGCGGCGCGAGCGAATGGGGTGCCTCGGGAGGCAGCGGATCGAAGATGATCTCGCCTGGATGCACCAGGCGCCTAAGCTTATTGCCGCCTACGAGACGCTTTGGCGCAGCTTGCCGGCACCCAGGACGGAAGCGACCGAAGCGCCGGGGGGCAGCATGAACGCGGCAGCGGCTTGTAGATCGCCTGCCGGGGAACGGTAGGGAGCGCAGCATGCAGATCTCTGTCTTCGGCATGGGCTATGTCGGCGCGGTGACGGCGGCCTGCCTGGCCGACATGGGCCACGAAGTGATCGGCGTAGACGTCAACCGTGACAAGGTCGGCATGATCAATGCCGGCCAGGCGCCGGTGATCGAGCCGGGCCTGCCGGAGCGCATCGCCACCGCTGTCTCGACCGGGCGTCTGCGCGCCACGATGGATCCCGAGGAAGCCGTGTGCAACAGCCAGATGTCTCTCATCTGCGTCGGCACGCCAACGACCGAGACAGACGGCGTTGCGCTCGATGCGCTGCAGAACGTCGTGGACCAGATCGGCACGGCACTGCGGCACAAGACAGCGGTGCATGCGATCGTCATCCGCTCTACCATCCCGCCTGGCACGACCGAGGAGCGCGTCGTACCCATCCTAGAGATGGCCTCTGGCCGACGGATCGGCAAGGAGTTGGAACTCTGCTTCAATCCGGAGTTTCTGCGCGAGGGCAGCGCCCTGCATGACTTCCACCATCCGCCCTTTACGCTGATCGGCGCCAAGGATGTAGATTCTCCGCTGCTGATCGAGGAAATCTACCACTCGATGCCGGCGCCCATTTTCCGGACCGGATTCGGGGTGGCGGAAGCGGTGAAATACGTGTCCAACGCCTTCCATGCCCTGAAGATCACCTTCGCCAACGAGGTAGGCAGTGTCCTCAGGAGTCAGGGAATGGACGGCCGCGAGGTGATGCGCCTCTTCTGCGAGGACCATCAGCTCAATATATCCGCCGCTTATCTCCGTCCTGGCTTCGCCTTCGGCGGCTCCTGCCTGCCGAAGGACAGCCGCGCGCTGATACACCTCGCGCGAACACAGAAGGTGCGGACGCCCCTGCTCGAGCAACTGATCGTCAGCAACGACACGCATATCGAGCGGGCCTTCCAGCTCATCACGGCGCATGGCAGGCGCCGGGTCTGCCTGTTTGGCCTCGCCTTCAAGCCTAATACCGACGACCTCCGCAATTCACCCTTCGTGGTCCTGGCGGAGCGCCTGATCGGGCGGGGCTATCCGGTTCGGATCTTCGACCGCTGCGTCGAACTCTCGAGGCTCATGGGCAACAACAATGAATTTATCAGGCACGAGATTCCGCATCTGGAAACCCTGATGGCTGCATCCCCGGAAGACGCGATGGACGGCATGGAAGTCATCGTGGTGGGACATGCCGGACCGGATGAGGTCGCCGCGATTCTTGCCGGTCATCGTGGCCGGCAAATCGTGGACTTGCAGGGCGTAGACGCCCTGCAGGCGCTCGGACCCGACCGCTACCAGGGGATCTGTTGGTAATGCATTCAGGGAGGGAGGCCTGCAGAGGAGCCAATGCGATGAAGGCCGACCCTCTGCGGGTCTCAGCGGATGCGACCTACCATGGACACATTGCCGAGAAGCACTGGGCCCGGTACCTGACGGCAGTCGAGGAGGATGTCGTCCTGGACGCGCATCGCCAGGTGGCCCGGTCGTCGGCGGTGCTCACTATCGGCGCCGCTGGTGGGCGGTGGTCCATGCTGTTCGCGGCCCGCGGCTGGCAACTGATCTGCGGCAGGCACCTGCAGTTCCGGTTGCAGGGCGAAGTCGGCTTCGATGGGTACAGCACCTGCTACGGGACATGGAGGAGATGGAAGACGCGGCTGCGGCAACGCGGGTTCGAGATCCTGCGCGAGGAGGGCCTGTGTTGGATGCTCTTTTCGCGCGAGAGCGACTTGCCCCTGACCAGCCCGCTTATAGCACTCAAACGTCACCTCGGGCTCTGGCGGCTGCCCAATGTGAATCCCTGGGCCGTCTTCCTCGCGCGTAAGCATGCCGGCGCCTAGCAGACACCCGCAATCTCTCCGCAACGTGGACCGTCGCGGTGCGGACGGGTGCCTGACATCGAGGGGGCCGGGTGAAACGGCATGCGTGCCCCGGCGGCGGGATCGGGCCCGTGTCCCGGCACGCACCGCCATTTCCATAATGGGCAGGCATTTCCTGCGCGTTGCGGCCGCACTGGCCTTGCTCGCCTTCCTGGCGGTTCGTCCCGCGGACGCCCAGGCGCGGCAGTGGCACGTGGACCAAGCAGGTCCTGCGGTCGGCGACGGCACTGCCTGGGCGACGGCCTGGGGGAGCTTCCATGCGATCGACTGGGGTAAGATCGCACCAGGCGACACTGTCTACATTTCGGGCGGCAGCAGCGGGCAGACTTACAAAGAACCGCTGACCGTCGGTGCCAGCGGCAGCGCCGCCGGCGCGATCACCATCACCAAAGGCATTGATCCCGGCCACAACGGCGCAGTCGTAATCGACGGCCAGGGCGTGCAGCCGCTCGGCGTCGAGATCTACGGCCAAAACTACGTAACGGTCAGCCAGCTTGAGGTGCGCAACACCGCGACAGCCGCGTTCAGCGTGAAATCCGTCACTGCCGGCGTCGTGCTTGAGGACAACAGCGCCTATTCCGGTGATACCGGCGACGGGACGTCGCGCGGCTATGACGTGCGGGACTCGGTGGGCCCGAACGCGGTGGTGGTGCGGCGGAACAGCTTCAGCACGCCGGCTTCGACGCAGGCGCAGACTGACGGGATCTGGTCATCGAACAACAACGGGGTGGTGTTTGAGAACAACCGGATCGTTGTCTCCAACAGCGACACCACCGGCCACAGCGACGGCATCCAGTCCTTCCAAGACATCAGCATCACCGTTCGCAACAACTGGTTCGAGCAGGCCAACAACGCACCGATCAACAACCACGGCATTTGGCTGCAGAACGAGCGCTCGGGCGGCGTCATCGAGGTCTACAACAATGTCGTACTCGCGCCCAACCTGATCGCCGATGCCGCCGTCTCGCACGAGCAGCTGTCGGACTGGGGACATATCAGCGTCGTGCAGTTCTGGAACAACACCATTCTGGGTGGCGACCGGGCGCTGCAACTGAACAATGCGCCGCTCGACGATGTGCGCAACAACATTATCTGGACCGAGCACGCTGGCGGCCGCGGCATCGACCTCAAGGGCACGGCGCCGGCAGCCGACCAGATCGATTACAACCTGCTTTACGCCCCGAACGGCTATGCCGGCTATATCGAGGGGATCCACACCTTCTCCTGGTCGCAATGGCAGGCCCGCGGTTACGATGTCCACGGCCTCAGCGCCAACCCGCAATTTATCAACCCCACCGCCAAGGACTTCAGACCCGGGCTCCGCTCGCCCATACTGAACGCGGGCGAGAGACTGCCTGGCATCTCGGTGGGGTTCGGCGATATCGCCGTGCCGCACGGCGCACGCCCGAACCTCGGTGCCTATCAAGAGCAACCTTCCGGTGTGACTGGGAGCCGATAACGGGAACCGGCAGCGGCATCTGCTGTCCACCGCCGCTCTGCAAGTGGAATGGATCAATTCCAGGTGCGTTTGCATACCCAGATCATTCATGCAGCACAACGGCACACCCACACTGGCGCAGGCCGTTCTCCAAGGTGAGTCCGCCATGAAGACTACGATCGGTGCCGTCCGGGATTTGGTTGGAAAGCGGGGTGACGTAGTCTCCGGTTGAGTTGCGCAACCAAAGCCCGGCGTTGGCGCGCCGGGAGGAGACCACGCCATGAAGACGGATAGCATGAAAGCCGCCGAGACGGGGGCGTTGTTTGCCGGGCAGGCCTGGTTCGACCCGCTGGAGGACGCGGGTGCGTGGTCGCATCCGCATTTTCATTGAGGATCTGCTCGAGGAGGAGCTGGCAGCCGCTCTCGGCCGGGGACGCTACGAGCGCGGTGAAGCCAAGGGGCATCGGCACGGCAAGCGGGAGCGGCAGATGCTGGGCTCGTTCGGGCCGGTGACGATCAGCGTGCCGCGGGCCCGGCTGAGCCAGCCCGACGGCACCACCCGGGAATGGCGCAGCGCCGCGCTGCCGCGCTATGCGCGCATGACCCGCCAGGTCGAGGCGCTGATCGCCGGGGCCTACCTGTCTGGCACCAACACGCGGCGGGTCAAGCGGGCGCTGGCGGCCTTGTTCAAGGGGGCGGTCGGCAAAGACGTGGTCAGCCGCACCTGGCGGCAGGTGAAGACGGACTGGGACGCGTGGGGGCGCCGCCCGCTGGCCGAGGAGGATGTCGTGCGCCTGGTGCTGGATGGCACCGTGGTCAAGGTACGGTTGGACCGCAAGGCCACCAGCATCTCGCTGCTGGTGGTGCTGGGCATCCGGCGCGACGAGCAGAAGGTGCTGCTGTCGGTGCGCAACATGGGCGGCGAGAGCGAGGCGGCCTGGCGCGGCGTGCTCGATGACCTGGTCGCGCGCGAGCTGCGCACGCCGGAGTTCCTGATCATCGACGGAGCGGCGGGACTGGAGCGTGCGCTGGCGTCGCTGTGGCCGGACGTGCCAACGCAACGTTGCACTGTTCATAAGCATCGAAATTTGCTGGCGCACGCGCCGGAACATCTGCACGAGGAGATCACAGCCGATTACACCGACATGATCTATGCCAGTACCGCCAAGGAGATCGCGACGCGTCGGCGCGCCTTCCTGCGCAAATGGCGGCTGAAATGCCAGGCCGTTGCCGACAGCCTTGAGGAAGCCGGGGATCGGCTGTTCACGTTCACCCGCCTTCCCGAGAGCCAATGGAAGTCAGCACGCACCACGAACGCTATTGAACGGCTGCACGAGGAGTTCAAGCGCCGCATCAAGACGCAGACGGTGCTGCCCTCAGCGGAAACCGCCGCCATGTTGTTCTGAGCCCTCCTTGCGTCAGGGCAGATCACGATGCGCAAGGTCGATGGATGGAGGACCCTCACAGCAAAGCCGAGCGGCGTGAACATCGTTGACCTCGCCGCATGAGCCGCTAACCTCAAGACGCCGGAGCACGCTCCCGCAAATTCCCACCACCTTCGCGACGGCACCACGATCTTCATCGCAACACTTTGCCTCGTGGTCGTTCCCTCCTTTGCCCACGACCTCACCGTCACCGGCCGGGTCCATGCCTGTGCGGTGACCCAGGATGCGCTCTGTGTCCTGACCGATGAGGGCGAGGGCGTGCGGGTGGCTTATGAAGACGGTCCCAAGGCGTCTCGCGATCCGCGCACCATGCGGCTCGCTGCCTTGGAAGAACAGCGACGGCAGGAGGCGCAGCGGCGCGCCGAGGGACGTGCACGTCGCGAGGCAGAAGAGGCGGCCACCCTCGCTGAGGTGCAGCAGATGCAGCGCGAGCTCGACGCACAGGCCCCGATTCTCAACGCGCCTTGTCAGCGGCTCGAACTCTTCACTCCCGTCAAGCTGATGATCGAGGACATGGACGACCCGCGCGTCAGCCGTTACCATGTCTACAAACTTTACAAGGCCCCCTCCTATCGTTCCACCTTGACGGGCGGTGCGATCGCCGCTCTGAAGGACACGGTCATCGACCCGACGGTCCAGTTCGGGCAGTCCACGGGCCAGTCGACCACGGCGCTCGAGCAGGAGCGCCTCATCTGCCGCGTCACCGTCATCTCGAACCACGGTGAGCAACTGTTCGCCTTCGCCCCGAAGGCCTTCGAAGAGGAAACATTCGTCATCGGCCATTTCACCGGCCACTGACTGCCCGCCGCCACCCAGACAAGTCCACCAAATCGCCGGACTCACCATTCTGTGAGAGCTTGACACATGGAAAATCTATCACTTTCCTGCACCCCTTCTGTGTGGATGGCCATCTCACGCCGACTCTCGACCTCCCCCTCAGCCCCTACCGCTGGGCCCAGGCAAACAGGCTTGCAAACGACGCTTTGGCATTCTCGCCGCCGTAACACTGACGGGAGCAGATCATATCGGGGAAGGCCGGTGGGGCACGTCGGGGCGCTGCCATTTAGACTGTTCTGAGACCGGGACGCTAATTAGTGCCGAGGCATGCGATGAGTCCGCGAGGCATCCAGAGATGATGAACGAGGGAGACGTTCTGCTCCGACACGACGAGGGCAGAGGCGTCCGTGCCGAAAACGGAGCCTTCGCTCTGCAATGCGACGAAGCGCGACCTGACCCCGCCTGGGACGCATTCATTGGAAGCACACCCGGCGGCGACCTGACCCAGACGACAGCATGGGCGACAGCGCGACAGCAGATCGGCGTGAAAGCCTATTGCGTGCAGATGCGCAATGCCCAGGGGCGCCTGATCGGGGGGTGTATAATCCAGGCACGACGCCTCGCGCCGGGCATGTGGGTCGGCATTGTGCCGCGCGGGCCGGTGCTCGCCACCAGCGAACCGGGCGCAGCGCATGCGCTCCTGCAAGCCATACGCAGGGAGGCACGCCAACGTGGCATCGGCGTGCTGGTGGTGCAGCCGCCCGAGGCCGCGGGTCTCGTCGAAGCAAAAATAGTCGCGGAGGGCTACCGCCCCGGATGCCCGAGCATCGCGCCGGAGGCGACACTCCGCCTGGACCTGCGGCGCAGCGACGCGGACCTGCTCGAGGGAATGTCCGCGATGCGACGACGCAATATCAGGAAGGCGTTGCGTACCGGCTTTGCAATTGCCCCTGAAAAGGACGTGGACCTATTCCACCGGCTGCACGTCGCGACCGCTAGGCGCCAGGAGTTCCGGCCCGTCACGCTGCAGGACCTGCATGCACAGGCCGATGCGCTGGGACCGCTGGGGTTGTGCACGGCCCTGATCGCTCGTCAAGGCGGCGAACCGATTGCAGGCCTCTGGCTGACCCGGTTTCGCGGCACGGTCACGTTCAAGCTCGCCGGATGGGACGCAAATGCCGCCGCCCGGACCAACGTCAATGAAGCCTTGCAGTGGCAGGCCATACAGTGGGCGCGCGCGCAAGGGGCGGACACTTACGATTTCGGCGGCTTCGACCGCAGATATGCGGAACGCATACTGCGGCAAGAGCCGCTCGGAGAGAAATTCACCCAAACGCACAGCAATTTTAAGCTGCAATTCGGCGGCCAGTTGATTCTGCTGCCGCGCGCGCGGTTTTCGGCGACATGGCCCGCCGTCCAGCCGCTGCTCGGTCCGATTGGCGAGCACCTGCTTGCGGGCGCCTGGGCAAGACGACTTGCACACCGCATCCGGACCGCCAGCAGCACAGCCGTCCTGTAGGAGAGAGGAAATGCCGATCTTCCGCCGCTTCATCCGGCCAACCTACCTCTACCTGTGCTACCTCGCGTCACGCGTCGAGGATTCCAGGCTGGGCATCACGACGACCGACGAGTCCGTGGCACGCGCCCTCGGCCGGACGACAAGCGATTTCCGCTTGATCAACCGTGCCACCGGATACCTGTCGATGCGGCGGATCCTGCGGCGCCTCAAGGCTGGTTCAGAGGATGTGCTGCTCGATTACGGATGCGGGGCCGGGCGGGTGATCTGCGTCGCAGCGCGCCATGGAGTTCGCCGGGCAATTGGGGTGGACATCGACCCGGCGTTCTGCGCCATCGCCGAGCGGAACGTGGCATCCCTGAAAGGGGTGGCCGTGAGGCCGGAGGTGATCGAGGCGGATGCGGGACAGTTGGCTGTGCCCGACGAGACGACGATCGTGTTCATGTACAATCCGTTCGGAAGCAATACGTTGCGGCAAGCCCTAACGAACATCCAGGAATCCGTCGCGCGGAGGCCTCGTCGCGTTCGCCTCGCTTATGGCAACCCGGTCCATGCGGACCTCGTCGGATCCTTCAGCGGGTTCCGCGAAATCGATCGGCTCTGGATGTCGTGGCGCCCCGGCGAGGCGTGGCTGCGGACACAGACCTTCATCATCTATGCCGTGGATCCGCCCTGAGCGGAGACGATGCCGTGTCATACCGACCTGCTGATGAACTGATTTTTTGATGCAGGGGGTGCGTCAGGGGGGTGATGCTGCTTGCTCCGGTCATGAGGGAGGCCCCGGTGGTAATACCAGCCGCCCAAAGTGTTGACTCTTATGTGAGTTTTTGAATTGGCGTTGGTTTGGTTCACTCTGGTCGTAGGATCGAACGACGGGAGGGGGCATGGGCCGGGCGGTGACGATCACGCGGCGGGAGTTCAATGCGGCTGACCGGTTCTGTTGCAAACTCGGTGAACAGGTCGAGCGCTTCCTTGGACGAACTGAGATTCAGGCGGCGATGTCGAACAAGCTGGCGATGAAGGCAGCCTGGGCCTTCATGTCCCGACCGTCGATCCTGCGAACCTGCCCTTTCCTCATCATGAGACTGTCGGAAATTTCGTGTTCGGGATGACATGATGGGAAGGAAGGAGAATCCCTCATGGCCCGACGCAAGGAGCCGCGCATTCCGGACGCGGTGCTCGACCAACTGCTGGCGGGAACTGACCCGAAGACAGCCTTTGACCCGAAAGGCCTGCTGGACGAGCTGAAGAAGGGTAAGCGCCCGGCCTGCCCCGTGTAGCGGTGTGTAGCGGGACGCCGGTAGCTGCGGCTCCTGGGAGCTCCTTCTGTAGCTCCATAAGGAGGGCGTGGTGGCCGAAGTGGAGATCGTGGCGCGCGTGGAGCGGCGCCGGAAGTGGACGGAGGCCGAGAAGGCGGCGCTACTGGCCGAGGTGGAGGCGGAGGGCGGCCGTGTCTCGGTGGTAGCGCGACGACATCGGGTTTCGGAGAGCGTTCTCTACGCCTGGCGGGCGGCGCGCAAGGCCGTGGCGACGGCGTCCGCGGAAGGAGGCGGGGCGCCGCTTGCGTTCGTGCCGGTTGGGGTTGTCGGTCGAGCCGACGATGGTGGTCCGGCTTTGCTGGCGGCCCCGCAAGCCGCCCGGCCTGACCGGCCTGCGCAGCACGTGGCGCCGGAGCGTGTCGGCATGATCGAAGTGGAGTTGCCGGGGGGTGCGCGTCTGCGGATGGACGCGTTCGTCAACGAGAAGGCGCTGCGCCGGGTGTTGCAAGCGCTCAAGGGGGTGGCGTGATCAGCCTCGCGCCGGGGACCAAGGTGTACTTGGGGTCACGCCATAGGACGGGCCTCGACTTTGGCCATTTCCGGTGGAGCAGAGCTGAGGACCGCCGTAACCATTGCGACTTGATCACCTGGTGCTGTCACGCGCGCGCGGCGAGACTGGCGGGGGTGCGGACGATGATTGGAGACGCAGCAGGTGGCGGAGTGCTGGTGCAGCCGCGCGGCTGCTGAGGTGAGGGTGCGGCGGCTGCGTGCTCCGCACGCCCGGTGGTCAGCGGCCGTAGCGGGTGGGCGCCCAGAATTCGCGCATGGCGACGACGGCGGACGGGATGTTGCGATGGGCGTCGAAGCGGGCCAGCTCGGTCAGTGGTCCCGGGGGCGGGGCCCCCGGGACCCGGCGGCCGTCGGGGTCTGTGCAGTGGGCGAGGATAGGGATCAGCCAGAGATGGGCCTGCCGGCGTGCGGGCAACAGGGGGCGCCAGTATTTCGGATTGAGCTGGATGGCGGCGTGGAAGCCGCGGCACCAGGGCCCGACATCAACCGCACCCGATTCGCTGCGGTCGAACCGCGGCGTGAACTGGTCCGGCGTCTCGCTCAGCGTGGCGGCCAGCGCATTGTGATATTTGGCGACAGCGGCGATGGCGGCGAACTCCGGCGTGTCGCCGTGGCAATACGCGTCCTTGCTGACGCCGAGCAGCGGGCAGATCCAACCGAGCGGTTCATAGGTAACCGGGCCGACGACGATGGCGGTGAGAAAGCCGTCGAGCATGGCCAGGCCGTCGGCGATGGGGGTTCGCGGACGGGGTGTACGGAGCCAGCGGTCGAGTTCGTCGAGCGGCATGGGCGGACGAGCCACGCTGGCTGCGGCCGATGACGGCACTGGCTTGGTCGATCGGCGCGTCATGCTGCTTCCTGCAACGACTGAGGCATGCGGGCGGCCTTCCAGTTCCAGGCCAGCAACTCGTGCAGCTGATGGCTCTTGGTGCGGCCGGAGACGATGCGCGCCAGCACGTCGGTCAACCAGGTCAGCGGATCGACGTCATTCAGCCGGCACGTATTCAGCAGCGACGTCAGGATCGCCCAGGTGCGTCCGCCACGTTCCGATCCGGCGAACAGCGAACTGTGCCTGCTATGCAAATCTCTGCATAGCCGGCACTATGTACAGCCGCGGATTATGCGCAGTCCCGCTTGGCGGGGCTGCACGGAGCAAGCTCTGCTAAGCTCGTTGGCGAGGTGTCCTGCCAAGAGCTCTGCATAGTTCTACCGTCGCCACTTGCGGGCATTCCGCTCGTGGGAGACGGACATGAACGACGAGACTGCGGCGCCGGTCGCCCGGGCCGCGCTGATGAACAGCGTGTTCGCGGTATCATGTAGCAAGCGCCACTGCTGGCCGGTTCGGGTTCTGAGATCGGCCATCTACCCTCGTTCCACTGGAATTCAGGAGGAGGGCGACGGTGGCCGAGCAGCAAGTCATCCGTATATTGCGTGACAAGCGATCCGAGTTGGCCGGGCTGGTGAAAGACCTGGAGCAGCAGCTGGGCGAGCGCCGCGCCGCCTTGACGCACCTGGACGCGACCATGCGGCTGTTCGATCCGGAGATCCGACCCGAGGGGATCGGTCCTCGACCGCGGCGACGTTGCAACGCCTGGTTCCGTCCTGGTGAAAGCCTTCGGCTGATCTACGACGTGTTGCGCGATGCGCCACGGCCAATGACGACACGCGAAATCGGCGAACGAATGATGGATCTGAAAAGCATCCCGGTCAGCGACGACCGCCAGCGCGCGTTGATCCAGAAGACTGTGTTGGCGTCACTGAATCGCGCCAAGGAGACGATCGAGCGGGTCGAGACCGCGGGCGTGGTCGGATGGCGGGTGCGTTAGGCCACATGGGCACGCTGCCAGTAACCGCAGAAGTCCACCGACGGTCGGCAGCGCAAAGCCAGGCGGACCACCCCATGCACCTGCTCGCCGTTACTGACGCGCCTTGCGTCTTCCCGCCAGGCGGCTTCCTGGGCATAGCGGAGGAGATACGGTCCGGCGATGTGGTGGTGGTGCCCCAGCTCGCTGCGGCGCAGGCGGGAGAAGTAGGATTCCGCGCCGTTGGTGCAGGCACCGTCGATGCTGTAGCCTTCCTGATGGTTGATCCGCCGCATCGGAAACCTCGCGTGCAGCTTGTTCCAGGCCGCGCTTTCATCGGCATGCAGCACGGTCGCCTTGGCGATCCGCTGGGGAATGAGCGGCAGTGCGGCATCTTCGGTCGGCACCACCTGCACCAGCGTGGGACCACCGCGTTCGCGCATGACCACGACGACCTGGCGCTTGCCGGACTGGTTTTTGACCAGTCGCCGGTCGACGCGATCGGTCGCCAGGTTCTTCGGCCGGACGTGGCCACCGAAGTAGGCGCCGTCGAGTTCGACCTCACGTCCCGCGCCGCCGATGCGCACCGCTTTCGTGCCGGATGCCATAGCCTCACGCATTTTATGCGCCAGCACGAATGCCGTTTTATATTGGACGTCGAGCTCACGGGAGAGCGCGAGCATGCTCTTGCCTTTGACCTCGTTGCAGAAGGCGACCACGCTGAGCAGGTAGGTGCGCAGCGGCAATTTGTGATGGGCGAACAACGTGCCCGAGGTGATCGAGAAATCGGCGTGGCAAGCTTTACAACGCCAGCGCGGCCGATCCGGTGATCTTGGGCAGGCATAGCAGACCATGCAGCCGCAGCCGGGACAGACCGGCTTGCCATCGGTCTCAGGCCAGCGCAGGCGCAAGAACACGTTCACCACGCCGCTCTCCGACATGCGCATGACCTTCGCCGCGCTGAGTGAGCGTGCCGCTGCGGAAAGCAGGAAATGTTGCGCCATGCCGACCCGTTGCACGAAACTCCGTGCGCCCATCTTGCCAGAGAGGGGCGCCGAGTACAAGCCCGATTTCACCAGTGGCGCATGCTACATAATGGCGCGTGTTCGGGCCGTATGTGGCACAGTATTGCTGCTATCTGCGCGACAGGCGCTACGCCACGCACACCCGGCACATTTACCTGGGCTGTGTCGCGCACTTCGCCCGCTGGCTTGCTGCCGAGGGGCTCGGCTTGGAGGACGCTGACGAGCAAGCAGGGCGGCGCTTTGTCAGCACTCACCTGCCGCACTGCGACTGCCCGTCGCCCGTCAGGCGCACGCCGCATGAGGTCAGGGCCGCCCTGGCCCACCTGCACCGGGTGCTCAGGGGCTGCGGCGCGCTCGCGGCGCCGCAGCCCGGCGAAATCGGACCCATCGCGTCGGAACTGGCTGCGTTCGACCGTTACATGAGCGCAGTGCGCGGTCTCGCTGCCAGTACGCGCCGTCAGCGCGTCCGCATCGTCGGCGCGTTCCTGACCGGGCGTTTTGGGAACCGCCCGCTCGCACTTGCGGATCTCACCACGGCTGAGCTGAGTCGCTTCGTGCTGGGCAGCGGCGATGGCAGCAGGCGGAGTGCCGGAACCATGCAGCTGATGACTGACGCTTTGCGCTGTTATCTTCGGTTCCGCAGCCTTGCCGGCGATCCGGTTGGCGCGCTGGCGAAGACCATTCCCACCGCGGCGCACTGGCGCCTGGCCAGCTTGCCGGAGGTGCTCTCGCCGGCGGAGATCGATCAGCTCCTCGGCTCCTTCGGTGAGGCCATTCCCTCGCGCAAGCGGGCCTACGCCATGGTGCGTTGCCTGACTGACCTCGGCCTGCGCGCAGCCGAGGTCGCCCGATTGCAGCTGGATGACCTGGACTGGCAGGCAGGTACACTGCGCATCGCCCACGGCAAGTCCCGCCGTACCGACCTGCTCCCGTTGCCAGTCGAGACAGGGCGAGCGATTGCCGACTATCTGCACGGCGAGAGACCGACGACGACGAACCGAGCCGTTTTCGTCCGCCACGTCGCTCCCTACGACGAGCCGATCCGTACAGGCGTCGTGCAGAGGATCGTCCGGGAGGCATATCGCCGATGCGGTTGGACCCGTACGCGCGTTCACATCCTCCGCCACAGCGTGGCGAGCCGGCTGCTGCGGCAGGGCCTGCCACTCAAGGAGATCGCCGACGTCCTCAGACACCGCAGCCTCGACACGTCAGCAATTTACGCCAAGGTCGATGACGTGCGGCTGACTGCGATAGCGCTGCCTTGGCCCGGGAGGACGGAATGACCCCGGCACTGTCTATGCTGTCCCTGGCTCAGGCCTATTTGGATGAGCGGCGGCGCTTCGGATTCGTGCTCGCCACCTCGGGTGCGCATCTGCTGAACTTTGCCCGATTTGCCGATCGGACCGGGCACCGTGGCCCACTCACCGTTCAACTCATGATGGACTGGGCACAGGGCGAGGCAAAGCGTGCCAACCCGGCCAACTGGGCGAGGCGTCTGGGGATCCTCCGCCCGTTTGCCAGGTATCGCGCGCTGGTCGAATCCGGCACGGAGGTCCCCTGTGCCGACGTCTTCAACCACAAGCGGCGACGACCCACGCCGCACATCTACACCGTCGCGGAGATTGCGGACCTACTGGCCGCGGCACGCCGGCTGCCGCCAACAGGGACGTTGCGCCCGCTTACCTATGAGACGTTCTTCGGCCTGGTTGCGGCTACCGGCCTGCGGCTTTCGGAGGCGCTGCGCCTGCGATGCGGTGACTTCGACGCCGATGGCGGTACGCTGACAATCAGGCAGACCAAATTCTGCAAGTCCCGTCTCGTGCCACTGCACCCCACGACCATCGCAGCAGTGTCCCAGTACCTCTTGGCACGCCAGCGCTTCATCTCGGCAGAGCCAAACGCGCCCTTATTCGTGTCGCTGTCAGGGACCGCGCTTGCCAAGAAAACCGTGCACTGCGTCTTCGCCCGGCTGCGCGCGGAGCTGGGCTGGGTCGCCCGCGGAACCCTGCCGATGCCGCGCATCCACGACCTGCGTCACAGCTTCGTCTGCCGCCGGGTGACACTGTGGCATGAGACCGGGGCCGACATCGACAACGCGATGCTGGCGCTCTCGACCTATGTCGGTCATACCAAAGTCTCCGACACGTACTGGTATTTGACCGCCGTACCAGACCTGATGGCCGTGGCAGGAAAACGCTTCGAGATGTTCGCAGCGGCGGACGCGGGGGAGGCCAAACATGGCTGATCCCCCGCAGCCTCCATCCTTCGCGACGCTGCTCCAGCGCTTCTTCGCGGAGCACCTTACCCAGCACCGGTCTGTCAGCCCGCGCACCATCGCAGCTTACAGGGACACGTTCAGGCTACTGCTGCTGTTTGCCGAGCGGCGCATTGGCAAGGCACCGGCTACCGTTGCCCTTACTGATCTCGACGCATCGCTCGTACTGGCCTTCCTGGACCATCTCGAGGCTGAGCGGGGCAACAGCGCGCGGACCCGTAACGTCCGCCTCACCGCCATCCGCTCGTTCCTTGGCTATGCCGCTCGCCACGATCTCTCGGCCCTACCAACCATCCAGCAGACCTTGGCCATTCCCGTAAAGCGTTTCGATCGGCCCATGCTCGGGTTTCTGTCGCGCGACGAGATGCAGGCTGTTCTCGATGCCCCGGACGCGCAGACCTGGGTTGGCCAACGGGACCGAGCGTTGCTGACAACGATGTACAACACAGGTGCCCGTGTCTCGGAGATCATCGGTACGCGGATCGCTGATCTTGTCCTCGACGGCGCGCCATGCATCCACCTCCGCGGCAAGGGACGCAAGCAGCGCGCTGTCCCGCTCTGGCGCACGACGGCAACGCTACTGCGGGCCTGGACGCGGCAGCTCAACGGCGCGGTCGCCGGCAGTCCGCTGTTCCCGAACCGGGGCGGGACGGCGATGACACGCTCGAACGTTACACAGCGGCTTGCGCTGTGCGTCCAGGCAGCCGCTGCCGACCGACCGCACCTGCTCGGTCGCAGCATTTCGCCGCATACGATCCGGCATACCACCGCTATGCACTTGCTTCAGTCAGGGGTGGACATCACCGTGATCGCATTGTGGCTTGGCCACGAGAGTCCAGCGACAACGCACATGTACGTCGAGGCTGACCTGGCGATGAAAGAGCGCGCGCTCGGCCACCTACAGCCGCCGGGCACCGCCGTACCGCGCTATCGGCCACCCGACGCGCTGATGCGCTTCCTCCAGAACCTATGAACTATGCGCAGTTCGGCATGAGCGTCGGCTTGAAATGCCGGCATCTCCACACCGGACTGCGCATAATCCGCGGCTGCACATAGTGCCTGCTATGCAAATCTCTGCATAGCAGGCACAGTTCGCTGTTCGCCGGATCGGAACGTGGCGGACGCACCTGGGCGATCCTGACGTCGCTGCTGAATACGTGCCGGCTGAATGACGTCGATCCGCTGACCTGGTTGACCGACGTGCTGGCGCGCATCGTCTCCGGCCGCACCAAGAGCCATCAGCTGCACGAGTTGCTGGCCTGGAACTGGAAGGCCGCCCGCATGCCTCAGTCGTTGCAGGAAGCAGCATGACGCGCCGATCGACCAAGCCAGTGCCGTCATCGGCCGCAGCCAGCGTGGCTCGTCCGCCCATGCCGCTCGACGAACTCGACCGCTGGCTCCGTACACCCCGTCCGCGAACCCCCATCGCCGACGGCCTGGCCATGCTCGACGGCTTTCTCACCGCCATCGTCGTCGGCCCGGTTACCTATGAACCGCTCGGTTGGATCTGCCCGCTGCTCGGCGTCAGCAAGGACGCGTATTGCCACGGCGACACGCCGGAGTTCGCCGCCATCGCCGCTGTCGCCAAATATCACAATGCGCTGGCCGCCACGCTGAGCGAGACGCCGGACCAGTTCACGCCGCGGTTCGACCGCAGCGAATCGGGTGCGGTTGATGTCGGGCCCTGGTGCCGCGGCTTCCACGCCGCCATCCAGCTCAATCCGAAATACTGGCGCCCCCTGTTGCCCGCACGCCGGCAGGCCCATCTCTGGCTGATCCCTATCCTCGCCCACTGCACAGACCCCGACGGCCGCCGGGTCCCGGGGGCCCCGCCCCCGGGACCACTGACCGAGCTGGCCCGCTTCGACGCCCATCGCAACATCCCGTCCGCCGTCGTCGCCATGCGCGAATTCTGGGCGCCCACCCGCTACGGCCGCTGACCACCGGGCGTGCGGAGCACGCAGCCGCCGCACCCTCACCTCAGCAGCCGCGCGGCTGCACCAGCACTCCGCCACCTGCTGCGTCTCCAATCATCGTCCGCACCCCCGCCAGTCTCGCCGCGCGCGCGTGACAGCACCAGGTGATCAAGTCGCAATGGTTACGAAGAATCGCTTCGCTGCCGCCGCGTCCCGTCTCACGCTGAGCAGGAAATCGATGGTCTGGCCCCGGCTGTCGACCGCCCGATACAGGTAGGTCCAGCGGCCTTTCACCTTGATGTACGTCTCGTCGACCCGCCACGAACCGGTGCAGGGCCGCAGATAGGGGCGAAGCCGCTTCTCCAACTCGGCCGCGTAGGCCTGGATCCAACGAAACGGGGTGGTGTGGTCGACCTTCACGCCACGATCGGCCAGCATCAGCTCGAGATCCCGATAGCTGATCGGGAACATCAGATACCACCGCACCGCCCAGAGGATCACCTCGCCGGTGAAATGCCGCCCCTTGAAACTCATCACCGTCAGGCTCCACCACCGCTCATCCTACGCGATCATACCCGATCTCCGACCCACGTCGAATTTCGCAACAGAGCCCCAAGCACGTCCATAGACCAACAACTTGACAATGCCCTTCGACGGATTCCGCCGCAAAGTTTGCAACAGATCCTTTGGTTGAACATACAAACCTAAATTAGCCCGCACGGTGTCTCAAAGTCATTGACACATTCCGGTTACGGTATTTTACTTTATGCACAATACAATGCATTGTTTGTACGAGACATGAAGGAAGCAACGCCACGATGACCGGTTCAAAAGCCAGCATGTCACCCGAAGGATGTGCACGGCAGCTCAGAGAAAGCGTGCGATACGCTAAAGCACAAATATATGGAACCATTGAAACGCTTGACCAGATCTTGGCTGCAGCCATCGAGAAGGGCTCCATGAGCGAGGGGCAGATCGCTGAAGCTGCCGAGGTGCTCAATATCGCCCGCGATTCGGTAGTGCATATCGCCCACGATATCAACAATCTGGCCGAGGCCTTTATGAGCGTGCGCGACCTGCTTGCGGTGACACAGCGCTCAGATTGAGATCTTGAACGGTTCTGTTGCAAACCCTGCGGCCGGTCGAACAGCGCCGCTGCGTGAGCGGGTTTCACGCCATTCCTAAGAGTCTGTCTCTGAACTCATGCGGAACGAGCGAGCCGCCGGGTGAGCAGCATAACGGAGGCGGCGTAGAGGAAGGCGGTAGCCGAGGCGATGGTGGCCTCGAAGTCTCGGGCGAGACGGCGGTTTCGGCCGAGCCACGCGAAGCACCTTTCGACCACCCAGCGCCTCGGGTGAACGGCGAAGCCGACCTGACCGGCGGGCTTGCGGACGATCTCGATGGCGATGCACGTCGCGGCAGCCACACGCTCGGCGGCGTAGGCGGCATCGGCAAAGACACGCTCGATGAACGGGAAGCTGGCGCGCGACGCCTTGAGCACGGGCGGTGCGCCGTCGCGGTCCTGCACGCTGGCCGGGGTCACTTGGCCGACCAGCGGGCGTCGGTCGGTGTCCACCAGAAGGTGGCGCTTGCGTCCGTTGATCTTTTTGCCTGCGTCGTAGCCGCGCGGGCCACCTGCCTCAGTGGTCTTGACGCTCTGGCTGTCAATCACCGCCGCCGAAGGGCTGGCCTCGCGACCGGCGCGCTCGCGGTCAGCCATGACGAGGTGGTGGTTGATCACCTCAAACACGCCAGCGCCAGCGGGCGAACCAGCCATAGACCGTCTGGTGCGGCGGGAAGCAAGTCGGCAGCATCCGCCACGGAATGCCGCCGCGGAGCACGTAGAAGATCGCGTCCACGATATCGCGCAGTGGCCATTCCGGTGTGCGGCCCCGTGGTGAAGGTGGCGGCAATAGCGGCCTCAGTACGGCCCACTCGGCATCGGTGGTGTCGCTGGCGAAGCGCAGGCCATCGCGCCTATGCTGGGCGCGGGTGGTCGGGGTCCACATCAGGTGTCCATCCAACTCGGTCGGGACTGTCGCATGATTGGGGGTGAGAACAAATAGGTGATAATCTATGGCGCTATTCTCTCGGTGGGATGGCGCGGGTGGCATGGGTTGTACGGCTGGTGGAGACCAGTGCTGGTAGCGATGACCAGGGCACGAAGGTGATGGAGATCGCGAAGCCGGCTGATCTTCGCGACATCGCCAATCTGGGCCTGAACCTGGCCGAGGCAAAAGAACTGCTGGCCGCCATCCAGCGAGAGGTGGTCGCTGCCCAGGCCAGGGAACATGCTGTACGGCGGCCGACTTGCCGATCGTGCGGCGGCGCCTGTCACATAAAGGATTACCGCCAGCATCGGATTGCAACCCTGTTCGGCCAGGTGACCGTACGGCTGCCGCGGTTCCGCTGCGGCGGCTGTGGCGAGATCGAGGGCGGTGTTGACTGGCCGTCGCATTGCCGATCGGCTCCCGAACTCGATCGTCTGCAGGCCCATCTTTCAGCGCTGATGACCTACCGCGTGGCGGCCGGTGTGTTGGAGCAGATGTTTCCCATCGAGGCTGGCAGGAATCACGAGACCCTTCGCCGCCATACCATGACGCTCGGCGAGCAGCTACGGCATCGGCCGGTGGCCACGCTGGTGACGCCGGCAGCGGCGATTTCCATCAGCGTGGACTCGACGTTCATCCGTAGCTGCGAGGAGGGGGAGCGACATCTGGAAGTCAAGGTCGGCAATGTCGAGACCGAGGCTGGCTCTCGACAAGTGTTCGGCGCCGTGACCGGAGCGGAGACGAATCTCGTAGCGCTGATCGGCCACAGGTTGGACAGCGTTGGTCGAACCGGCACCACGGCACTGACCGGTTTCACTGACGGCTGCGCCGGTCTGCGCTCTATTCTGGTCGCCAGCGGCGTCGCCGAACCACCCATCCTTGATTGGTTCCACATCTCGATGCGGCTGCAACAGCCTGGAGCAAACCGCGGGCACCTTGTCAACCGACACACCGGCACGGCGAGAGGCGAAGGCGGTGATCGTGACAGAAGTCGACCGGCTGCGCTGGCGTCTGTGGAACGGCAAGGCCAAGGATGCTCAGGTCAGTATCGAGCGCATCCGCAAAGTCATGCACGCGTTCCAGGGGGAAGTAGCAGGGCGCCCATCGCATGTGCCGTCATCGCGCAAGCTGTGGACTGCATTATTAGCGCTGGACGGCTATCTGGTCGGTCAGGCCAACTGGATGGTCAACTACGCTGAGCGCCATCGTGTCGGCCGGCGGGTCGGGACAGCCATCACCGAAGGCACTGCCAATTTCCTGGTAAACCGCCGGATGAACAAGTCGCAGCAGATGCGCTGGACCCGCCATGGTGCCGATCTTCTGCTGCAGGTTCGCTGCGCTGTCTACAACGGCACCTTCGGTCTCAGCTTCGGGCAACGCTTTCAGATCGCCAACGATCAGCATCCGCCAGCAGCCCTCGCGGCCTGACCCCCAATCATGAGACAGTCCCTCACGGGCCGCTTCAAGTCTTTGATAAAACGATGATCTGCGACTGGCGGTGAGATCTCTGCCGCTTGCGCCTGGCCCGCGGCAAGGATGCGGCCCTGCGGTCCCGCGCCGGCGGTGCGGCGCGCCCTTGCCCCGGTCCGGCTTCGCGGCCTGCGGGCGCCATCCGGCGCCGCGTCAGGACAGGCATTCGCCCCTGCTCCGTGGCGCCCCGGTGGACAGGAGCAGGACGATGCGGACCGACGACGCGGAGATTGCGGCATTGCGCGCGCGGGTGGATTGCCGCGCCGTGCTTGAACACGCGGGATGGCGGATGGACATCCGGGAGAGCACGCGCCGCGCGGTGAAATACCGCTGCGGCGCTGGCCGGATCGTCATCGTGACACATGGTGGTCAGGGCTGGTTCGATCCGCTCTCCCCGGCCAAGGGCGACGTGTTTGCCCTGGCGCAATATCTCTGGGGCGGCAGTTTCCGGGACGCCTGCCTGGCCTTGCGATCGCTGGCCGGTGTTGCCCTGGCAGCGCCGGCAGCTCTGCCGGGCCGGCCAACCGGCGCATTGTTACCACTGGCGCAACGCTGGCAGTGTCGGCGTCCGCCGCGTCCCGGCTCGCCGTGCTGGCGCTACCTCACCGAGGTTCGTAGCCTGCCCGACGCCACTCTCGGCCGCGCCATCGCTGCCGATCTGCTGCGCGAAGGACCGGCGGCCAGCCTGTGGGCACTGCACCGCGATGGTGCCGGCGGCATCGCCGGCTGGGAGATGCGCGGTCCGCACTGGCGCGGCTTCGCGACCGGCGGCAGCAAGACCCTGTTTGCCATCGGCGCCGTGGCGCCGGCGCGCGTCGCCATCACGGAGGCGGCGATCGACGCGCTCAGCCTGGCCACGCTCGAAGATTTCGCTCCGGGTAGTCTCTACGCCAGCACCGGCGGCGGCATCGGGCCGGCGACCGAACGCCTGATCGCCACGCTCGCCACAGCCACGACCGGCGCCGAGATCGTCGCCGCGACCGACGCCGATACGGCCGGAGACCGCTACGCCGTGCGCATCGCGGACATCGCGGCTGCTTCCGGCGTGCGGTGCAGCCGGCTGCGGCCGGTGCGGGGAGACTGGAACGACACACTACGAAACGGCAACGCCCGATAGCCAAAAGCCAGGACGGCACCGGAGGTGCATGCCACCGCGCCGCCCCCCGGACGGGCAAGCGGTGGGTCCTCGCCATGCTCGCCGGGTGCTGTGCCCCGGCTGTGCGTGGCTGCGGTCCCGCGCTCCGCGCGCGCTGGCCCGCCGGGAGCGCCCGGCGGCTTGCGAGGGGTGTTCAGCCCCGATCCTGGAAGGGACGCAAGATGAATCTCGCCGAATTCGAAACTGTGCTGCTGGAGATCCTGCGACACAACCAACGCCTCGCCGATGCCGGCGCCCCGGTGACCAGCTTCCTCATTCCGATGGCCTGGGGTGATCCCGGCCTCGGCAAGACCACCATCGTCGAGGCGGTCGCCGCCACGCTCGGCTGGCAGGTGATCCAGGCCGACCTGGCGACCCGTGATCCGGCTGAACTCGGCGGCATGCCGTGGGTGGAGAACGGCCGCGCCATTCGTTGCCGGCCGGACTGGTTGCCCGACAGCGGCCAGGGCATCCTGTTCCTCGACGAACTGCCACAGGCCGGCGTGGCCAACATGAACATCGGTGCCACGCTGGTGCGCGAGCACCGTATCGGCGAGCATTTTCTCCCGCGCGGCTGGATGGTGGTCTGTGCCGGCAACTTCCAGCACAACCGCGCCGGCACCAGCGCCATGCCCTCGCACCTACGCAATCGCCTGCTGCACCTGACCGTCGAGGCGGATGCCAATGCCTGGGCGCAGTGGGCGAGCCGCAAGGGGCTCGACCCGATGCTGATCGCCTACAACCGCTTCCGCGCCGCCGAGTACCATCACCGGTTCTGCGCTACCTCGAATGCCTACCCGACGCCACGCTCGTGGGAGATGGGCAGCCAGGTGCTCGGCCTCGACCTGCCCGAGGCGCTGCGCCGCGAGTGCCTCGACGGCACGGTTGGCGAGGCTGCCGGTGCCGACTTCGCCGGCTTCCGGCAGGTCTGCCAGAGCCTGCCGGATGTGCAGGCGATCATCGCCGATCCCACCACGGCACCGATCCCGTCGGATGCGATGACCCTCTACGCGCTGATAGGCGCGCTGGCCTACAACGCCCGGCCCGGCAACTTCGCTGCCATCATCACCTACCTCGACCGGCTGCCCGAGCAGGAATTCGCCGTGGCCGGCGTGCTCGACGCGACCGCCCGCGATGAGACGCTACGCCTGACCACGGCCTACACGCGTTGGGCCGCCGCGCACGGCGAACTGCTCAGCGCCAGCTGAACGTCGCCGCTTCCACAGCACCCCGCCCCGGACGGCGTGCCGCCGGGCGCCGCACGCGCGCCCGCACACGCTTTCCCATCCCAGGAGATTTCCGATGCACATCTCTCCCCGTGATGCGCTGCTGCCGGCCATCGACCTGTCGGCCCGTGCCCTGCTGGTTGCCACCCGCGTCCGCGTCTGGAGCGGCGAGAAGCGCGACCGCTCCATCACCCGCGAACTCTGTGACAGCAAGGGTGCCGAGCAGAACGCCATCCGCGCCAACAAGAGCCTGCTCGGGGACGCCATCGCGCCGGTGCAGACGGCCGAGCGCATCGTCCGTGCCGCCGTGGCCGAGCGCACCCTGCCCTGGATGGACGACGGCACCCGCATCCTCAAGGGGACTGCCTACCTGGCCTTCACCGACGCCATGGCGGAGCCGATCCGTGGCTTCGACGACGCGGTCAGCGCCTTCATCGCTGCCTATCCCGACATCCGCGAGCAGGCACGCCGACGCCTCGGCGACGCCTACAGTGACAGCGATTTCCCCAGCCAAGGACAGCTGCGGCAGCGCTTTGGAGTGAAGCTGACCTTCCTGCCGATCCCGAGCGCCGAAGATTTCCGCGTGCAGCTGGCCGCCGACGAGATCGACGCGGTGCGCCGCAATGCCGAGGAGGCGCTGCGTGGCACGGTGAACGACGCGGTCGCCAGCCTGCTGGAGCGGCTGCGCGAGCCGGTGGCGCGCATGGCCACCCGCCTGCGCCTGTTCAGCCGCGAGGACGGCCGGACCCGCCATCCGTTCCGCGACAGCCTGGTCGAGAATGTGCGGGCCATCGTGCAGCTGGCGCCAATGCTGAACTTGATGGATGACCCGCGCATCGCCGGCTTCTGCCGCGAGATCGAGGACCACCTGACCGCGTATCATCCCGACGATCTGCGCGCCTCGCCGGCGTTGCGCAACAGCGTCGCCGACAAGGCCGACGACATCCTGCGCCGCATGCAGGGCGCCTTCGCGTGACGAGGGGCAGGCGAATGTTGCCCCCCATCATCCCCCGGGCACGGGCGCGGCTGATGACCCGCGCCCCGTTCTTCGGTGCCCTGGCGCTCGGCCTGGACTGGATCGCCGAGCCCGGGCTCGACACTATGGCAACCGACGGGCGGGCGATCTTCTACAACCCGGACTGGTGCGCGGAGATCGGGACCGAACGCACCGCGGCCGTCATCGCGCACGAGGTGCTGCATATCGTGCTGAAACACCATCTGCGTCGTGGGGCGCGTCTCCCCGGGCTGTGGAACGTCGCCGCGGATTTCGCGATCAATGCCACCTTGCTCAAGGATGGGTTTGTTCTGCCGGACGATCTGCTGATCGACCACGCGGGCCGTTTCACCGGCCTGCCGGCGGAAGCGATCTATGAACGGCTGCTGCAGGAGCAGCCGACCCGCCCGGCACCGGCCGCGCCCGACGTTGGGCCATCTGGCCCGGGAGCAACGTCTTTGGACGCGCCGGCCTCCTCCGGTACCGCCGGGGAACCGCGCTGGGGACAGGTTCGTGACCTGACCCAGGTGGATGGCTCACCGCTGCCGGAAAGCCGCCGGCGGCAGGCGGGTCGCGATCTCGACGTACGGATCCGGCAGGCCGCTGCCATGGCCCGGCGCGCCGGCAAACTGCCCGGCACGCTTGTGGAGATGATCGCTGCCAGCGCGCCGCGCATCGACTGGCGTGACCGCTTTCGCCAGGTGTTCGACGGCACACGACGCGAGGCGCTTGACTGGGGACGGCCCAACCGTCGGTTTCTGCCGCATGGCCTCTATTTGCCGGGTTGGCGCCGCAGCGGCGCCGGAGTAATCGCCTTCGTGCTGGACACCTCCGGCTCGATCAGCCCGCGCGAGCTCGCCGCCTATACGGCCGAGGTGCTCGGCATCCTGGAGGAGACCAGCCCGGACCGCATCGTCCTGATCCAGTGCGACACCGCCGTCCGCCGCGTCGAGGATCTGCGGCCCGGCGAGGGCTTCGACAGCATCGAGGTCGAGGGGCGTGGGGGCACGAAGTTCCAGCCGGCGTTCGACTGGATCGCTGCGAACCTCCCGCAGGCGGCGGCGATCGTCTACGCGACCGACCTTGCCGCCGCGGACGAGCCGGTCGATCCAGGCATCCCGACGATCTGGCTGACGCCGACGCGCGGCCGGAGCACCGGCTTCGGCGAGGTCGTCACACTCGATCTGGCCTGAGCGTTCCGCCGCGGCGGAGCCGCCTTGCGCGAGACAAGGTCAGTCGGCGTGCATCATGCCGTCGCGGCAGAGCCGCTCCGTTTCTGTGGCCAGATCGAATGGCACCCACGACTCGTTGCGCAGCGCGAAGCCGACCGCGCGCGCGACGCCCTCGGCCTCCTCGCAGCGGAGATGCGCCTCCAGCAGCCGCGTTGCCGCGTCGAGAGCAAGCCGGTCAGCGTCCACCTCCTGCGCCGGTGCGTCATGATGGCCGGCCGCCGTCATGGCCACGAACCGCTGCCGTGCTGCCTGGGCTGCCTCACCGGCCTCGTCGGCGACCCGGCAGGCGGCGACCGCCGGCGCCACCGCGGATGCCAGCAGCGCCTTCAGGGCGAGTCGGCGCTCGGGACCAGGCTCCGCGCGCACGTGGTTGAGGATGTGCCCGGCCGTCTCCCGGTCCACCACGTGCCGCAGCATGGCGTCGGGCACAGGCAGCCCGAACGTCTCGGCACGCTGAAGCACCTGCCGCACATCCGGTGCCAGTTCGCGAAGCAGATCGAGCGTCGGATGCATCCGGTGTTCGATCGGGAACCGCACGACATTCGTGGCGGCGTTCTGCGAACCGCTCATTGCTTTCTCCATGTCCTGCCCGTCCCTGCTACGGTCCGATGCCGGCAGGCGACAAGCCTCTCCGCTGAATGTGAAGGCTTTCCTGGCCGGGATGGGCACCAGCCGCCGGGGACGATGTCTCGGGAACAGCGGACTGCCGGCATTCCGGCCAGGCATCGCGGGCTTCCCCATCGGCGCCTGGAGGCGGGCGGCGGCATCGTCACGGTCACCTTCCGGGTCAGCGCCATGCGAGCGCTGAGCTGCCGCGATCCGGGACCATTGTCTCGATCGGCAGCCAAATCAGCCTTATGTGGACGACCCCCGAGGATCAAGCGGCAACAACACTTTCTTGCTTGTGTGCGGCTGGCTGGAAAAGTACTCCTCCCTGGAGGAACTGCGCACGCCCCTGGCCGAGGCCAAGGCCACCGAGCTCAAGGCGCTCGAGGCAGATCTGGCCGCCAATGATAACCGGGACAGGAACGACCAGACGCTAACGGCTGGGGGGCAGCCTGAGAGGGGGCCTCCTACAACTCGCCACATGCTGCCCGGCACACTATCTATTGCCCTGTTGCCCCACGGAGCAAGGCCATGCCTGACCAGAGTGTCCCCGCTGCGCCTTCTCCCGCCTGGGCCAGCTTCGAGGCGGTCGAGGAGGCAGCCCGAGCGGCCCGTGCCCATCGCGTCGCGAGCGGCGAGGTTATGACGTATATGGCCGATGGGTGGGTCGTCCGCGAGTATCCGGACGGCCATATCGAGCGCCTGGCACCCGTTGCCGAGTTCCGGGACGAGGACTTCCCGTATCCGGCATGACGCGCCTGCTCGTCCATGCCGGGCCGAACGGCTCAGGAAAGAGCAGCCTGCGTGACCAAGATGCCCAGCCGGATCCGGTCGAGGTGGTGATCGACCCTGACCAGATCGCCCGTGGCCTGAACCCAGCCAACCCACGCGCGGCCGGCCGCACCGCCGGAAAGGCCGCGCTCACGCTCTTCGGGCACAGTCTGGCGGCGCACAGGTCGATTTCACTGGAGACGACCCTTGCGGGGCCCTCCGTTCTGCGTCGCTTCCGGGCCGCCAAGGCGGCCGGCTATGACATCGAACTCCGCTACGTTGCCCTGGAGACCGTGGCGCTGAACATCCAGCGCGTGTGTGGAGCGTGCCGCCAGGAGCGGCCTTTCATCGCGCCAGCAGATATCCGGCGCCGCTATTCGGCCAGCCTCGCCAATCTTCCGGAGGCCCTGGCCATCGTGGACCGGGGGATCCTGGCTGACAACTCCGGCGCGGTGCATCGGGTGGTTCTGGAGATGGCCGAGCAGCGGATCACCCGCACCGTGCCGGACCTGCCGGGCTGGTTGCTGCCCCTGATGCCGCAGATCAGGTCCCTGCGGTCCTGATCCGCTGGAGGTCCAGCACACCCTTCGCGCCCCAGCCCGTGGCCCCGGTCGGCACTTCCGGCCGGAAGTGCTCGTACAGGCGGAAACCGACCCTGTTCAGTTCTTCCGGCTCCATGGACCGCGCCAATTCCTCCATGGCATGCCGCACGGCCGGCAGGTCCTCCCCGAACGCCCGCTCGACGTAGCCAGCCGCCGCCTTCGGTGCGGCTGGCTTGTCGTGATCGAGGGCTCGGACGGAGCCTTTCTCCTCCACCACCGGCACATCGCGGCCGAGCAGATGCACGGCTTTCGGCGCGTGCGTCCTCTCCTTCTGCAGCTTGCGGGCCTCGTCGCGCAGGTCGCCCACCTCCCGGTGATCCTCGGCGATGCCGAGCGCCTTCGCCTTCACCCGCGCGCTCGAGCCGGCGACAGCTCGGCCGAGCGTGATCGCGGCATCCCGGTCATAGCCCAGCCGCTCGGCAACCACGGCCGCCCAAAGCGTCAGGACCGGCGCCCGGTTAACCCTGATCCCGTCCTTCGTCTCGGCCATGCGCTGCCTCCTGTTCATCTCTCCCAACGGGGCAAGACGCCGGGAGATGCGTCCTCGCGGCACCTCCCTCCGGCACTGGCCGGAACTGAAACTGCTCCGGCGGGTGCGCACACAAGAGGCCAGGCGAGCATGGAGGAATGGGAACGGGTGGCATCGCATCCGTCCCGGCACCGCTGCGCTCCATCGCCGGTCACGCACCCCGGCCGGCTGGGCCGCAGCCCTCCGGGCCGCGTCCCATAGCGCCGGCTCGGGCCGCTCACCGGCAATGGTGCCAGGCCGACCGCGCTGCGCGTCGGGTGGGGTCAAGCAACCAGGAGTGACCGCAATGGAACTCAGGACCGTCAATCCCCGCAGACTGAAGTTCAACCCGAACAATCCCCGCCGTACCAAGGCAACACCGGAACAGGACGCCCAGCTGGTCGCCAGCCTGCGTAAAATCGGTCTGCTCCAGCCTCCGGTGGTCCGTCCCATCGACAACAAGCTGATCATCGTTGCCGGCGAGCGCCGCGTCCGCTGCGCCATCAAGGCCGAGATGACGGAAATCCCAGTGCTGGTGCGCGATGCCGATGACGGCGCCGACGCGGTACGCAGCTTCGCTGAAAACATCGTGCGGGCGCAGATGGGGCCAGTAGACCAGTGGCGGGCAATCGAGGCCCTGATCGGCGACGACTGGACCGAGGAAGCCATCGCTGCTGCCTTCGCCTATCCCGTCCGCTTCATCCGTCGCCTGCGCCTGTTGGCGAATATCCACCCTACGATCCTGGATCACATCGCCAAAGGCGACATGCCCCGCGAGGAGGAGATCCGCATCATCGCCGCGGCGGCACTGGAGGAACAGGCCGAAATTTGGAAAAGGCATAAGCCGAAGCGCGGCGAGACGGCTACCTGGTGGGACATCGCCCGCCCTTTGCAGAAAACCCGTCTGCTGAAACAACACGCCCGTTTCGACGATGACAGCACCCGCCGTCATGGGATTGTTTGGGAAGACGATTTGTTCGGCCCCGGCGACGAGGACAACCTCTACACCACCCAGGTGGACGCGTTCTTTGCCGCGCAGGAGGAATGGCTCACTGCCAACTTGCCGCAAAACGGCGTACTGCTCACAGTGGATCAGTGGGGCCGGCCGGACCTGCCGCCCAGGGCCCAACGTATCTGGAGCACACCAGGTCCCGAGGATCGCATCGGCCATTATCTCGACCGGCGCACCGGTGAGGTGGAAACCGTCACCTTCCGTCTACCCCCACCGAAAACAGCCAAAGCCGTCGCCACGAAAGGCGATGGCACCACGGCCGCCACCGGTAACCCGCTCCCCTCGCGTCCCGATGTGACCCAGAAGGGCGTCACGATGATCGGCGACTTCCGCACCGATGCGCTGCACGAGGCCCTGCAGGAAAGCCCCGCCGACGATTCTGTGCTGATCGGCCTACTGGTGCTGGCGCTGGCGGGGCAGAATGTGTCGGTCCACTCGCCCCGCGCGCACAGCCGGTTCGACCGTCTGGCGGTGGCTGGACGCCTGATCGAGGGCGGCATGCTGACCAACGATGTCAGCCTGCTGCGCGCGGCGGCCCGCGAGATGCTTCGCTCCGTGCTGTCGTGCCGGGAGGGGATGACGAGCAGCGGCATGGTGGCACGGATTGCCGGCGATATCCTCGGCGCCGACCGGTTCCTGCCGAATATGGCAACCGAGGAATTCCTGTCCTGCCTGAGCAAAGCGGCCATCGAGCAGGTCGCCAGGGCCGAGAACGTCCTGCCGCGCGACACCGGCAAAGCTACCCGCGCGGCGCTGATCGGGCATGTCGGGCGGGGGACCTATCTCCTGCCGGCGGCACGGTTTGCGCTCACCGAGGCCGAGCGGACAAAGCTGCAGGAGAGCCTCTCGATTGCGTCCAGGGAGGGCCTCACGGATGAGGACGTCGACCCTGACGAGGCGTGGAACGACCAAGCCGAAGGCACCGATGAACCCGACGATGCCGTGCTTGATACATCGAATAAGCCGTCCAAGCCGAATGGTGGTGCCAATGAGGACGAGCGCATGACACCACCAACGATGCCCAGGCACCGCGCCGCGGCCTGATCCATTCGGCGGCCTCACAGGGCCCCTGCGGCTTACCCGCTTTCTGGCAAGGAGGACCACATGGACCGGGACACCATCATGGCGCGTCTCGCCATGCGTCGCAGTCGCCGCCAACACAAATGCATCGGCGCCTGCCGTAGCGAGAGAGCGGCGGCCTGCGTGATCTCCCCCGGCGTGGTCCCGCCGTCGTAGAGACGCGGAACGGCGTAGACGCCTCAGGGTCTGCCGCCGCCTTTTGATTGACAGTCGTCAGTAGGGAGAATCTGCTCGCAGTCTGCGAGAAGGGGGCGACTACGGCTAATTGGGCCAGTGTTGGGCGGCTCTGGGTCGTCCGCCACCGATGCCAGAAGGATCAGCGATGTCGACGAAGATCAGCGGTTTATTTCATTATCCAGTGAAAGGATTGAGCGCACAGGCTCTGTCCAGCGTCCGATTGGTCTCGGGCGAGGGCTTTCCGCTCGACCGTGTCTACGGTCTTGCGCGCCACGACAGCGGCTATGATCCGGTGGACTACAAGCCACTCCCGAAGACGCGTTTCATCGTGCTTGTGAAAGAGGAGCGGCTGGCCGCCCTATCCACTTTCGTCGACCGCGACACGAGGAGGCTCGAAATCCGCGTGCAGGGCCAGCTGGTGCTCCAGGAGGAACTGGAGACCGAGGTAGGCCGGAACAACGTGAGCAGGTTCTTCTCGACCATGTTTGACCTGAACGGTGGGCAGGAGCCGGTCGTGGCCGTCGGCGGTGAGAATCGCTTCACCGACATCTCCGTGCATTCGAAGGCGATGATGAACGCCATCTCGCTGGTCAACCTGAACAGCGTCAGGGATCTCGGAGCCCGGACAAACGCGGAGATCGACCCTCTGAGGTTCCGTGCCAACCTCTACTTCGACGGGCTGGACGCCTTCCAGGAACTGGAGATGTTGGGACGGGAGATCCAGGTTGGCCCGGCCAGGCTCAGGATATTCAGGCGGACGCGGCGGTGCGCCGCAACCGATGTCGATCCCGTCACTGCCGAGCGGAACATGACAATCCCTCGCTCCCTCATGCAGCATTTCGGCCACGCCGACATGGGCGTCTATGCCGAGGTCCTGGAAGGGGGCGTCGTCGAGATTGGCTCCCCGATCTCCATCGGCTGAGGAGCATGGTCATGACCCTGGAAAACAGCCTGATGCTCGTGGTGCACTCGCGACGGATGCTGACCGAGACCGTCTGCGAGTTCGACCTGAGACGGACGGTGGCGATCTGCCCGCCTTCGAGGCAGGCGGCAGCCTGATCGTGCGGCCCCCCTGTTCCGAGCTGCGGAACTATTCGCTGTGCGACGACGACCGAGAGCGGCACCGATACGTCATCGCCGTGAAGTGCGAGGCGGCCTCGCGCGGCAGTTCGCGGAGCATGCATGAGTCGGCTTTGGGTTGAACACGGCGCTTCGCGTCCGCAGCATCCAGCGTCTGGCGTGTGCGCCCCGGCCGGGATCTTGTCCTCGGGCATGCTCATGCTTCCCAGCAGCGCATCGGTCCTCACGGTCAGGCGCGACCCCGGTGCGCCCTATTGCTGCACCAACTCAAGCTCTGTGCTTTTGGAACCTGTATCTCGGGGTGCAGGTACCATGGGGCAGGTCGCCGAACTCTGCGAGAACGACCACTGGCAGACAGGACGATGAATCGAGGATTGCCTGCGCGCAGGAGATCCAGCCACTATCGCAGGGATAACCGGCCTGAACAGCTGGATACCAGAATGAGCAGGCTGCAGCGAGGCCGGAGGCAAACCCCCGGCCAGCAGCGATCATCCCCCAAAGGTCAGGCCGTCTTGGCGGAGCCGAAGAACAGCGCTTCTGCCTCTGCATGCACATCGAACGGTACCCAGGGCCCACCGCGGCGTGCATAATCGACCGCCCGCGCTACGCCAAAGGCTTCTTCAGCGTGCTGGTGTGCCAGCAGGGTCAGTTCGGCTACGGTCTCAGTCAGTGCATCGGCACGCGCCTGCAGGCCGGACGCGGAGAAGCTGCCTGCCACCAACGCCTGCGCCGCCTGCATTTGCATCTGTTGAGCTTCCTGATCAGCCTTAAACGCATTCCGGCATGCGGCTACCGCCGTTTCCAGCACGGGACGCAGCAGAGCATCCAATGCTGCCCGCCGTGCCTCATCTGGTCCAGACGGCACCCGCGCCTGGATGAGCTCGGCAGTGCGCCGGTCCGCCTGATCGCGCAGACCGGATGGTGGTTCGTCAAGACCGAACGCTTCAGAGATGATATCGATCCGCCGGCTGTCTGGCGCCAGATCATGCAGCAGTTCCAGGCTGGGCCTGGCCCGTAGTTCCACGGGGAAACGCACGACGTTCCGTGTCCCGGGGATGATCTCGACCCGCATTGTTCTCTCCTCAATGAGAAGTGGCAGTGTAGCTTCCATGCTGAGGAAATCAAGTAATTCGTTGATAAGAACTGGACTTTTCTGTTTGATCATGTGAAAAACCCGCAAGGATAGGCAAGATCTGCGGACGGCTGTGTGAACCCTGACTGCAGCTCACGCAAACGGGAATTCTCAAGAGACATTTGCATACACGTGTTCGTATACTGGCAACGATCTGAGATGTGTGCAAGGCTGTTCAGTTCTGTGGGACAGCGAGAAGGTTGAGAAGGTTATCCAGTCCGGCGAGCGCGGCGCGGTAGCGATCCTGCGGCAAGGTGCCGACGCGGTTGGCCATGAGGATGTTGAAGGCAAAGCTGCGCAGGCGGGCGATGATGCCGGGGTTGGTGCGGATACGTGAGGTGTCCTCTCCCATGGTGACGTCACGGCTGTAGTGGGAGGTGGTCTCGACCTTCCAGTGGGCGCGGATGGTTTCGGCGGCGCGCGTGGCGGTGAGTGGTGCGTTCGAGATGTAGAAGGCGATCTCGGCAGAGTGGTGCAGCAGGCCGGTTTTGCTGTTGCGGGTGAAGACGGTGCGCTCGACCTGGATGATGGCGGCGACATGGTCCTGCCAGTCGGTGTCGGCGAGTCGACCGGCAGGATCGAAGACGGTGACGCGGCGGCGTTCGTCACGGTTGCGGCCAGTGTCGTGACTGTCGGCGGAGGTGAGCGGCACCGTGGTCGCGCAGATATCCTGGATCTGTTGGTGCAGGGTCGGCTGGTTGTCCTTGACCTGGACGATCAGTGTGATGTCGGCAGCAGCGGCGACCTCAAAATGTTTTTTTGGCAGTGCAGCGCATCAAGGGTGACAAGAGCACTGTTGGCGAGGCCGAGTTCAGCGAGCAACGCCTGGGCTGCGGGGATCTCGTTGGACTTCTCGGCGACATCGACATGCGCCAGCACCAGGGCAGTGTCGGTGGCGAAGGCACTCAGCATCTGGGCGGCGGCGCGGTCGTGGAAGGCGTCGAAGCTGCCGCGCAGGGTCTTACCGTCGAGCGCGATACTGCCCTGTCCGGGGATGGCGCGGGCCGCCTGCAACAGGGCCGCATGGCGGCGGAAAGCCGCCTCCACCCCGGCTGGATCCAGCCCCTGAAGGATGGCCCGGACCGCCGTGTGCGAGGGCGCCCGCCGCCAGCGCAGTCCGAACGCAGCGTTGAGCCGGTGGCGGTGAACATCAATGAAGGTGACGATACCGCGGTAGGAGTTGCCGCCCGTCACCAACGCCAGGATCGAGAACAGCAGCACGTGGGGGAGTTTGTAGCGCTTTCCTTCCGCCCGGCGCGGATCGGGGATCTCGGCCAGCAGGTCCAGCAACGGCGTGAATGCAGACACGGCAACCTCCAATGCGGCTGCCGCCCTATGAGTCAGATCGTCCGCCGTTCGGGAATCCCCTTTCTCATCAGTCAGTTCACCTTGCCAGGCACCTGTGGCCCACCGGACTCACCACAACCAAGATCAGAGAACTGAACAGCCATGGAGATGTGTGTCGGCCCCGGATTGAACCAATGCGTCACGAACTTCCATTTGGTGAAATGTGCCTGAATTCGAGAAATGAATGCAGGCACGTTGATTCTGACGGGAAGCACCCGCTAACGGGCAGAAGGACCAGGATTTTCAGCAGAATCTTGAAATCAGGGTGGGGCGGGCACGCTGATGATTCCTGAATGTGCGGTGTCTTCCCAGGCGTCCCAATCCACGATCAACCTGCACGCGCAGTTTTTCCTTGCAGAATGACAGCGCCTGCGATCTTTCCAGAAAAAATCTAAACAGATCGGAAGACAGAAGGCATTCCGTCGAGCAAAGCGGCCCCGCCCCTGCCCACGAAACCCAGGCCAACAGCGAAGCCATTGCATCTTTCCAGGCCGAAAGCGGCCGATCCCCCAGGAAAGGGCCATGCCAACCTATCGATACGAAAGTACCACGATTGACCCGGATAACCCGACCGATCGTGTCCGCCTCGAACAACTGCACAGCCGCGGCGCGCGCCTCCTCTGCCCCTGTGTCGATCCGCCGCTCGAGATGTATCTGGCGCGTACCGCCAGCGGCATCATCGTCAAACGTATGCCGGAGACCGGCCCTCACCACGCCCCCAGCTGCCCCTCCTGGGAGCCGCCGCCGGAACTCGGTGGCCTCGCTCCGCTGATCGGTCAGGCGATCGTCGAGAACCCCGAGGAAGGCACCACGCTCCTGCGTCTCGGCTTTCCGCTTTCCCGCCGGTCCAACCGTCCCGTGTCTCTTCCGGAACACGGCGCCGTTTCCGGCGACACCGTCAAATTCCAGCGCAAGAAACTCACCCTCCGCGGCCTGCTGCACTACCTCTGGGACGAAGCCCGCCTGACCCACTGGGCGCCGAAATGGGCCGGGCGCCGATCCTGGCACGTTGTGCAATCCCATCTCCTGGCAGCCGCCGGTTCCAAGGCCACGTCCACCGCTCCCCTTGCCAGCACCCTCTACGTAGCCGAGCCCTTCATCGCCGAGCAAAAGGAGGCTATCGCCGACCGGCGCCGCATCCATCTGGCCAAAGGACTTGTCAGCCACGGCACTGGCAGCAAGCCCCTGATGATCCTGATTGGCGACGTCAAGGAGATCACCGCCGCCCGCAGCGCCTTCAAGATCATCGTCAAGCACAGTCCGGATTTTCACTTCGGGCTGTCGCCCGACCTGCACACCAGCTTCCAGAAGCGCTTCGAGCAGGAAATCGCTCTCTGGAACAAGAAGCCAGGCAACCACCTGGTCGTCGCCGCTACCTTCTCGGTGAATGGCGCCGGCTATGCCATCATTGAGGACATCACCGCGATGGCGACGAACGCCAACTGGATCCCGATCGAAGGCGAGCCGGACGAACGCCTGGTCACAGCGCTCACCGCCGGCAGCCGTGCCTTTTTCAAGGTGCTCCGCTACGGCCTGTCCGCCACCGCGCCAACCGCCACCGCCGTCGTGGTGGACACCCATCCCAGGCCGGTTGGCCTCTACCTGCTGCCGTCGGGTGCCAGCGAGGCGTTCCGCGCAGATCTTGCCGCTCAAACCGCCGACAGTCAGTTCACGCCTTGGTTCTGGGACACCGCGACCATCGCCATGCCGGACTTGCCACCTGTCGACGGCTACACGGCGATGGCTATGCCTGTTCTCGAACCCGCGGCCGAATAGCAAAACTCCATTCATTCATGAAGAAAAACAGGATCGCCTTGCCGCTGCCACCGGCCCGTCCCCTCGGATGCGTGCGGTCTGGCAGGGCGTAGCGGCAGCCAGAACCCCCGCGCGCAAAGCGCGCGCCGACGGCTCGGCACGCTCGCCGCACAGGGCATAGCCGCGTCCTGCGGCAACGATCGCTGATGCGATCATCGCCGCCCGCCGCAGCCAAGCCCCGTGCGCTCACATGCCTCGGGGGCTCCATCTGCCGCCCCTCCCTGCCCAAGGGACCGCACCCGAGGGGAAAACCGCCGGCAGCAGGCCGGCCACCCTTGGGCATGAAAATGAATGGAGCAGTGAGATGGCCGCGAAGTCCCAGAACAAATCCACCGCCCCCCGCACTACCTTCCGCCAGGAGGCGCCGACCTTCGAGAAGGCCCGGATGCTGGCCCCGACCGAAGCCCAGGCCGAGAAGATCTCGGCTGCCTACGCCCTCGATCCAGTGGATTACACCGGAATCCGCGAGGCCACCCGGGACTCCATCACCCGCCTCGCCGAGGTGCTGGTCCTTAACGAAGTGGCGCTGAAGATCCACCTGCAGCGGTTGGTGGGCGCCCACGTGGTCTCCGCTGTCCGCGCGGGAGAATTCTACTCCGAGCGCGTCACCAGGGCCCGCGAGCTGACCACCGGCAACGACGACCGGGACGACCGTGACGGTCCTGCCGGGTTTGAGAGCCGTGCCGCCCGCGCCCGGCAGTTCGCCGCTGAGGCCGCCTTGCAGGCACGTGCCCTGCTCGGTGCCGCCGATGGCGCCCAGGCCGCTTACGAGCACCTCACCGGCGAGCAGTGGAAGCCCTACGAAGGAATCGCCGCGCCGGTTTCCCGCCAGGTCGCCGCCGCCGAGCTCGACGCCTTCACCTGAGTTCCGACGCGGGAGCCGAAAGGCTCCCGCACGTCTTCCGCCAGGGGGCGCCGCGATGTCTGTCACCTTTTCTGTCCTGCGCACCGACCCGCGCAACGGCAGGCTGATCTGGCCGGTCACGGCAACGACCGAGCCCGAGGACTTCCAGGTCAATTTCGGCAACGCCAACGCCGCCGATCTGCTCGCGGCGTTGGGTCTCAGCTGGGACGGCGGCACGGGAGAGATGCCGATCCCCCTGTTCTCCGGCCTCATTACGCAGGCCCTGCGCCGTGGCCTGTGTCACCGCTCTCCCGAGCGCCCGCCGATCATCGACGCGAAATCCGACCGCCTGACCATCATCCATCTCGGCGCGCCGGAGGGACACATCAAACGTCGCCTCGCCGCCCTCGCTGCTCTCGTCCAGCGCGGCCGGGCCGCCGGTGCCACCCACATCGGCTGGGGATAGCGCCGTTCCCCCGGAGGCCAACATGGCTACCATCGCGGCGCTCGAATGTCTCGCTCATCATGCACGTCCCAGCCACCAAAACACTGGCTCGCTGCGGCACAGGCCGGTGGCAGAGGCTCGTCCGGGCCTGCCGACTGCCTGGGAGGCATCTGGCGCTTGTGCCTCGCCGGCCTTCGGCTTTGCCAGTCGGTTGGCCGTCAGCCGTGAGAGCCTTGATGGATGTCCAATTTTGGACTATATCCCATTTTGGACAAAACGGAGGATGAAGTGCCGCACGCTGCGCAAGTTGCTCCGCCTGTCCCGGATGGCAGGCGGATCCTGGACGTCAGCCGCTTTGAGCCGACCATCCGGCGCCGGATGAGCGCGCCTGGAATGAGGACCTTCCTGGCCATTGCTGACTTATGGGGGCTGTCCGAGGAGCAGCGACGCCTCGTCCTGGGGCTGCCAGCGCGTTCAACCTTCCACAACTGGGCCAGGACGGCGCGCGAGCACGGTGAGCTGACGCTTGACCTGGACGTCCTCATTCGGATTTCCGCCGTTCTCGGCATCCACCAAGGATTGATGATCCTGCACGAGACCGAGCGAGAGGGAGTGGAGTGGTTGCGGCGCCCCCATGGAGCGGCCGTGTTCGGCGGAAAGCCACCCCTGGATTTGGTCACGTGCGGCACCCAGGACGGCCTGATGGCCGTCCGGCGATTCCTGGATGCGGCAAGGGGTGGGATCTACATGGAGCCGAACGAAACCGACCGGGACTTCCGCCCCTACACCGACGCAGACATCGTCTTCAGGTGACAACCGACGGTTTTTCGGCAGCCCCGGTCCCGTCTTACCGGCTGGTGCCGTCCAGGTTCCCGCCGATCGGCCTCTTCGACACCGTCGCGACGGCGGCCGACCTGGCGGCCGTGCTGGACCTCGTGGGGTGGACGAACGACCGCCTCGTGGCTGAACGCGTCCGGCGGTTGCCTGAGAGCGACTGGGTCTACAGCCGCCCGAACTCCAGCATCATCATGGCGGCCTTCCTCCACGTGGCTCCCAGCGGGATGCGGTTCAACGGAGCGGACCTGGGCGCCTGGTACGCGGCGGCGTCTCTGCCAACGGCGGTCATCGAGGTGGGGCATCATCTGCGCCGGGAAGCTGCGGCAACCAGCGTTGCCAGCCTCAAACGGGTGTACCGCGAGTACACAGCCAACATCGACGGGTCCTATCTGGACATACGGGGACAACAAGCCGCCCGGCCAGATATTTACACACCGGACACCTACGCCGCCTCGCAGCCGTTCGGCGAAGCGATCCGGGCATCGGGCGGCAACGGCATCATCTACGATAGTATCCGCCACGCAGGCGGCGTGAACGTCGTCGCCTACCGCACCAGGACCATCAATCACGTCACCCAGTGCAGCCATTACGAAATCACGGTGACCGCGGCTTCATCGACCATCAATGTCCATCTCATCAAAGGCACCACCTGACAGATCATCCGGTTCCCGTTTCAGTCTGGGGCCCGCCCCTCCTCTACCGCCGAGACATCCATCCAACGGCAGGGCCTCGGCTCTGCCGTTGGCGTTTCAGGACCATCGCGCCCTGCGCCTCGGCACCGGGGACGCCGTCATCAATCACGCGCACCCGTTCGCCGGCCTCGGCGGCGGTGCCCGCGCCATTGCCCATCGCCCGCCCAGGTCATCCGGTCAACATGCGTGCCGACCTGCGACTGCGGCAGGGCGGGAAGTTCCGCATCAACGTCGAAAGCGGGCGGATCCATGTGTGTGCTGGAGGCGCAGCAACGGGCTTTCACGGGAGCCCGTCTCAGGCATGGTCACCACATGATCAAGGGTGTATATACTGATTGTATATCCCAAGGACCAGCCCCATGGCACGCACCATCCTCTTCCAGAACAACCGCACTCAGGCGGTTCGCCTGCCCAAGGACGTCGCCTTCCCGCCCGGCGTGCGCGAGGTCGCAGTGCTGCGCGATGGCACACGCCGGATCATCGTCCCCGCCGGCGCGCTTTGGGATGACTTCTTCGACGCTCCTGGCATCGACCTTGGCGAGCGCATCCAGCCCCCCGCCCAGGCACGGGAGATATTCTGACGTGCTACGCTACATGCTTGACACCAATCTCTGCATCCGTGTGCTGCGCGACCGGCCGCCGCAGTTGCGCCCGCGCTTCAACGCCGAGGCGGCGGCGCTGTCGATCTCTACCGTGGTGCTGACCGAGTTATTCTACGGCGCCGAGAAGTCGATACGGCCGATCGAAAACCGCCAGGCGGTCCTCGACTTCGCCACCCGCCTGGAGGTGCTCCCTTTCGATGACACCGCTGCTGCCCACGCCGCCGAGATCCGCGCTACCCTCGAGCGGCAGGGGCAGATGATCGGCGCCTATGACGTGCTCATCGCCGGCCATGCCCGCAGCCGTGGCCTGATCGTCGTCACCGGCAATCTCGACGAATTCCGCCGCGTCGAGGGCCTGCGCAGCGAGGACTGGTTGATCGCCTGACCATCGCATGCCTGGCAATGCGATGTCTCCCGGTCCCTTGGGTATCAAGCTCAAAGGAGCATGGCCATGCCACGCGCTGCCTCCTCGGTCGGGACCATCCCCCCTTCCTCGGGCACCGCACCCGCCGAGCTCTCCTACCTCGACGTGTTCCGCCCCCCCCAGGAGCGCATCTCCATGATCCGCCATGGCCTCTGGGCCACCGAGGCGAAGCGCATTCTCGCCGAACGCGCCATCGGCCAGGGCGCCGTCTTGAAGGCCCTGAACATGTCGGCCGCCACCTTCAACAAAAAGGTAAAGCAGGATCTGCCGCTCTCGCGTGATGAAGGCGAACGGGTCCTCGGCATCGCCCGCCTGCGTGGCCAGTTCCAGGCCATGATGGAGGACTCCGGCAACCCCGAGGGCTTCGACGCCGCCGCCTGGTTGTCGCGCTGGCTCACCGAGCCCCTGCCCAGCCTCGGCGGCATCCGCCCGGTCGACCTGATGGACACCATGGAAGGCCAGGCCGTCGTCGCCACCGCCCTTGCTCAGATCCAGGCCGGCGCCTACGCGTGACCCGGACCGTCTGGCGCATCGCCACCGACGCGCCCGGCTATGAGGCCGACGACCTCACCGGTGCCGGTGCCAAGACCACCGGCGGCCGCTGGAATGAGGCGGGCCTGCCCGTCGTGTACGCCTCCGAAAGCCGGGCGCTCGCCTGGCTGGAAACGATTGTTCACCTGAACGCCGACGGCCTGCCGCTCAACCGCTACCTTGTCGCCGTGACGATCCCCGACGACGTCTGGGCTGCCGCGCAACGCGAAAGCCTCACCAGCCTGCCGGTCAGTTGGGATGCCGAGCCGGCGGGACAGGCCAGCATGACCTTCGGCTCCACCTGGCTCCGCGCCAGCAACACCGCGCTCCTGCTTGTGTCGTCGGCGATCGCTCCAGAAGAAACCAACATCCTCATCAATCCGCGCCTCGCTACCAACGCCGGGATCGGCGCGCGCAAGCTGCGCAAGTGGCTCTACGCCCCCCGCCTGGCTGCCCGCACATAGGAGCATCCCCCCTCGCCTGAACCGCGGCGCGGTTGGTCGCAGTGCCATCTCAGAAAACATCCATTGCAGTGGATGCTAACAACCCGCCATAGTCTCGTTGGCATCCATCGGAATGGAGAAAATGCCCGCCAGGGTGACATTGCAGATCCACCTCGACAACCACTGGCAGGACGCCGCCACGGTCGAGTTCGCCGCCGATGCGGCCGGGCACCGGGGCGCCACCACGCTCGACTACGACACCGGCTACTGCTTCACTCACGACCCCGGCATGACCGGCAGGGTGCGCGGCAACGCCGCCTTGAGCGTGCGCCTGCCGCTCAGCATCGAATGGCGGAAACTCGGCCACTGGCCCCCCTTCCTGATGGACCTGCTGCCGCAAGGTCACGCCCGCAAGGTGCTCGCCGACGCCCTGCGCATCAGCCCGGACTCCAACGCCTGTGAGCTGCCCTTGCTGCTGCGCGCCGGCGGCGGCCCGATCGGCAACATTCGCGTCAAGCAGGCCTGGGACGCCGAACAGGCCCGTATCGCCGGCATGCGCCAGCCCGGCCTGACGCTGGAGGACGTATTCGCCCTCGACGAACGTTTCCTCGAACTGGCGAAGGAGTTCGCCGCCATCGCCGCCGGCTCCTCGGGGGTCCAGGGCGCCTGGCCGAAGGTGCTGCTGACGCAGGCGCGGGACGGCCTCTGGTATCCCGATCCCCTGGTGCCGGACGACCAGGCCCGCGACCACGCCATCGTCAAGTGGCCCGGTGACAGGCACGAGGCCACGCGCCTGATCCTCGCCGCCGAGCCCCCCTACCTGGAACTCGCCCGCGCCTTCGGCCTGCGCTGTGCCAGGCCCCTCACCCACCGGGGCAACGTCCTGCTCATCCCCCGTTTTGACCGCCGCGTCGAGGACGGCCGGGTCATCCGCCTCGGCCAGGAGAGCCTCGTCGCCGCCGCCGGGATCGCCGCCTTCGGCCACGAGGCGGCGCACGAGGACTACCTCGCCGTCATCCGGGAGGTCTGCACCGACCCGGCCACCGAGGTGACCGAGTACGTGTTGCGCGATCTGCTCAACCTCGCCCTCGGCAACCCCGACAACCACGGCCGCAACACCGCCCTGCAGAAGGACACCGATGGCACCATCCGGCTGACGCCGCTCTACGATTTCTGCCCGATGCGCCTCGATGCCACCGGCGTGCGGCGCTCCACCACCTGGGCCTGCATGAAGGCGCCAGGAGGCCCGAGCCGCGACCTGACGCCCGACTGGAACACCGTCTGCGAAGTCGCCACCGCAGGCGTCATGGACGCGAGCCAGCTCAGGCGCACCCTCGCCGCGAAGGCCGACATCCTCCGCGCCTTGCCCGATCGCGCCCGCGCGCTTGGCCTCGACCCGCAGGTGATCCAGCGGGCGATGGGGCGCTGCCCCGAGATGGCTGACGCCGTCGCCGGTCTCGCGCATGGAGCCCCCCATGCCGCGCTTTAGGCCACCCTCTCCGGAGGAAATCCGCGAACGCCGCCGCGCGCTCCATGAGGACATCGAAGCCGGCGGCCTGCCGGTCGCCGATGCCGTCCGCCGGATGCGCGAAGCCCTCGGCATGACCCAGGCCGACTTCGCCCGCGCCTTCAGGCTGACCGAGCGCCAGGTCTGGGAGATCGAAGCCGGCAAGGCCAACCCGACCCTGGCAACGTTGAACCGGATCGGCAAGCCCTTCGGCTTCCAGGCCGGTCTCGTCCTGCTCCATCCCCGACGACACGACTCCACCGGCTGACACCCCTCGGCTCAGGCCGCGCCAACACAGCTCTCCACCTCATCCGGCCCGCCGCGTCAGGAGAGTCCAAACCCGGCGTTGCACCTCCGCAAAGAGTGAAAGGCCTGATCGGGCGCCTGTCACCACCACGGCCCCGCATCATCTCGCCACCGGCGCGTCTCGGCCACCGGTAACGACCCCTGCCGCACAAGAGCGCATCCACATCACCTGCGACAGCACCAACTCCCACCACCAAAACGCTTGCTGCTGTCTTGCCAGTGTAATGCCGGGCAAGGTCGCGCCGGTTCAACCCCGCCTGCGGCGCCGCGAAGAGCGCGGCCACTCCGGTCCGGTCCTCGCCATGCTCGCCATGCTCGCGCCCCTGACCACTCTACCGATTCCGCACCATCGTGCGGCGCTGCGCGTGGCTGCGCGTGGCTCCGGTCCTCCCTCCACGGGGGTTGAGCCGTCACGAAGCCCGGCATTCCCGCTGCTCATCAGCAGTTCCGCTGAGCCGAGCACAGGGAGTTCCAACCATGACCGTTGTCCGCTGCGCCGACTGCGTCTTCGACAACACCCGCATGCGCACCGCCGGCTACGAAATCATCGCCATCGAAACCCACGCATGGAATGACGGCGTCACCGAGACCGAGATCCTTTGGGGCCGCGACGACACCGCCATCACCGAAGCGGACCTGCCCTACTGACCGACCAGGGCGGCCGCGCGCCGCCCTTCCCGCTCCCGAAAGATCCGGCCAATGTTCACCTTCTTCGCCGGCTCATTTCACGTCGTCTTCGCTGGCGGCGTCACCGAGAACACCGGCCGCCTGATTGCAGCCCTACCGCGGAACGCCTTCGTCTCACGCAACGCGGTACTGGCTATGGCCAACCGCGAAGTCAAGCGGAGAGCGGGCTCCGCCCGCTCTCCCTTCAAAGCGCCGCGGTAGCCGCGGCGCCCCTGCGTTGCCACCACGAGCCCGTAGGCCGAACCCCTCTGGCATAGCTCCCCTTGCGGCCGCGCCCCCAGCATGAAGGAGGCGCCACGTTGCTCCGGCACGGGGCAGCCAGGCTTGCGTGGATAGCTGTCCTCGCGGCCCGGTCTTCACGAGGCGCGATTGCCATCAGGAGCAACACCGCATTTCGCGGTGACGTACACGCGAAAGAGGAAGCCGCGGCGGGAAACGGACGGCGCTGCGCGCCGAACCTGCACCGGTGGCGCCACTGGCGCCGCATGCCCGATGCGCTTTCGAAGCCCGAACCTCCACGCAGAAAATCAAACCCCGCCCGCCATGCCTGTCCAAACTCGCAAACTCGCACACCATACGCACTGACGTGCCAGGCCGGGCCTGCCAGCGGATATCCAGTTTCGAAAATTTGTTGAAATATCCATAGACTAATCACATTCTGTGATATCGGATTTCTATCCAGAAGCAGTCAAAACCGGAACATATCCGCCCCTGCATCCGCCCCTGCATCCGCCCCTGCATCCGCCCCTGCATCCGCCCCTGCATCCGCCCCTGCATCCGCCCCTGCATCCGCCCCTGCATCCGCCCCTGCATCCGCCCCTGCATCCGCCCCTGCATCCATTCCCGCGTCTGCTCCTCCATCTGTCCCCGCCTCTCACGGCATTGATACTGGTTCGAGTCCAAACAGAATTTTAGACTCTTGAGACTCTCCCAGCAGATTTTCCGAGATCATCGCACCGAGAACGCAGCGTGTACAAACGTCCACGAACCTCTCACGAACTACAGGAAATTGCTGCGCAGCTTCGCGTTGGCTGGGTTCCAGGCGACCAGGTGATGGGGCATATCAGGAAAATTCTGCCCAAAATTAGCAGAATAATGAAAGAAGAGTCTGTGGCGATCTCAGATATCGCCAATGCTCTCAATATCGCTGGAATTAAATATAGAACCCAGAATGATTGGTCAGAAAAGCAGTTGCGAAAGAAATTGTCGGAAGCAAGGTCATATACCCTTCGGAAAAGCCAGAGGCGCGCGGCTGCCCATTCACGGCCATCCGCCAAGAAAATTCCCAATAAGACGAGCGCTTCCGGAGGACGGCCGAGCCGGGCGCCGGCTTCTTCATCGGTGGCAACGCGAGCTTTGCCTGGAGAGAAGCGTTCTCAGGGCTCGCTATCTCATCTTGAAAGCGGGACGCCGCTCAGCGTGCCAGTAGAAACCTTGCCGGCCTTTACGACTCAGTCCAGCGCCCCGTTCCATTTGCCAGCAGTTCCCAGTTCAGTTGCCCGGCCTGTGGCTGCCTGTGCACCGTCTGACCCGCCACATGACGGCGAAGCCGCTGTCACAACGCCGGAAGCTCCGGCTGCGGCCTCTTCTCCGGAGCAGCTGGCCTCGCCCCTGAGCTTACCAGCGAACTGGCGAGACAACCTGCCGCCGCCACCGCCCTTTTTGTCGTACCCAAAGCGGGGAATTTTCCCCAAGAAGGCACCAACAAACACTGGAAGCGGAGGTAACAAGACTTGAACGAGCAGACCGACGTTAAGAAGAAGGGCAGGCCTGCGAGCGGACCAACCTCTTTCTCTCCCATCAATCCGGTCTCGTTGATTCAGCCGCCAGCAAAGCTTCCCGAAATTGCCCTGGGACGGCCGATGCCGGACGCCGATCTTCGTGATACATTCTCGCAAAGTGCCAAGCTTCAAGCACAAAAGACCAACGTTTCAGGAAAAACAAAGATCATATTCTTCATCGGGCGCGGCCGCACGGGGAAAAGCACGAACATCCGCTATCACATTGCGCAGCTGGCACGGAAGCAAAAGAACTTCATCGCTCTCGATGCCGATAAAACCAATCCAGTGCTCGGCCAATATATCGGAGGCGTTGGCATGCCTCCCTCCTACGAAGACGAGGCCATCGCCTCCTGGCTGTCTGAAACCATCCTGAGCGCCATCCCTCATGGCATCCATGTGCTGGTCGATTTCGGTGGCGGCGATACAAGCCTCGCCTATGTCGTCCGCTTCTTGCCCCACATCGTCGGCAGCATCGAGCAGATGGGCGGCGCCGTCGTCACTTGCTGCGCCCTTGGCACGTCGGTCGATGACCTGTCACCCTTCGCCAATCTCTACAACCTTGGCTTCCGCCCAACCGCCACCGCCTTCCTCTTCAACGAAGCGGCTGCGCCCACCCTGCATCCCTCGTCTTTCGCCGACATCCAGGCTCACTCCTTCTATCGCCGGCTGACCGACGAACATGCGGCCGTATCGCTGCTTATCCCCGCCTTGAAGGTCGCGCAGGCTGTCGAGGCCCGTCGGCTGAACTTCTTCGACGCCAAGGAAGGGGCCCAACCCGATACGCAGGCGCCACCTCTCCGGCTGTTCGAGCAGCTGATTCTCGGCGGCTGGCTCGCGAACATGGAACAGGTCTATCAGCCGGTCGGCAGCTGGTTCGAATGACGACCACTCCACCCGCTGTTCCCGCCAATGATGGCGTCCCGACTCCCGAAGAAGTTGCAGCGGCCTTGGCCGCCGCCCAGGCGCAGCTCCACGCCGCGCGGAGCCATCCCGCTTACCAGGGAGATCCAGCCTATCCCATCATCCAGGCGCTGATTGCCACCGTGGGCGGCTTGCAGACCCTCTACGATGGTCTACGCACCTCAACGCGTCAGATCCTTACCACGGCTCAGCGCCAGCAGCTTGAACTTGCCACGGCTGCGCATCAACAGCGTGAGCAGCTCAACAAGGATTTCGCGATACAGCATGAGGCCGCGCTGGCCCGGGTCAAGGCGGAAGAGCTGGCGCAGCAGGCTCATATCCGCGCCGGCCTCGTCGACGCAGCCCAGGACGCATTGAAGGAACTGCTCCGCGCCGACCGCAGGCATACCCGCCTTCGGACCTGGGCAGCTCTCATGGTACCTGCGGTCGGGCTTCTCGTGGTCGGTCTGATCATGGGCTGGTACGCCCGCGGCGCCGACGCCATGACCAGGCTGACCGCCGATGTCCACAACCTCGCCGTCCTGACCCAGGCCACGCAGCAAACCTCTGCCACCCTGCAAGCGATTTCTGGCCTGCTCACGCACGGCATGTCCGCTGCCGAGCTGGCCAGCCTCGCGAGCCTCAACGAGGTCATTGCCCTCAATGCCATTGGTAAGGTTCCGGAGGACACTGTTCCTTCCCCTTGCATCGCCGCGGTGCCGGACGGGGTGATCCGGACCGGCACGCGGTCGATCAAGGCCTGTGTCATCCCCCTCAAGGACAGCGTGGTGGTGCGCGGCGGCCTTTTCCTGACCCAGGCTGTTACCGGCAGAGCACGGAACTGATGAGCAAACCGAAGGCAGAACGGGGGCCGCAGCTATGCGTGCGCGTCTCGGAAGAGGAACTCAAGGTCCTCACGGTCCTGGCGCAATCCGCCGGATACGCCAGTGCCGCTGGATTCCTGCGGTATCTGGGGCAACGCGCCATTCGGGCCGAAGCGATTCCGCCCTCTACCGGACTGGTGTGCCCAGCGCCTCCCCCCGATGGTCGCATCGAGGAACTCCAACAGAGACTGGCCGAGCTGTCGGAGCAGGTTGGCCGAATTGAAAAACTGATCCAGGCGGGATTGGCTCACCTGTCTTTCCTTGAGGGATTGGTGCGCTCCACCGCTCTCCAGGCGACCTCGGCATCCTACATGGCCATCCAGGTCTGGCGGCTCCTTGCCGATGAGGCACTCCGGCCGCCCTCCGGCATCCCGTCGCAGATGCTCAGCGACATCCAGGAACTGCATCGCCGAGCCTTGGCCGCTGCGGAAAGCCACGGAGCCACGACGGGATGAACCAGCAGGCTCAGCACATCGCCGACGACGTCTCCCGCGGCGTCGGCCTCCTGCACCTGCGCCTGCGGATCCAGCTGCAGAGCCTCATCCGGATCGTACTGATCTCCCTGGCCGGCTTCGCGGTGACGCCGTTGCTCACCATCTGGGCCCTGGCCGAAAAGCACGCCATCGCTGGAGCCACCTGGTGGAAGATCGCCGCCATTCTCTGCGAGAGCAATGCCTGCCAGCGCCCCTTGCATCCAATGGGAGATCCACGGATCTGGCCCGCCGGGTCAATCATCTCCAACCATTGGTTTACCGCCCAGGCCACCGCGATCACCGACCTGTTCTGGCGCGGTGTCATGTACGGCGTCCTCGTCACCCCGATCCTGACCCTGTGCCTCTATCTTGGCGTCCGCGCCATCGGCAGCGCGGCCCGTGATCCCTACCTCCTGCGTGGCCGCAGCCTCACCTCCGACAAGCGCCTGGCCGATGACCTGATCCGCCGCCGCGCCGCCAGCGACCTTGCCATCGGCACCATCCCCCTCGTCCTCGGCAAGGAAACCCAGCACATCCTGATGGCCGGCACGGTCGGTGCCGGCAAAACCCAGGCCATGTACCGCTTGCTCGACCAGATCCGTGCCCGCGGCGACATCGCCATCATCTACGACATCGCCGGTGCCTACATCCCGAGCTTCTACCGCCCCGAGCTTGGCGACCGGATCCTCAATCCGCTCGACCGCCGCTCCGCGTCCTGGTCGCCCTGGGCCGAGATCAACAACCCCGCCGCCGCCGATCGCCTTGCCGCGTCCCTCATCCCCTCGCCGTCCGGTCCCAACCAGTTCTTCTCCGACGCGGCCCGCGCCATCTTCTCCACCGGCTTGCGTCTGCTCCAGGAGGCGCAGCCGCGCACCGTCCTTGAGCTGTTCCGTCTGCTGGTGGTCGCCCCCCGCGAGGAAAAGCAGCGGAGCTTCGCCGGCACCGAGATCGCCAGGTTCTACGACCCGGAGGCAGGCCGCACTGCCGCCGCCATCGACGTCACCGCCGCCAATTACATCCGCAGCCTGCGCTTCCTCCGGGCCGATGCCGGCAGCAATGATTTCAGCCTCTCCGACTTCATCCGGTCGGCCGACCAGGCGACCGCTGCCAACACCGCCCAACCGTGGCTGTTCATCAGCTCCCGCCGGCGGGAGCATGATGCCTTGCGGCCGCTCATCACCTGCCTGCTGGACTCCGCGATTGCCGCGGCCCTGTCGTTGCCGGAGAACCTGAACCGCCGGATCTGGATCTTCCTCGACGAGTTGGACAGCCTGCAGCAGCTGCCCAGCCTCGCGGCCGCCCTGCAGGAAGGCCGCAAATACGGCATCTGCATCGTCGCCGGGCTGCAGGACCTGCAGCAGCTGATGGACGTCTGGGGCAAGGAGCGCGGCGAGGCGATCCTCTCGTTGTTCAACACCGCTGCCATCTTCCGGCTCAACTCCAACTTCAGCGCCGAGTACATGTCCAGGCTGCTCGGCGAGGCCGAGCGGGAGCGCACCGAGGAGTCGGCCCGCTACGGTGCGCACATGAGCTACGAATCGCTGAACCTGGGCACCCGGCGAGATGTCGAGCGGGTGGTGCTGCCCACCGACATTATGACGCTGGCGGACCTGCACTGCTATGTGCGCCTGCCGGGTGCCTACCCGGTGGCCCGGACCCGCCTGCCCGACCCCGGCAAGACCGCCCGGCCGAAGCGGCATGCGCCCTTTGAGGAAGCGGATCTGTCCGGGTCGGTCTCGGCCCATTTGCGGGCGGCCGCCTCGCTCCCGGCCGACGCTGCGTCAGCGTCCACCACGCAGGCTGTCCCCGGGCCGCAGGAGCCACCCACGCCGGACCAGCCAGCAAGGGATCGCCCCCCTGAGCAGGCGCTGACCTTTGCGCCCGCGCAGGACGGGCTCGAGTCCTTCCCACAGCTTTGACCGCGGGCCGCGTCCCCCATGCTCTCCGCCGCCGCCATCAAGAGCGCCAACCAGGCTGCCAGCTACTTCGCCAAGGACAACTACTATACCGCCGAGGCCGAGGGCCCGAGCGCCTGGTGGGGCGCCGGCGCCACCGCGGCGGGCTTCTCCGGCGGCGTCGACGCTGCGCGGTTCGAGGCCGCCCTGCGCGGCGAACTGCCGGACAGCACCCGGCTCGGCACCGAGCGGAACGGTGAATGGCAGCACAAGCCCGGTTGGGACCTCACCTGGTCGGCCCCGAAATCGGTCTCCCTCCTCGCCCTGGTCGGGGGCGACACCCGGCTGATCACGGCACACGACAACGCCGTGCGAGCGGCGATGGCGCATATCGAGGCCACTCAGGTCCATACCCGCATCCGCCAGGGCGGGGACGTTGCGCTCACCCAGACCAACAACCTCACCGCCGCCCTGTTCCGCCACGACGTCAACCGCAACCAGGAGCCGCAACTCCACACCCATGCCGTCGTGCTCAACGCTACCCGTACCGAGGACGGGCAGTGGCGCAGCATCGAGAGCAAGCCGATGCTCAAGGCGATCAAGGCCAGCGGGGAATTCTACCGGGTCCATCTCGCCGCCGAAATCCGCCGGCTCGGCTATGACATCGTGCCCGGCAAGGACGGCACCTTCGAGATCGCCGGTATCGGCCAGGAGACCCTCGACCGTTTCTCTTCCCGCTCCGCCCAGGTCGAGGCACGCCTCGAGGACAAGGGGCTGACCCGGGCCACCGCGTCGACCGGGCAGAAGATGGATGCCGCCCTGCGGAGCCGCCGCGCCAAGGAGCCGGTCGACCGCGCCGTGCTGACGGCCGCGTGGCAGGCCCGCCTCGGCGAGGACCTGCGGGCGCTGGCCTCCCTGGTGCGAACCGCCACGCGGCACGAACAGTCCTATACGCGGTTCGCCTGGTCGCAGCAGAGGGCCGCCCGGGAGGCGGTTGAAACAGCCACTTCCGCCCTCTCGGAACGGGAGCAGGCCTTCTCGCATGACCGGCTCATGCAGGCGGCCAGCCGCTTCGCGCTCGGTCGTGCCACGCCGGATGCTGTCGAGCGGGCGGTCGCTCACCTGGTCACGGCCGGCGCCCTGGTCCCGCGTGACGTCACCGAGCCCTCGCCGCAGATCCGGGCCGACACCGTACGTCCCGGCTACACGACCCCCGCCGCCATCCGCACCGAGCTCAAGCTGTTCGACCTGCTTGACCACGCCAAGGGCGCGGCACGGCCATTCCTCTCCGCCAACGCCGCCCAGGCTGCTGTCCGTGCCGCGGAGGAGCGCTCCGCGGCCATGGGGCACAGCTGGAATGAGGCCCAGCGCGCCGCCGCCACCGGCATTCTCAGGTCACGCGACCGGGTCGTCGTGCTGCAAGGCGCGGCCGGCACCGCCAAGACCTCCACCGTGCTTGCCACCGTCGCCGCCGCTGCCAGCGCCGCGGGCCACACCGTGCGGGCCCTCGCGCCGTCCGCCTCCGCCGCCCAGACGCTCGGCAAGGCCCTCCATCTGGAAGGGCAGACCGTGCACCGCTTCCTGTCTGACCTGGCGCGGGACGGCTCCTCTCCGGGCCTGCTCGACCGCCTGGCCGGTGGCCACGAGGTGTGGATCGTCGACGAGATGAGCCTGCTTGGCACCGGAAAAACGGTGGAACTGCTGCAGGCGGCGAAAGAGCAGCGCGCCAGGGTCATCCTCACCGGCGACCGGCTCCAGCTCGGCAGCGTCGAGGCCGGCCAGGCCTTCACGCAGGCGCAGGAGCGGGGCCTGGAGACTTTCCGTCTCGATGAGATCGTCCGCCAGCAAACCGCCGACGGTCGCGCCGCGGTCAAGGCCATCATCGCCCGCGATGCCGCCACCGCCTTCCAGGCGTTGGAACGCGATGGCGGCCGGATCGTCGAAGAGGCCACCGCCAACGACCGGATCATGATGATGGCCCGGCACTATGCCGGCCTCTCTCCGGCGGAGCGGGCCAATACCCTCCTGATCGACCCCAGCCGGGAGGGCAGCGAGGCGATCAAAGGCACGGTCCGCACCTTGCTGCGGATGCAGGGCGAGTTGGCCGGGCCGGCGGCGCAGGGGACCCGCCTGCTCGATGCGGGGCTTGCCAACGCGGAGAAACGGTCCGCCGTTTCCTACACGGTCGGCCAGGTGATCCGCACGGCCAAGGGCCTCGACACCGAGGACGGACGGCTGGACCCGGGCGAATATGCCGTCATCAGCGCGATCGACACCCGCCAGGATCGCCTGGCCCTTCGCACCGGGGATGGCCGGGCTCTCACCTTGGCCACCCGCGGCATCGGCCCGCGCCACCTGGATGTCTTCCAGCCGGCGCAAGGTGACCTGCAGGTCGGCGACCGCATCCGCTGGAACCGCAATGACACCCGGCTCGGGTTGGCGCGCGGTGACTTTGGAACCATCACCGCCATTGATGGCAACCAGGCGACTATTGGCTTCGAGAAGGGACACGAGCTGCGGCTCGACGTCACCGAGCCTCGTCACCAGCACTACGACTATGCCTATGCCGTGACTGCCTACAGCGCGCAGGGCATGACCAAGGATTGGGTGCTGCACGCGGAATCCTGGCGGGTGAACCTGATCAACTGGCGCAGCATGTACGTTGGCATCTCACGCGGCACGACCAGCGGCACCATCATCACGGATGACCGCGCCCTGCTGGAGGAGGCCATCGGTGTTCGTGCCGGCGAGAAGAGTCTAGCCATTGACCCCGACCTGATCACCCGCGTCCGCGACGCCACGCAGGAGGCCGTCAGCAATGCCACGCGCAGCCAGATTGTCGTCGAGGTCGAACGGCCCCACGCGGACGAGGCGCTTCATCAGCGTGCCGCCCGCGCCCTCATGGCCAGGATCAAGGGCCACCAATCCACCGCATCACCTGAAACGTCGAAATCAAACGGCCATGAATTAAATATTAATTCAGAATGAAAGACCATAATATAAGCAATAATCAAGAATATTGTGTCATATCCATATAAATTAATATGAAGCTACGCCATTTATCTGGTATTTTATTGGATATGATCCACGTTGTATTTGATATCGAGAGTTCAATGACTCCAAAAGATCTTCGCCAATGTCCTTCAAATTAAAATTAATCATCAGATATATATTAATGCTCTTCTTAAATCGGAACAGCGAAACGTATATTAATACAAATTTACCTACTGGTCAAAATCCGACGGATGCTACTACATTGCGAGTAGCTAGATCCGACCCGAAGCCGATTTTCGCCGCCTGGGCCTCAGCGCCCGGTTCGGGGCCTGATGCGGCTGATTGCCTCCGGGGGAGGCCCATCCTCCGGCACGCTGCAGGGCGAAGCAAGGCTGTTCATATGCAGACACGGAGTCATTGCACGTCCATGAACGGCTATTCCTCGAACGCCAGCCGCGCCGAGATGTCCGCCCAGTCCGGCGGTCTTTGTGCCGCCGCCAAATAGCCCGCGGCGAGACGCTCGAGCCGCGGGCGGTCCGCCGCTAACCGCTCCACCGCTACCCAGCGGTTCCAATCCGGCGCGATGCTCCAGCCAGGCTGGCTCACCCGTGCAGTCGGAAGGCGATAGTGTAGGACGGGCCGCTTGCTGATCTTCTCATTCGGAAGGCGTGCGCGCACCCCTCGCTCGTCGAAACAGAGGAACAGCGGCAGGAGATCGAGATCGCGGTCCCGTGTGGGGTTCGCCGCCAGGTAGTCGCGCATCAGGTTGTCGAGACCCGGCCAGTAATCCGCCGCCGCTACCCGTCGGACATAATCCGCCGGAAAGCCACGCCCGAAAGGAAGCCGACGTGGCCTGCTCTCGCGGCGCAGCCAGTCGTTGAGCAGCACGAACGCCTTCAGGATCGCCGTGATCGTCTCCGCGTCCAGCCGTGGCGGCTCGGGGTTGAAGTGGAGTCCATATGCGACGGGCCCCACTTCCCGCGCTCCCGCCCGGCGCAGCACCTCCACGGCACGATCGACCAGCGGCAACTGGTCGATCGGCATCGGCCGAGTCACAAGTTCCCGTGGCACGAAGGCGTGCACCGCTGTTCCCAGCCAGGCCGCCCAGGTGACGCCGAGCCGTCCCCAGCGCGTTCCCGGATGGCGCTGCGGATGGACGTACCGCGTATCCATCTCAACCGTCAGCGTCCCCAGCACCGTCCCTTCGACGAGCAGCGCATGCGCGTCCTCTTCGGCGACAATCCCACCAAGCCCTTCCGCGAGCACTGCCGCGGCCTGCCGTGCCGTCAGTGCGCCGAACTCCACTTCGACGCCAACGCTGCGCAACTGCCCGGCCGCGTTCTCCCGCATCGGCGGATCGGCGAAATCGCCCGGTGACGAGAGCATCAGGTGCATCAGGCGCCGCCTGGCCCGGCGGCGGCCTGCGTGTCGCCTCGACGTTCCGCCGGATGCATGACCACGCGTGAAATCCTGCAAGGGTGCGACCGCAGCCCGTCGCCGGCGCAGGGCGGAATGGCGAACACTGCCGTCGACATCAGTGACGGCTCCGATCCGCTGGTCCGTGGAGGCCCAGCTCCCGCGTCTGTACCGTCCCGGCCGGGGCTTCCGCCACGCCGGTTTCGCGTGTCCGGGTCGTCCAGGCGCGGCCGTCCCACACCCGAATGGAAATCACCGGCCTGGCGTCCGCGCCGATCCGGATGCGGTTATAAGCGTTCGGCTCGCCGCGAAGCCGGACCGAAGTGGACGTGGCGCCCTGCACGATCAGCGGCGAGTCCCCGGCCGCCGAGGCGAAGCGCGCGTATCCCCTGTGCAGGTGTCCGGCCAGTACCAGTCGCACGCCAAGTTGCGTGAGTGCCATGACCGCGCGCTCTGCCCCGCCCACCAGCTTCACCTTCGGACCGCCTTCCGGCGGCACCAGCGGATGGTGAGCGACCACAATGCGCACCAGGCCCGCCGGCATGGCGGCGAACCGCTCGGCGAGCCCCGTCAACCGCTTGCGCGTAACCCGACCTCGCGACCAGTCCAGGCTTTGGCCATAGCGCCTGGCCGTGTTGAGTCCGGCGACCGCCACATGTCCGTTGTGCCAGATCGGTTCCGTCTCCGCCGCGACTTCCTGTCGCCACCGTCCATAAGGGTCGAGAAAGCGCTCGATCAGCGCGAAGGGCGTGATGTCGTGGTTACCAGGTACGGCCAGCACCGGCGCGCCGAGCCCATCCAGGAAAGCGCGAGCCGCCCGGAACTCGTGCCGTCGCGCCCGCATCGTCAGGTCGCCGCTGACTGCCACCAGGTCGGGTGGGTCGCCGGTCAGCTCTTCGGCCAACGCCGACACCACGGCGTGGTCCTCAGCGCCAAAATGCAGGTCGGTCAGGTGCGCGATCAGTGTCACGGGCGCTCAGCGCCGGGACGCACCTGCGGTTGCACCGGAGCGCGACATCGCGCAAATCATGCCGCGAACCACGGGGATGTGAGGCGCCCCGACAAACCGCCCTTCGTGCGGCCTCAAGGTAAGCGGGGCGTCGGCGACACCCTGTGCTGCGGGGGCGGTTTGGTGCCAGATGTCGTCCATGGCGGAGGACGACGAAATGGCGAAGCGGTCTTTGCCGACAGAGAGCGCTCTTACGACTGGTCATATGAGCGATTGCAGTGTGGCCGTCGAGGTGACCACCGGCGGCAAGCGCCGACGTTGCTGGACGGTCGAGCAGAAGCGCCAGATCGTGGCCGAGAACCTGGAACCGGGTGTGTCAGTGGCGATGGTAGCGGCCAGGCACGGCATCAGCAGCGGGCAGTTCTATGCCTGGCGGCAGCAACTGTTGCTGCGTGACGCCCCCAGCGCTGCGATCGACGCCACGCCGAGCTCGGAGGGTGCCGCGGTGATGGCGCCCGCCCCACCCCGGGAGACTGCCATTTCTACCCCGCCGACGCCGGAGATTCCGGTTGCGCCGTTGCCGCCCGCCCGGCTGGACGCTGAGATCGTGTTGCCAAGTGGTGTGTCGGCACCGGTGGCCACCGATTCCGGGGCTGACGACGCTGCGACGACCCATCGCCGAAGCGTCCTCGGCAGCCCGATGGCCGCCCGAGCGGAGCACGGGCGGGCCGATAGATCCGGTGATGCCACGCCGCATGGCGCGCTGGCGTATGCGCTACGCTGCCCCTGCCACGGGGACCGCACCGGGCGGTCGCCAATTCCAGGGCAGCAGCTGCTCGAGTTCGTGCTGCCTGGTACGGCCGGAGACGAGGCGTTCCAGCACATCGGTGAGCCAGGCGAGCGGCTCGACACCGTTCAACTTGGCTGTTGCGATCAGCGTCATGGCGATCGCCCAGTGCTCGGCGGCACCGTTGCTTCCGGCGAACAACGCATTCTTTCTTGTGAGAGCCACCGGACGGATCGCGCGTTCCACACTGTTCGTGTCGAGTTCGATGCGGCCGTCCTCGAGGAACAGCACCAGACCGGACCAGTGCCGCAGGGCGTATCGCATGGCCTTGGCCAGATCCGAGCTGCCAGACAGCCGCGGCAGCTGTTCCTGCAGCCAGGCGTGCAGGGCCTCGACGATCGGACGGCTGCGCTCCTGGCGGACGGCGCGGCGGTGTTCGGCCGACTGGCCACGGATCTCCGCCTCGATCTCGTAGAGCTTGCCGATGCGCGCGAGCGCTTCGGCGGCGATCGGCGACTTGGTCGAGACAAAGAACTCGTAGAAGGGCCTCCTTGTGTGGGCCCAACAAAATGCGAGCTGGATCGAGTCGTCGCGGCGGCCGGTGACCAGGCTGGCGAACCCGGCGTAGCCGTCGACCTGCAGTACGCCGCGGAACTTCGCCAGATGTCCCATGGGATGCGTGGCTTTGCGGTCCTCGCCGTAGAGGTAGGCGGCCGCCGGGTGCGTCGCCCCCTTCCACGGCCGATCATCGACCGCGTAGCACCACAGCCGTCCCGTTCTGGTCTTGCCCTGGCCGGGATCGAGCACCGGCAGCGTGGTGTCGTCGGCGAACAGCTTCGGCGCGGACAGCACAGTCGAGACCACCAGGTCGTAGAGCGGACGCAGCCACCAGCACGTCCGTCCCACCCAGTCGCTCAGCGTCGAGCGGTCGATCGTGATGCCTTCGCGCTTCAGCATCTCGGCCTGCCGATACAACGGCAAGAAGTCACAGAACTTGCTGACCAGGATCTGCACCAGCAACGCCTCGGTTGCCATCCCGCCATCGATGGGCCGCTCCGGTGCGGGCGCCTGCACCACCGCCTCGCTGCAGGTGCGGCAACCATAGCGCGGGCGCCTTGTGACCTTCACCCGCAACTGCGCGGGCACGCGGTTCAGCATCTCCGTGCGGGCCTCGCCGATCAGATGCAGCGCACCGCCGCAGCAGGGGCACTCCTTGCTCTCGACGTCAATCACCACCTCGTCGCGCGGTAGATGTCCCGGCAGTGCGCCGAGATTGCGTAGCGGGCGGGCGGCACGACGTTGCCGCCGCTTCTCCTCTGAGGTCTCCGCGGCGTCCTTCGCCGCTTCCTGTGCAGCCGCCTCCTGCTCAAGATCCTCGATGACGAGAGCGAGCTGGTCGGGCGACATCTGCTCAGAACGGCGGCCGAAGCGATGGCGCAGCAGCTTCCGGACCATGGCCTGCAGTTTCTCAACCTCGGCCGTCAGCTCGGTCACCTGGGCATCACGCTGCAGGGTTGCTGTGACCGCATCGCGAACCATGCTTTGCAGCACAGTGGAGTCGTCTGGCAGGGCAGTCAGGTCGATCTGCATGGCGGCATCATGAGCAATGCCGCCACGCCGCTGCCAGCGCTATTTTCATCCACGGCAATTTGTTAGCCTGCCAGTTCAGGTCTGCGACTTGTTACTGGCGCCCGCCACTCGCAACCTTCCAGCAACGTCGCCAGCTGGGCCGCCGTCAGCGAAATCGCGCCCGTGCCCGTCATCGGCCAGATGAAGTGGCCGCGTTCCAAACGTTTCGTGAGCAGACATAATCCGATGCCATCGTGCCAGAGAACCTTGATCAGTCCACCACGTTTGCCGCGGAAGGCGAACACCGCCCCATCGAATGGGTTCTGCTCAAGGATCTGCTGTACCTGCATGGCGAGACCGGCCATGCCACGCCTCATATCGGTCGTGCCGCAGGCGAGATAGACCCGTACTCCGGGTGGTGCCGCAATCATCGCCGCTCCAGGGCGGCCAATACCCGCCGCAAGGCAGCGCCATCCACCTTCGCATCCACACGCACCGACACGCCGTGCGACAGCATGATCTCGATCCGCCCATCCGGCTGACTGGGTGGCGGTGGAGCTGGCGGCGCGACCGACGCGGCTGGCGTGTCCGGTTCCGGCGGGGGTGGAGCAGCCTCCTCCCGGCGGACCTGCATGGGCACGACATCAACGCGCACGAAACCCGGCGAAGGGGTGGCCGCCGCGCCGACCGCGTTGCGGAGCAACTGCTGCCGCCAGGTGTAGAGCTGGCCGGTACTGATCCCATACTTGCGGGCCACGGTAATCGGCGATGCCCCCGGCTCCAGGCTCTCCGCCGCAATCTCGCGCTTCTGATCCACCGTCCAGATGCGACGGCGCTCGCCGCGCGTGATCACCTCAATGCGCTGCTTGCGACCGCTCGGTCGATCAGTTGGTGAAGCGTCCGCAGATTCCAACGCCGCGTCCAGCATCTTGTCGTCCTCCTTCAAGGACGACAGGGAACCCTAAATTCTACGCCCCGCACAAAGTGCCGCCGACACTCCGCTTACGCCTCAAGCGGGCCGGCCGGGACATCACCGCCGCCGCCGCCCGGCCTATGAAATGGCGCCTGCAGAAGACAGAGCGGACGGTCTTGCGCCGTCACGAACCGCCGCTCACCACCCATAGCGGCTCGTGCCACCGGGTACCATACCGTCAGATTTTGACCACGACAAAAAGGTAAATTGATACGCCTGAAATCGCGATTGTCATCTCATTTGCCTCCCTTTACGGCGCAACACCTCTGCCGGTCGCACGCCGTGTGGCACGATCCATCGCTGACCCTGGCATGAATCCACTCGGCATCAGGCCGTGCAGCCTGTTGGTTTCCGCCAGCGTCTGGAAGCGACGTGTCGCACCACCAGCATCTGCAACCTGCGCCGCGGCATCAAGCCGGTCAAGAACCTGCTCAGGATCCATTCGGGCGCCGATGGCTTCGGCTCTGACCCGGTCGGCATATTCGCTGATCATCATCGACCGGCCTGGAAATGCCCCCAGCCCCTTCGCATACCCAAAATATTCAGCCTGAGCGTCAGTCAGGCCGCCAGACCGGCCTTGTTCTCTGTAGTGCCGAATACGTTCACCATATCTGCTTTCCAAGGCGCCAACCGCGCCTGCTCCGGCACCTTCGCCATTGATGGCTCCGCTGACTGCCCCGCCGACCATACTGCTCACGCCGCCGAGCAACTCTCCCGCACGTTCCAGGGCGCCATGGGTCTGCTCACCCGCGCCTGGCGTTCGATCCCGCTGGCCTTGGATCTGATTGCCCTTGACGAAGGCGTCGGCAACTGGCGCGGCAAGTTCTGCGCCTCGTTCGCGCTGCCCGTCCTTATCGGCTTCATGGCGTGCGCGCAGTGTGCTCTCCGTGACGCGACCGACCGTCGCAGCGGCGCTCGTGAGTTCGGCCGTCACCTCGCTGGCGATGTCTCCGCCAAGATACGTGGAGGACGGAACGATCCCGGGCGCAACACCCGCATTCCGTTCAGCGCCGGACGGCAATGGCCGCGCCCCCCCAAGCGCCAGACTCATCACCTCATTGAACGAAGCCCGCCGCAACACGGAATCCTGGCCATTGAGGGAGGTATCGTACGCCCCCAGAGCCACCAGCTGGCCCATGATTTCCGCTCCTCCTGCGCCACCATAGCGGGCACGCCACTGACGGCCATACTGATTGGCCAGCGCGATCGCCCGGGCTCCCACACCGTGCCGCGCGACCGCGGCCGTCAAGGCTTCACGCGCGCGAGGTGCCACCCGGACTGCATTCACGGCCGCCTGCGCGGACTCGGTCAATGTCGCACCGCCACTGACCGTCTTCGTCGCCGCTTGCTGATAAGCCTCGGTGGCGCTCAAGCTGCGTGCCGCCGATTCCTCGAGAGCGCGCTGCTCGCCTTGGCTTCGGCTCGCGAAGACCGAGTGCTCACGATTGTCGCGAAGATCCTTGGCGGCGCTTGCAACCATAGAACTTTGAAGGGAGGGATTTTCAGCAAATGCCTGGCTAATGGCGCGTTCCGCCGCGGCTCTTTGTGACTCGGAGACTCCCTCTCTATTTGTGAGGCTAACGCTTCCGCTGGCGCCCATGCCCATTCCTGGTTTAGCAGAAAGTGCCCCCTCCATGGCCATACCCATGGCCACGTTTTTATCCACCTGAGCTGACGTGCTGATTCGCTCGGCGAGCGATGCAACACCTGAAATCGAGTTTGCCAAGGCTTCTGTTCTCGATGCCGACCATGACTGGCCAGCAGATTCCGAGTGGCCACCCCGCTCATCCACGCTGAAGCTGTTGCCGACCACTCTGGCCAGACGGCTCCGGAAATCGTTGGTCGCGGTCTCCGCCACCGAACGCGCACTCTCCACCCGGTTCGAATCAACGGCCGAATACGTCATCGCCGGGTCCACACGCTCGGACCCGGTTTGGTGCAGACCCAATGTGGGATCAATGGTGCTCAGGGGGGCCAGCGACACCTTGCTGTACTGCTGGCCGATGTCGCGCGGCGCGGCAACATCCGGCCGCAGCGTCTCACTCCCAGCCATGCGCCCGACCATCGCATCGATGCCATGCCAGGTTCCATAGGCCAGTCCCGCCGCCAGCATCGGAACGGAACTCGCCATCATGCCGCCGACGCCGATCCAAGCCAGAAGCGCCTGATCCGCCTGCAGCGTGCCCGCGAGGCTCAGGATGCCATTGCCTGCACCAACCATGGCGCTCATGGAGCCGGTCAGCGCCATATGCTCGAACAGGTTGACGATGGCCAGCAGCGGATACCACAGCTGGATCCAGAGCAGACCTCCCAGGAATTTCCCGAGCATCGGCAGCGCGCCGGTGCCGAACAGCAGCATGATCATGACGAGGGGCATCAGCGCGTACTGGAAACCCTCGATGAAGGTCATCATCGGCTGCACGTACATGCTGAATAGGGACGACTGTCCCATCCACTGCGCGGCCCGGTTCCGGGCCGCGTCGGCGATCATCGTGGCATATGAGGCGCTGTATGTGGACTCAGCGGACTGCGCCAATGCGTCGAGGAAGACTGGCACCAGCGCACTGGTCATGACGAAATCGACCACGCTGGTCGTGCCGAGGCCGATCCCGTTGAGTGCATTTGAGATGATGGTGACCGCTTCCGCCGACGACCCGGCACGCCCTCCCAGGACGGGAGCGATCTGGGTCAGGAACTGTGGGACGAAACTCGTTGCCGTGAAATTCCGAAGCTGAGTAAACGCGTTGGCGCAGTCGGTGTTGGTGGGGCTGCCGCCGATGTAGATCTCCGTGCCGTTCACGTTGGAGTTCAGCTCGAGCGCGGCAACAAAGCTTGGATTCCGCATGATCACCTCGACGCTGGTGAGGCGCAACTCGATGGCCGGGACCGTGCATTCGGAAATATAGTTGACCCAGCTGCTGTAGACATCCGCCCCCGCAACCGGCGCGTTTGCAGCACCGAAGTTGCTGACACTCATGGTGTGGATGCGGACCTTCTTGATGGTTTCCAGCGAGGCCTGGAAGCCGTGCTGAAGCATCGAAGGCGTGGAGAACGCCGTCTCGAACTGCTCGGTCAGCTTCATACCCAGCAGTGAGAGAAAAGAGCCACTTGCCACGAAGCCCACCGGCACACCGGCCTGGGTCACGACCGCCCCGGTGGACACGCTCTCGATTGCCACGGTTACCGGCGTGGCGAACACCAGGCCGTACAGAATGAAGGCGATCAGCAGCTCCTTGAAGTCGATGCTCAGATCGCCGGCGCGCAGGCTGCGGAACATCACCACCAGCGCACCGATGGCCGTGGCAATCCGGGCGGTGACCATGTAGTCGCCGCCGCCCGTGAGCATGACGATGCCCTGCAGGATCTGCTGCAGGAACGCCGTGTCGCCGATGGCGTAGATGGTCCACATTGTCAGCGGGCCATACCGGTATTGGTGATGGCATTGCCGAAGCCGCGCGGCAGCAGCATGGTGGCCCCCATCAGGCTCTGGTAGGTCGACACCACCGTTGTCAGGCTGCCCCACCGCGCCTGGTGCAGCTGCTCCTCGCTGCGCACTGCGGCCCAGCTCTGCTCGATCAGCGCCGCCACGTCCTTGGCGCGGGTATCCTGCGACACCGCGACGGACGCCCGTACCGCGCGGAGCATGTCATGGACGAGGCTCTTGGCCATCAGCCCGGCGATATGCGGCGCCGTGTCCTCGACCAGGCTCTTCGCGGCGTCCTTGCTCTTCGACGACAGACGAATGACCAACCCGCCCAGCCCATTCGGCAACAGGCCGAGGACCGCTTGCTCGTCGTTGGTGAGCGCCACGCCGCCGCCGACCTTGTCGATAATCCCACCCGAGCCGGATGTCCCTTCGAACGCGTTCAGGATCATCGTCTTGAAGCCAGTGATCCTGACCGTGGCAGCGGTCGGATTGAGGCAACCATCCTCATCCGTGGTGTCGCAGGCCAGGATCGACACTGTCCCACCATCGATCAGGGACTCGATCAGGTCAGCACGCCCGGTGATCGTCTTCACATTCAGGTTCTGCGTTCCGCCCCCCTCGGTGTCGTCGGCGAGATCGCCGACGATCACGGTGCCACCGATGTTCATCAGGACCTGCAGGAGCGCATTGTCGCCGTAGCTGAACCAGGAACTGGCGTTCTGCTTCTTCAGGGCGCGCCACGTGACATTGCCCTGGATCCGTTTGGCGGCGTCCGTCGGCGCGCCCGAGAGCACGCGCTCCACGGGGTTGCTCCCCGATGTCGTGGAGAATGCATCGAAGGCGTCACTGGCAACACCGCGCACCATGCCGATCAGCGAGGCCTTGGTGTTGTCCTGATCCGTGAAGGCGCTAGCGGCATCATTGACGATGCCCTGCGCCAACTGGCAGCTGTTGCTGAACTTGGAGACCCATTCCTGGATCTTCCGGGCCAGCGTTTCGATTGTATTCATGCAGGTCGGACACATCGCCTGCATGGCCAGCTGAAACGCGTATCCCGACGCATTGGACGCAATGGCCTTCAGCAGGGCCTCGAACTGCGCGGCATTGATAAACGAGAACGACCCGGCAAAGAAGTCGATACCGCCGCACCCTACCTTGAAGGAAGGCGGCGTGATCGAGACGAGATTAGCGTTGACGATGCGGTTGCTGACTGCGACCCCGCCCCCCGAAATCACGCCACGACGGGCGGTGCTGAACACGGAAGGCGGCGTGGCACTGGCCATGGCGTTGAACATGCTGTCCATCTCATGCGCGAGATCGGCCATCGCCACGCGCGGCACTGACCATGCCAGTACCAGGAGGACGATCACCCGGCGCACTTGCTTCCGCATCTCTGCCCACCCGGGGGATGGCACCGTCATTGCCTGTCTTCCATGTGGGCCGCGATGTAGCCGGAGAACTTTTCCGGGTCTTCCAGCAGGTCCGGTGTGATGCCGTTCGCCAGCGAGAGGAAGGACCGTTCCCGCACCGGGCGTGTTGCCCGGTAGTCATCCTCGCTGATCCAGCCGGCGAGGCGGGCGCGAAGCAACGTCCGTTCCGCGATCGCCGGCAGGCTCAGAACGCTCTCGGACAAGACCAGGAACTCACCGGGGGGCCGCATCAGCACGAGTGCCGGTGCGTCCTTGACCCCCATGCGCTGCGCCTGCCCCGCGTCGGGAGCCCATGCGCGCAGAGCGACCCTCGGCATGGGGCTCCCGTCGAGCGAAACATAGAGCACGGTGAAGCCGTACAGTCGCTGAGCGGCCTCCAGGCTTTCGACCTGCGTGCCGCACAGCGGGCAATCGGACCGAAAGAAGTAGACGAGGCCGACCGTCTGGGCCAGCGATCGCAGAAGCATCTGGGTTGCGGTGCTGGCGACCTCATTGGCGGTGTTGGCGCCCACGCTGTCCAGGGGCCGCTCGGTATTGGCGTCGAGCGCCGGCGTGGTGGCGACCACCTCCTGGAAAGTACGCCGGAACGCCGTCGACTTGTCCATCATGATTCGCTGCAGGATCAGGAAACGCCGCACATTCCCGGGCGTGGGATTGTCGATGGCCGCATCACGGTAGGTGTCGAGGTTCTGGCGAAACCAGGCAACCGACAGCGGCAAGGGCTCGGCGCGCGTGAATGGTGTAACAGACGGCTGGACCGGCGGCACAGGACTCACTGCAACGGGCATGGGTGGGGGCGATGGCGGCAAGGGAGGGTCCACCGGCTCAGCAGCCGGATCCCGATACCAGAACCACCCTTCGCGGCCGCGACTGAGCCATTCACGCCCGGGCAGTTCTTCCTGCGCTCCGGCGACATCCACGCCAACCAGCAGCGCAAGGACCGCCACGGCTGCCAGGCGCCGCCCTTTTCGGTGATTCACCGCCTCCTCCGTGAGGAATGCCCGATGTTTGGTCGTTACGGGAAAATGACTTCCAAGGGAAAGGTCCGATATGCGCTTCTAAATTCACATTGGCGCCAATTTGGTCAGAGCTGTGCGGTGCAAACATTCCAGGAATTTCCTTGCGGACTTTGGCCACGTTTGTGCTCGCAGGTCATGGCCGCCTGCCACGGGCCCACGCAAACCTCCCACGCGCCGCGGCCGACACGACGGAGTGGCCTGGCCTTATCCGGGGGCTCGCATCCGCCGTGCCTCGCGAGAGGCCCCTGGTCTGTCTGCGATAATCTCCCCTGGATATGCCGTTCATGACCCAGCCCCGCCGCCTGGCTTGCCTGGACGCGTTGCGCGGGATCGCGCTCGTCCAGGTCGTACTGTCCACCTATCTGGCGGCCTTCCATCCTGGCATCCTGCCGCAGGCACCGCTCGCCAACGGGACCTTCACCGCCATTGTGCTGGCGATTGCCTCGGACGGTTATGCCGGCATCTGCCTGTTCCTCTGCGTCAGCGGCTACGCCCTGACCTGGGCCTGCGGGAATGGACGGGTCGTGGTGCCACGGTTGCTCGCCGGCCGGACCATCCGGCTCGTGGTCCCGGCGCTGGGCGGGCTGCTGCTCGGCTGGCTGACCGCGGCAACCCTGGCCGACAAAGCCCACGCGGCAGGCATGTGGATCGGTTCCGATCTCCTCCGAGCGCTGTATCCTGTTCCGCCATCCGCCCATGCCATGGCCCGGGATGTGCTGGCCGCCACCGTCACCGGCTACAACGGCTCCAGCATTGTCGCCGACATGGTGACCACCTGGCTGCACATCCCACTGCCCCTGGAGCAGTCGGCCAATCCGGCGCTGTGGGCGCTCCCCTTGCACCTGCTCGGCTCGGCGCTGATCATCTACCTGCTCGCCGCCCGAAAGATCGGGCTGGTGCCATGGCTCGGGCTTGGCATTCTGATCGGTGCGGGGGTGTTGACGACGCCCCTGGCATGCCTGTTTGTCGGCCATCTCCTGGCCAGGGTGGCGCTGACGCGGCCCATCACCTTGCCCGCAACGCTCGCCGTGCCACTGATCGGTGCCGGTGGCTATTTTTGCCTTGTCCCCTTCCTGGAACTGCCACCGGCGTTCCTGGATCTCGTTGCCCAGGTGCCCTATCTCTCGCTTACGGCCGCCCTGGACGTGGCACGAATGTCGAAGATCACGGGAACAGCAATGATCTTCGTAGGGGTCATGCTGTGCCCGGTGCTGCAGGGCCTGCTTGCCGCGGTACCATTGCCCCAGCTGGGGCGGTATGCGTTGCCGGTGTACCTGGCCCACGTGCCGGTGATCACCGGGCTTTGCCCGGCGGTGCTGATTGCCGCACAGCTGCCGGCGGGATCCACGCGCGCACTGCTCCTGGCCGCTACGGCGCTGTGCGGCCTGGCCGCCGTTGGGGCGGTGCTCGCCTGGATCAACAGGCTCACCCGCCGTATTGCCCGGGCACTTGCCCGCATGAGCGACAGAGACGCCGCGCAGCGAGGCCAGGAGAGATTGGTGCGTCGGCGGTAGGCGCCGTCGCCCGTTCGCTCCCCTTTCGCCATGATCCGTCATGGCGTTCACGGTAGCGGGCCGGTCGTGCTCTGCAGCTGCGTCTTCGCACGGTCCATGGTCGAAGGGAGATCCAGGTCATCGAGGCGTTCGACGGAGCGCGTGACCGCATCGATGCGCGTGCCGCCGGTTGCCAGCGCATTCCCCGCTCCGGTCAGCGAGTCCACCGTGACAGAGCCGGTGTCGGCCAGCAGGCCTGACGTCGAGAGCAGCGCGATCCATTCGGACAGATCCACACGATCCCAGTCGACCGCACTGAACTGAGCCAGGGTGAGTCCGTCACAGTGCGGCGCCTTGGCCGTTCCCCAGCTGATCCCAAGCTGTGAGCGCGCCTGCTCCTGCATGATGCGGGCCAGCGGGGTGTTGAAGCAGCAATAGCTTTGCTTTCGCTCAACACAGAGGCCAAGGACATCCGTCGCACAGTAGCTGCCGACGTAATGGCATTCCTTCAGCTGCCGCTTGGTGTCGAGCTCGTACTCGGATGTTTCGCAGGCATAGATGATTTTGATCAGCGTCGTTGCAATCGAGTAGACCGCATAGGCAGCCCCGATCCAGGTGATTGCGGTGCCAACCAGGGCCCCACCACCACCGAACTGCACGCCTCCGGCCGCCATGGTGCCGCCGGTAAACGCCTGGCCTCCTCCGGCCGATGCGGAGAACAACATGTTTGCGGCGGTCTCTCCGAACACGTTGTATGTCCACTCCGCAAGCTGGTTGGTGAGCGATGCGGTGATTGAGCCCAGGACACCGGACGATGTGCTATCCGCGACCTCCCCAGAGACGGTGCTGATCAACTCGCCCGAATTTGGAGAGAGGTTCGTCCAGACCGAATTGGCCGCCGAGGTAAAGGACGCCTGTGCCTCGTCCCAGGCTGAATCGACCAGAGTGCCGAGATAGTCGATCGGCTGTTTCATCATCTCCCAGGAACCGCGGATCGTGCTATCCGCACCCAGCTTCATGATTGCCGAGTTGATCGACCTGACGCTGAACACAAGCTTCATATAATCGGCGAGGTTCACGCTGACGGCCTTGGCGCAGCAGTTCACATAGCCGCCGACGGCGACCTTGCACGTCTTGTCGTCTCCCGGGAAGATCCGGCAGCTTGCGGCGTCAGAGGGATCGGAGCAGCTGCCGTCCTGCTCCATCATCTGCACCGCCTGCAGCCGGGCCGCCACCTCAGCGAACGTGCCGTTGCTCTCGACCGTCGTCGAGGTGCATTCAGTGCCCATGCAGCGCACGGGCCCGGCGCAGACGGTGTTTTCGGCGACCGTGGTCTGGCCGGGGACAGGCACGTTGGTACCGCAGTCATAGGTGTCCACCGCGACCATGCAGGCTCCGGTCGTGGCATCTGTCATGATGCACTCGGTGTTCACATAGCTGCAGGAGGCATCATTGCGCAGGCTGGCACAGTTATCGGTGTTCGTGCCGTCGTTGTGATAGCATTGCGTGTTGCCCTGGTAGTCGGTGTAGCACGCCATGTCGCCACCGGCCGGATTGCACGTCGCCGAGACTTGCACCTGCTTGCAGAGCGGGTTCACGTACGGGGAGAAGGCCAGGGTGGTGGCTGACGTGAACCAGGCCGGGCAGACGCGCCCGATCGCCTGGGGCGTGCAGCCATCGCCGTCGAGCAGCGGCATCGCCGTGCAAGTCACCGTCGTCTTGCAGACCGAGCCACGCGACAAAGTGGCCAGCGCGATGGAGACGTCGGCGGCATTGCTCCAGCTGTCATAGCTCAGCGCCGCGGCGTTGTAGCGCACGCGCATCTGCACATAGCCTTCGCCGGCCCCGGCCACCGAGACCCGTATCTTGAAGGGGATCGTCCCACCCCTCTTGAGGATGCTGGTGACATCGACGTCACCAGGATTGTAGTCCCAACTGGTCTTCAGGTCACAGGTCCGGGTCGAGCCGGTTTCCGGGGGAAGCACGGTATCGCTTTGCCAGACCCTGGTGTCCCCCAGGTAGACCTGCATCCGGTCGTCGAACTTGGCCCTGATCACCTGCGCGGAGATGATCGCGTCCGGAGACAGGATCGAAATCGCACCGCTGTTCTCAAAGATACCACACGGCGACACCCAGTAGTTGTCGCCGATCCGGCCCAGCGTGACATCGAGGCAGCCGTCGCCGCAGGAGACGACCCTGACGTCACCCGACGATCCCGCCAGGATGCCGTTGTTGTACTCGTGCGCGAGCATTAGGTTCTGGGTCTGCACGAGGTGCCGGTCGCACTGGCGATAGTCGGGCACATGCCTGGTCGCGTTGGTCTTCGTGTAGGTCCGGGTCGTGGTGCAATCACCGAACAGGGAGGAATCTCTGGCAAGGGTGTTGAACACGTCACGCGACGTGCCGAACACCGCATCGCTGCGCAGGTTCGGCGTGGTCCGGTTGTAGCTTTGCAGCAGGGTCGAGTACGCCGCCGCGCTCGAATCGTTCCCGCCAGCCAGGGAATGCTGTGCGGTGGCACCGATCGCCGTCCGTCCGTTCAAGCTCGTCCCCGACGCCGACAGCGCGGGCGCGGTCACCGCGCCGGAGCCGGGCACGATCTGGCTCGGCGAGAGTGTCACCTGCTTCGGCGTCCCAGGGTTCAGGACGATATTGCCGCTGGCGTCCTGGCCGAACAGCGAGGTCGCATTCGGCTGGATGGCAGCGGCCGCAGCGTTGCCACGAGCCGCCGCATCGGACAGTGAGTCGGCGTAGGCCGGGACGATCTGCCCCCAGAGCAGGCAGCCGGAGGCCACCAGGCTGACACCCAGGCGGCCGCGGCGGAGCACCCGGGCGAAGAGCGAGGCGCCGGTCACGCGTGGCGTTCCTTACAGCAGCTCAAGACAGCAATCGACCCAACGCCAGATCAGGAAGGTGCCATCCTCACCAATGGCCGGAATCTGGCGCCAGTCGCCCCAGACCAGGGTGGTCTGACCGATGACGTGCTTGCCGTTGGCTTCTGCGCGCGGCCAGAACAGACTCATCCGGTACTGCGACTTCGCCATGAAGGGATCGGACGCTCCACCGCACACCATGTCGTCGCCCATGGTACGGGTCGCCAGGCCCCGCCGGTGCTGCACCGCGAGGCCCCGGGTGGCCAGCAGGCTCATGGTGCTGACCGGGGAGATCTGGCCGATGGCGTTGCCGGACAGCGGATAGATCGCGCCCCACGAGCCGGCGCACCAGAACAGGGTATCGAGATTGGTGCCGGCAAGCGCCGCGGCGGCATCGCCGAGGCAGGCCATCTGCGCGGGTGGCAGTGCGACGGCGGCGGATTCCGGCGCGTTGAAGAAGGAAAGCTCGTCGTAGGTCCAGGTCGGATCCACCTCGCTGAGGAACAGGATGTCGAAATCGGACAGCATGCCGCTGAAACAGCGCGGGCTGTAAAACAGGTCGAGCATCCGGAAGATCGGGAACGAGTACATGTGGAAGTGGAAATACGAACTGTCGCCGTGATCGCCGTCACCGCGTCCCTTGGTGCCGACCGTGAGCGGGTCCACGGCGGGCAGCATGATGCCGCCCATGCTGGGGGAGCACCCGGGTGTCCGCACGATCTCGGCCACCTGGAACGGCATCCACATGCCGACGGTGATGCCGGGATGCGGCACCGCGCCGTCGTTGCACACGCAGACGGTGTTCGTGGCGGCGCCGGATGGCACCGCGTTGCTGGCACCGGCGATCGTCGCCCCGCCAATCCGGATCGGGAAGACGCAATCCCAGCAGATGTCGGTGATGATGCGGGCGCTCAGCACGCTGCCGTCACGGCAGTCGGGGCGGCTTGCCGCCAGCGCGACCGTTCTGCCGAGCCCCATCGCCAGCACGAGGACCAGCAGTCCGGCTGTCGGGGTCCGTCTCCAGGCGCGCCACATCTCTCGCCTCCGCCTTTCGTCTCACTGGAGCCGCAGTTCAGCCGGACCGATTTCCCGCACCCGCAGGAGCGCCCCCGCCTGCTCGATCACGCTGGGCACGACGCGCAGGTCCAGGCGCTGTGCCAGCTGCGCCTGCAGCAGGTAGAGCGGCTGGCCGAGCGCTTTGACGCTGGCCTGCCACCCGTCCCAGCTGGCGGCACGGTCGACCTGGGTGGTCAGGAACAGCGTGGGCCGTCCGTCCTGCGTGCGCCGCAGCGCCCAGGCGAACTGTGCCGGGTCGGTGACGTCGAACACGATCAGCCGGCGCCGCCAGGGGTGCGTTTCCAGCGTGTTGATGCGGGTGCCGGCCGCGGCGATCACCTGTCCCCGCGCATCGTGCACTGGCGCGGATAGCCAGACCGTCGGATCAACCAGCCGCTCGGCGCTGCGCGCGGCCGCCGGCAGGGTCACCAGCGCCGCCCGCTCCCAGAACCGCCGATAGGCCTGCTCCTGCAGCCCGGCGACGTCCAGCCGGGCGGCTTGCGCCCGCATCAGCTCCCCAAGGTCGACCTCCGTCACCTGCACCGCCGGACCCATCGCTTCCGAGACCGGCGCACGCGCTTCCGCCAGGTGCCGCCGGAACGCCGCCAGCGCGACGGAGCCGCGCCACTGCGCGCCGGTGACCGGATCCCAGATCGTCGGCACCTCGGACACCCCGGCCTGACGGAAGGCCGGTGGATCGACGTCGATCGAGGCGCCTTGCACCCGCTGGCGCAGCAGCGGGGCAAGCCGGCGCACCGCGTCGCCAATCCGCTCTCCTGGCAGCACGCCGCGCACGACCACGCGGGTATGACCGTCCGCCATCGCCTCACGCAGGGTGTCGGCTAACGCCGCCTCGCCCATCGACCAGGAGACGAACAGCACCAACTCCCGCTCCTGCGGGGGAGCCGGCGTGCCGGCATCCACCGGCGCTGGAGTCTCGGCAGACCGGGCCTGCGGCGTGGTGCGGGTGGCCGCGCTGGCCCGGTCCAGGACCTCCGGGATGCCAGTAGAGGGAGGGGCTGCTCGCAGCGCCGCCGCGGCCGCCTGGGCGCGATCCAGCATCGCCTGGCCGTCCTCCCGCCCCCTGCCGGTAACCTGTTCGGCCTTGCGGGTGAGGTCCTCGATCAGCGCCTGGGTTGCCGCGTCCACCGGACGCCCCCGCAGGAATGCGAAGCCGTCATCCGCCAGACCGGCCAGCGGCCAGGCAAGCACCAGGGCGATCAGGAGCGCACACACAAGCGAGGCCCGAACCTGCCTCACAGCACGCCCCAGGCCTTCCCCTGCATCTTCCAGAGCGGGACCGGGCCGTAATAGCGGCTGTCATAGCTGTCCACGGTGGCTCCCATGGCCCAGACATGGCCCGCCGGCACCACGACCTCGCGCTCCAGCGCCGCCGGTGGCGTGCCCAGTTGCTCGGCCAGCAGCAGGCCATACCCGACCACGACGCCGTTGACCTCGGTCCGCTCGGCGCTCACCCGCACCCGGTCGCCCGGCAGGCCGAGGACCCGCTTGGCCAGCTTCGCCCCGCGCGGCTCCAGCGGGGTCTGCGCGTCGGCGCGGTAGACGACGATGTCGCCCCGGCGGAGGTCGTCGCCGTGCCGGGCGCGGTCGATCACGAACACCCGGTACCCGGGCAGGCACTGCCGCTCCTGCACATCCACCGCCAGCTGGAAGCGCCCGGTCAGGCCGATCACCATCATCCCCACCACCCAGGCCGCCGGCAGCGCCTTGACCAGGAACAGCGCTGTCGACCAGGCACCGGTGCCTTCACCGGACGCGCTCGCACCCGTCATGCTCACCTCCCTCGCCCAGCCTTCAGTGCGGCCGCCAGTGCCGCGGCCTCGCCGATGCTGATGTCCCCCGAGCGGGTACCGGCGTCCGCCGGCCCGGGCGACGCCGGCGGGCTGGCAGGCTCCGGAGGCAAACCTGCCGGGGAGGCCGAGGTCGTCGGAACGGCGGCCTGGCCGAGCGTCAGCGTCAGGTCCATCAGGCGGCGATCCGGGGGCATGGTCAGCGCCGGAGGCATACCCACCAGCGCGTCGGCCTTGACTACCAGAACGCCCTGCCGCGCCAACCGGCTGGCGCTCGCCGTGTAGGACTCGGCGAGGCCCTTCAGCACGTCCGGTCGGACGCCCTGCTCCAGGGCGGTGAGGAACATGCTGTAATCCGCCACCACGACCGGCGGTCGGTCGGTCAGGGCGTTCTCCAGCCGCCACTCCATGATGCCGATCGCCAACGCCGCCCCGGCCAAGGCCCCGATCACCGCCGGGTACCACCCATCGCCACCGCTGCCGGGTGCCCTGTGTCCTGGCTTGGGCTTCGATGCAGGTTCCACCTCCTCCACCCTGTCGTGCTCCGGCCGCTATTCCGCCGCCAGGCGCGCCTGCGCCGGGCTTTGCCGGTCCCGCAGCACCGCCTTGATGGCGTCCGTGACCGACAACCCGCGCCTTCGGTACTCGGCGATCGCCGCCCGGTCTGAGGGCCGGGTCGAGTAGAGCAACTGGGTGAACGCATCGACGATCAGTCGCCCGACACCCTCGCCGCGGTCGCTCTTCACGTAGATCTCCGAATAGGTGCCGGGGATGGTATGGACGCTGCGCAGGACCTCGACCGCGAACGGATTGAAGGCCAGGCGCCCGGCGGCCCGCAGCTGCTCGATCGTCTCCGGCTTCTGACCCAGCAGGAACATGTTGGCCGAGTTCTGCACGATCGCCTGGCCGACCTGCGAGGTATAGAAATCCGCCATCGACTGGGTGATGGTCACCGCCGCTCCATTGTATTTTCGGAAGCGCCGGTAGCCGGTCTCGATGAAGCGTCCGACCTCGCCATCCGTCAGCAGGTCCCAGGCCTCGTCGATCAGCACCAGCTTCTTGCGGGCGGGATCGCCCATGAACATCTCCTGCTGGATCGCATAGATCAGCATGAGCAGGATGATGCGCTGCAGGTGCTTGCGACTGCGCAGGTTCTCCAGCTCAAGCACGCTGAAGCTGCCGCCGAAGGCAACAGTGTTCGGGCCATTGAAGAACCGGCCGTGCTGACCCTGGGAGGTAAACGGATAGAGGCGAATGCCGACGTCGCGGATCCGCTCATCCTCCGCCGCCTTCAGCTTGTCGGCGATGTCATCGATAGTCATCGCCGTGCCCTTGGCGGCGTAGGTTTCGCGCATGATGCGCGAGAGCTCGGCCCGCTGCAGATCGGACAGCACCTCGGTCGGCGAGGCCATCGCGGCGACCACGGCCTCGAGCACATCGACTTCCTCGTCGTAGTTCTGGATCAGCGGAAACGGGTTGAAGCAGATCCCGTCCTCACCGACATCGACAAAGGCGCCGTCGAGCACCTCGCAGAGATTGGCATAGGAGCGGCCGACGTCGATCACCCAGACGATCGCCCCCTGCGACAGGTAGCTCGAGATCATCTCGTTGGCGAGGAAGCTCTTGCCGCTGCCGGACTCGGCGGCAATCGTGGCGTTGTAGTTGGTGGAGCTGTCGAACAGGCAGACATTCATCAGCGCGCCATTGCGGCTGACCAGGGTCAGCGAGCCGGTGCCGGTGCCCTCCCAGTCGGAAAAGATCGGCGCCAGACGGCCGACATGCTCCGTGGTCATGGTCCGGTAGCGGCCGAGATCCCGGAGCGCCTCGCGGCTGGCACAGAACGGGAGCGCGTTGAGGAAGGCCGCCAGCGCGATGAAGCGGTCCTGCATCAGCACGAACATCGAAGTGGCCCAGAAATTGGTCGCGCCCACCCGATCCTCCTCGGCCTTGCGCTGGGCGTCGGTGCAGCGTTCTGCGAAGGACCCCGCCGTGCCGACCGCGGAGGAGAACAGCGTCACGCTCAGCCAGCCACGCACGACCCGGTGCCCCGCCTCCAGCGACGCCAGCAGCGCCTCCATGTCCCGGGCCCGGCTTGCCACCTGCGGCAGCCACCGTGCCAGCGGCCCGGTCGCCTGGGCCACCACGTAGTTGCGCTTCGAGGTGATCCGCGCCTTCTCGGCGCCGGCCGGCGGGAAGTACACGTTCAATGTGATCATGAACGGGCAGCGCAGGCCCTGCGAGCCGGTCACCGGATCGCCATAGTACCGCGCCGCCAGGCCGAACGGAATGTCGCGCGGAAACGCCTTGGGTGACAGCACCGACACACGCACGTCGTCAAGCCAGAGCCCGTCGCGATCGATGCGGATATCCGTCCCGGAATCGAACACCTGCTCGGACAACAACAGGTCCTCGCGCGCGACATCACCGCCGAGCACCCGCCAGCTACCAGCGGCCGAACGGTTGACGATCGCGCCGAGGTGCTGGACGAACTCGTGCTGATCCATGGGGGACGGCTGCAGGCCGATACCCTTCAGGCCGTGCTCGACGCGCCAGCGCAGCTTCGCCACGTCGTTCAGCTCTTCCCGGGTGACGGGCGCCCCCTGGGCGCGCACCTTGCCGACGACGTAGACATCGAAGCGGCGCAGGATCAGACCGCTCTGGCCGGCAAAGGATGAGTCGACCCGCTGGGACAGGAAATTGATCCGAGCGTCGACCATCTCCCGCAGCACCGCCTGCTGCGGGCCGCCGCTCCGCAACGCCCGGATATCCTCGAACTCACGGAACAGATTGGGGGAGGACACCAGGCTGATCTGCAGCAACGCTTCGTCGGGCCAGCCATCGACGGTCAGGGCCCGCAGCCTTTGCTCGATCCGCTCATCCCCTCCCGGAAGCCCACGGCAGACCCAGCCAAAGGCCAGGCTATGGTCGCCGCAGTAGAAGATCCGGGTCTCCTCATCATAGACAAGGACCGGGATCAGATCAGCCGGGTGTTCGGCCTTCATCAGCCGCGTGCCTCCGCCAACCAGGCCGCCAGGTTCCCGGGCAAACCTTCCTGTCGCACGCCGTCATCGCGGATCAGGAAGGGCACGGCACGGATCTGCAGCAGGCGGGCGAAGATCAGGCGCTTCTGCAGCGCCGCGACCTCGCAGCCGGAATTCTCCGCCAACGGGGTCTGGAAGCTGTGCGTCAGCAGGGCTTTCAGGGCGGCATCGCGATCCTGCGCACAGTGGAGGTTCCGCACCACCCGCATCGACTCAGGCCCGAGTAGGGCAATCGGCATCACCACGAACTGGTGGGTCCCGCCCTGTGCCAATGCCGCCACGTCACGCAGGACGCGCTCGCAGTACGGGCAGAACGGATCGACAAAGACAATCACCTGCCGCTGTCCGGTGCCGATCCTGAACGGCTCGAATTCGGGCACCATCTGGGCCAGTGCCCCGAAATTCACTGTCTCCGCGGCGGCCTTGATCTCTGGCAGGGTCTGCAGTTCGCGCCCCTGCCAGAGGTCGTGGATCGTCCCCCGCAGCACATAGCGGCCATTGCCGGAAACAAAGTAGACGCCTGACCGTCCGGCCAGGGTAATCGCCTGGAAATCTCCGGCATTGAGCGCAACGCGTCCGGTCATCTGTCCGTTCAGGGCACCTGGCGATGCGCCGAATGGGTCCGACACGACGACGGGGGGCTGCCCGGAGGATAGCTCTTGCGCCTGACCGGACGGCACCCCGCCGGAGACCACCAGCATCGTGAGCGCCAGCAAGAGGTGCCGGACACGCCCGGACACCATGACCGCTGCCTTGGAACGCCCAGCCATCAGCAACTCCTCTCGCGGCGCTTTGGGCATGGCGGTCAGTTGATGATCCGTGCGGCGCGCACCAGATCCACGACCGGGGCGCCGGTCGATACGGCCGCCGGCAAGGTCGCCACGAAGATATTGGTGACGATCGCGGGTGTCGCATACAGGCCCAGGCCACCGCCCACGCCCGTGGCGAACGCCATCAGCGACTGCCGCGCGATGCCGATGGCAATGCCGACAATCACCATCGCCACCGTCACTACGCGGCCGAGCGTACCTTCCACCCAGCCCTGCAGCTGCGTCCACATCGCGCTGAACTCGGCGCCGCCGGTGCCGGCATCGCTGTGGGATGTCGAGAGCAGCAGCATCAGCGCAGCCAGCATGCTGACGCCGAACACCATGTTCCGATGGCGCATAAGCTTCTCCATTCTTCGATGATCGAGCCTGCAAGATCGGCTCTTGTGGAGAATAACGGACTGCCGTGGGCAGTGCATCAGGCCGAATTTTCGGCGTACCGTAACTCAGCAGAAAATAGCCGGGTTACGTGCAGGCGATGTTGCTAATTCGAACTTTCGCTTAAACGTTACCGGACCCGGCTGGCGTCGGGCGCGGTCTGCCAGAATCCACCGCTCGGTGCGGCCGGCTGCATGCCTCCGGCCGCGGCGGCAACAGGGCGCACCGGCGGCACATCCGGCCGCCTTTCCGCATCCATTTGCCTTTGCGACGGCGGCGGCATTTGACCAGGCTTCTCCGCCGGCGTGCCGGCACGCGACGGCGCGGTGACGTCGACCGGACGCAATCCCCCGAATGCCACCACCGGCCGCGAGCCAATCTGCCAGCGCCGCTCACGCAGTTCGGTGAAGATGTAGCCGCTCATCATAAGATCGCCCTTGTCGTCTTCCCAGGGCGCCACCCAGATCCGCATGATCTCGGGCGGACTGCGCAGAGGTAGGGTTCCGTCGCCCGCCAACGCTACGGGCAGGACATGCAGCGATGCCGCGGAGGGCGTGGGAGGATGCGGTTGGCCGCCAGCGGTACCAACTGTCGGACCGGAGGAGGCGCTGGGTTCGCCACCGCCCGCATCGGGCGCGATCTCTCCCGCATTGACATGATCGCGGTTGTTCGTGGCCTCGTAGACCTGCCGCACCGAACCACAGACGCCAGTGCCCATTTGCGGGCAGCTTCCGGTGGACTCATACGGGAACACCGTCCCGCATCCGGCCAGCGCCAGCACGCTGGTCGTCAGCATGAGCTGTCTCACCATCCCTTGTCTCCTCCGCCCATTCGCTGCGGCAGCTTGACCTTCACGGCGCGCGTGAGCACGACGTCGACCTGGCGGCCGGCATTGATCTCGATCACCGGGAACATCGCGACCGCCTGCTGCAGGTAGAATTCGGCAACCCGATCCAGGCCCTTCGCCGCGCCGGAGATCATGCCGCCTTGTGTCTGATTCTGGTACTCCTGCAACGACAGCTGGCCAGACCGGCTCACGCCCACCGTGTAGCTCTGATTGGCGTGTGCGAAGGCCTCGGCAACCCCCTGCATGATCCCCACGACGAGCGACCGGGCGATGAAGGCACCCTGCTTGCTGACCACCGGCCCACGCACACCCACGCGGCCAGTTTCATCGGTGACGTAGCCCTCAATCCGCTCGTGAAAAGTCTCGCCATTCTCCAATACGCACGACAGCTCCTCCGTACGCAGGTAGGCGCGCTCGGCGCTCAGATCGCCGAAGCCCGACAGGAGGACGAAGCACTCCCGCTGGTCGGCGTCATGGCGGTTCGGCAGGATGGTGTTGTGCTTGATCCGCAGCAGTGCCGGCATCGGGTCCCGGCGGGCGTTCTGGGCGGTCGGCGCATCCAGGCCTGTCAGCAGGACCCCCGAGAAGGTCCCGCCGGGCCCGAGCTCGAACACCGGGTAGGGATCGGTGGCATCCGGTACGGTGGCTGCGGGGCTGGCCGCCGGCTCGGCGGTATAAACCCGCAGGCGCGGCCCAGCTGCGAGGCCAGGGACCGCGGCCGGCAGGGTGCCGGCGGGACGTGGCTCCGTGACGGGCTGCGGCCGGTGCGTCGGTGCCGACCAGACCGTCTCTGGCTGCAGGGCGGCGGCGATACCAGCCCCACTCGGCAGGGCGACCGGGAGGACCGACGCAGGGAGGTCGGGCCGCACGGCGATGCCGCCCCGCGGCGTCGGCGCAGCGGGCGGGGTTGGTGACGATCCGGCCACCGCGACGGTGCTGGGCTGTGCCGCCGGGGCCGCAGCACGGGGAGCGGTAGGTAGGGAAGGAGTTTCCACCGGACCCGGTGGTGGTGGCATGGGTGGCCCAGCTGCTGGGGGCGCCGGCGGTCCCGCCAGAGGGGCCGGGCTGCGCTGCTGGATATCCCGCATGCTCTGCGTCAGTTGCTCGATCGCGCGCGTCTTTTCCGCGAGGTCGCGCTGCAGCTTCTGGACAGCGACGGTCAGGCTCTCAACCGTATCGTCGCCTTCGCGGCCGTTGATCAGTACCTGGCCGACATAGCCTTTGCCGGTGGTATCCCCCACCCTCGGTGGTTTGGCGGGAACGAACACGACCACGAAGGTCACGAACAGCGTGATCAGCACGCCGACGACGGCGATGCGGCGATATTTGGGAGGAATCCGGTCCAGGATCTCGCCGAGCGTCCTGGCCAGCCCGTTCAGGGGGGTGCTCGCCATCTCACTTCCCTCGCGAAACCAGCACCGGCCGGATCTGCGAGCGGTCCTCCTCCTGTGCCGGGATCCGGCGTGCGATGTAGATCTCGCTCGCGCCGCCCGCCGGAACCAGGGGGGACGGGCTGAGGGCAACCGACATCACCTCCGCGCCGCCGCACCAGCTCTCCACGAAATCCACGGCCTCCGAGCGCGGGTTCGCCACCACGCCGACCCAGACTTCGATCCGCGATCCCCGCAGGTACTGGCCCCGGGAGAAATCCACCCGAACCGGACCGGGGGCACAGACGGGCGCAGTCGCCTTTGCCGGCGGCTGTCCGAGCAGTTCAAAGCCATGCGGCACGCGGCCCAGCGCCAGCCCCCGCATCAGCGTGCGCAGCATGTCGACATAGGCCTGCCCCCGCTCGAACTTGTCGGCCGCCGTCACATCCTGCGGCGCCCGCCGGCCGGGGCTCCGGGCCACCAGATCCGGCGGCAGCTGCAGCTCGAGGTGAACGGGCGGCATGTGGGACGGCACCAGCGTGGCGCTGAGCGCGACGCTCTCATCCCCCTCTTCGGTGATGAACATCGATACCGGGCCGTCACCGGCGGGTGTGACATAGACCACCCCACCGCGCACCTCGATGCCGTCCACGGCTTCGGTGGACACCTTGGCGCGTTGGAACGGGGTGACGATACGGTTCGGCCGGCCGGCCGAAACCGGGAAGATATTGGCTTCGCCCGGCCGGACCACCACGGTCGCCACCCCCGTGCTGATGAGGGATTGCTGCGCCGGGGTCGGCTTGGGGATCGCCGCCGCGGTTTTGCGGAGTTCCGCCGGCACGGAAGGGGTCGGCACCGCGGCGGCGGCTATTGGCCGGGGGGGCCTGGTGTCAGCGCTGCTGGTTTCTGTAGAAACCAGAATACCCGGCTGTCGCTCCGTCCTGGCCGGAGGTGACGCGCTCACCGGCAGGGTGGTTGGCGGCCGGGTCGTCAGGGGGACCCCGGCGATCATGCCTCCGCCTGGTCGCACGATCTCAGGCGTGCCGGCGCCTCTGGGCGTCGCTGAGGTCGCTTCGGATGCTGCCGGCCGTGAAACCGGTGGTGGTGCAGCGCGCGCCGCGGAGGGAACGGCATCCGGGGGTGGCGCGTCGTCGGCCTGCGCTCCTCCGGTCACCATCACGGTTGCCGCCACCAGGAACATCAGCCGGCTTGGCCGCGATCCCATGATCATTGCGTCAGCCCTTCACCGGCGAGGCGCTTTTCTCGCGTTGCTTCATCTGCTCGAGTACCTGCTCGGTGCGCGGCCCGCCCTCGTACGAGCGCAGGCCACAGACCTCGACCCGGTAGTTGCTCACCCGGATGACGAACTCGAAGGTCCTCTGGTAGCGATTCTCGGTCCCCATCACCGCCCGGTTGACCGCCTGGCCGTTCACGAAGACCTTGCCAGTCGCGTCTTCGAACAGCACCGAGCGGGGCTCAAAGCTGATCGCCACCCGCTCCCGGGTGATCGTCGCGGCCTGCTCCGACAGGGCCAGCATCGCGTCGGTATAGATGGCCGGACAGAGGATCGGTCCGATCCGGTCCTTGATGAAGGTCACCGTATCCGGGGTGACGTTGCCGAACGTGGTGGAAAGGTGAAAGGCCCAGGCCTCGAGATAGGGTCGGTTGGCGGCGCTTTGGCTGACGGTGTCCTCGCGCCCTCCGTCCGGCGACATCATGACCACCGTCCGATCCACGCGAATCAGGGCATAGCTCAAGGCCACCACGGCGACGCTTTCCCCGATCAGCGCCGCCATCAGGATCTTCGCCGCGGTCTGGGCTGCCGCCCAGTTGGCCATGGCGCTGGTGAATCTCATGGCAGCAAGGTCCGGATGTACGGATTGATGAAGCCTGGCCCGCGTGCCGGATAGATGCCAAACCAGTACATGGCATGCAGGACGTAGAATTCCGGGCGCCCGTCGCGGTACTTCTGGTAGCCTGCCATCATCGCCAGGCCGGCAATCACAAAGATCACCACGTTGCCGAGCAACATCCCGAAGCACAGGAACAACAGCGGGACCGCCACGTCATCAATCCGCCATAACAGGAAGCGGGGTGGCTCATCCGCGGTCTCGGGAAACAGCACGCGCTCCATCAGGCAGCCTCCCTGATCGAAACATGCTGGCACACCGGGCAGGCGGGCCGCGGTACCCTTTGGCTGTGCCAGTTCGGTAATCCGCAGCGCTCGCACGGTCTCAGGCTGATCTCACCCCGTTGCCACGCCATATAGAGGCTCAGGGCATGCTGCGCGGAGAGCCGGTCCCGGCGTCCGGGGGCAATCACGTCCTGGAACGCGCGGAATAGTCGGTAGGCCGCCAACATGCGCGCGACAGCATCATGCTCCCTGCGCGAGCGCAGGACCCGCCAAAGACAGGCCCCATACAGGCTGCCTTGCAGGACCATGCTCCGACTGGTCCACAGCCGCTCGGGTGCCCGCACACGCACCTGCTTGTCCAGTTCACGCGCCACCCGCCGGGCGAAGTTCTCCGCGATCCCCGTCAGGTCCGCCACGGTACCGGGCGATGCTCCCTGCCGAATGAGGTAGGCGGTCGCCGCCTTGAGCCTGATCTCCTCGAGCGCCTCCAGCTTCATGCGCCGCTTCTCATTTTCAGCAGGTCAGCGATCGCCTCGAAACGGTCCAGTGGGCTCCATCGCGGCGCCAGCAGTCGGCGCTCGCAGAGCGGCGTGGTCGTCGTCCAGGGGCGTGTTGACACCAGCCAAAGCGGCCAGCGCAGCAGCAGGTCATCACGCTGTTGAACCTGCAAAGGCGTCAGGCCCAATATCACCTCGACCAGGAGAGGATCGGAGGCGGTCCGGATCAACATTACCAGCACGGCTTGCAGCTGGAGCTGCAGGTTGCGAGCCTCACGTGCCGGGGCGTCTTCTGCCGGCGGCAGTGGGCTGGCGATGATTGGAGGTGCGCCCGGCCGGAAACTGGCGAAGGCGAATGGTTCACCGGCGACTTGGGCGCACGTATCCGGCTGCTGCGCAATCTCGCAGGCCCGAACGACGGCTTCCGGCGACAGACCGTGCGCTTTTGCCGACCGCTCCACCCCGATCGCGCGTGTTGAAGCCTGGAGCAAGCGGAGGAAGATCTCGTTCAGATCGGCCACGAGGTCGAAGGTGTCGGCATCGGGCTCCGTGGCGTCATCATCCTGGATACGGCAACCAAGCGACCTGGTCCGACTCAGGAGAGTCCGTGGATAATTCAGCTCCTCTTGTGTCTCAATCTGGCGCTTGGGGACTGGGCGGTTTCTCATGTCAGGCGCTCCCGGCGACGCAGCGAGGCCACGCCGACCAAACGCAAGTACAGTTGCCAGACCGCCGTGCCGTACCAGCGTGCCCGCCACGGCGTCCAGGAATGGTAGCGGCCGAGCCCCATCAGGAAATCCTGTGGTGCGGAGCGGAGTGCGTGACCAAGGATCTGCCCGCCCACCAGAACGTTCGTCGTCGGATCAAGGAGGTCGGCCGCCCGGGTGACCCGGTGATGATGCGCCGCCCAATTGACCTGCATCAGGCCGATATCGACGTTCATGCTCGTGGCAATGCCAGCCAGCTGGCGCTCCGCCTCGTCGCGGCTGCGCGCCCGCACATCACGGCCAGCATACCCAAGCGTCCAGGGATACGGCGCCATCCGCCCGCGGCCGTCGCTGAGCCCGGATTCAAACAGGGCAATGGCGTAGACCAGCAGCGGATCCTCGACACCTGCCCGCCTGGCGGCCTCTGCCCAGACCGTATCTCGGAAATCGAGCTGGCTGTGCTCATCCGCGGCATAGGCGCCACCACGGGGCGTCAGGCACGCGGGGAGCAGCAGCAGAAGCGATCGACGTTTCATGCATCCGGTCGCCCGTTGTGGTTTTGCAACGCTACTGTGACAAAGCGTGCGCGCAGGCCAGTACTTTTTTCGTGTGCCGTTGAAAGCGACTGAGCATCTTGTCGGCCACGGGGTAAAAAATGCACACGGCCAGCTAATTCCTGGCACCTGAATCAAACAATACTCATCAAAATGATGCTGCACCGGCAGGTGATGACCAACGATCGGATCCGCGCGGCCAAGAGTCACCGCTATTAACAAACGATAACAAAATGCGGGCGGAGCCCTTTTTAATTCGAGTCTGATCCGACCCAAACTTCGGGAAACACCGTGTCAAGCGTCTCAATTTCTCAACCCAGGCGGTGGCTCGTCTCAAAGCTGCCGCTGCCGAAAACAACCGGGAGTAGATCATCACAAATTTGCTATCGCCCTGAATCGGCTGCCACAGCAAATTTGTCCTGGAAATTCCTTAGGGTACGGCTATAGGGTCGATCTCTCCTCGGAATGAGAGACGCGGCCACAGTTCTGCCTGCAATCGTAGATTGATCATTCGGGCTGCGCGCCACCGACGTGCGGCGCCGCATCGGTGGCAGTGACGACGTAAGGAGCGCAAGCAAGATGACCCCCGCCGCCAAGTCGATTTGGCTCTGTCTGATGGCTGCTGCGTGCGCAGCGCCGCCTCCCACGCCGGCATCGGCGTTGGCCATTGTAACTGAAGGTCCCAAAACATTACTTGGTCCGACGACCGCCAAGGTGCCTGTCACCCGGGCCGGAGCGGCGCTTCTCGTGGCCCATGTCGAGCCGGTTTTGCGTCTGCATCCGGCGCCAGCGACCAGGCACGCGCCGGTGCGCGATTTTCCCGACGCGTCGGCAAACGGCGCGTCTGACCATAACGGATTGTTATTGGCTGTGAGTCCTTTATCGGACGAGGTCGACGAAATCGCCAGTGCGCTGCGCCGCTTTTGCCATCACTGGCCGTTGGCCGATGACCTGACCTTGCTGGTTTCCCGTCGCATCATTGCACCGAATGATGTGACCAGCGCCCTTTGCAAATCCTTCGACTAGAGGCGGCAACCAGCATCACACGAAAACGTGAGCTTAATGTAGCTAATTCGTAAAGAAAGAACCCGCCGCTGAGGAAGCGGCGGGCGCGCACACAAAGAGCACCAGTAGATACGAAATCTTTCCGAGATTCGGGTCGCATGTTTTGTGCGGGATTGCAACGTTAAAGTTGCAGATGCCCTCGCTCGCCCATTCCTCAGCGGTGGTCCCCCTTCACGGAGATCACTTATGGCACATACCGTATCGACTTCGCGACAAACGGGACTTCGCCGTCTCATACCAACCGCCCTAAATTTTGACCGATGCCCAGGCACGCTGAGTGATGGACTTGATGGTGTCTGGGGTAGCCATCAGAAAGTTCCAGGCATCCAGGCAAGCGACCAGGATGGCGTTGTAGCTGTTCCATACGCGCAGACTGAGCTTGTTGGCCCGCAGATATTCCCAGACGTTCTCCATCGGGTTCAATTCCGGCGCGTAGGCTGGCAGGCGCAGCAGGCTGATGTTGTCGGGCACAGGCAGGCGTTGGCTGGGCTGGTGCCATCCGGCCCCGTCACAGACCAACACAGCGTGCGCGCCGGGTGCCACCTGCCGGCTGATCTCGATCAGATGCTCGGCCATGGCTTCGCTGTTGACCGCCGGCATGATGATCGCGGCACCAACAGCCCGTTCGGGGCAGATGGCACCGAACAGGTAGGCAGAATCATGACGATTATCGCGTACCGCCCCCGGACGCGAACCACGCGGCGCCCAAACGTAGGTCAGCGTACCTTGCTGTCCGACCCTGGCTTCATCCTGAAACCAGATCTCGATCGGCTTGTCGGTAGCACCCGGTGGCAGCGCCGCGGTTACCAGGTCGGCAAAGTTTTTTTGAAAGCCTCCTGGGCATCAGCATCCTTCTTGGGATGGCAAGGCCGTGGCTTCAGGGGCACCAGATCCAGCCGATGCAACAACTTGCTGACCGTACGCTCATGGATGTCCACGTCGTAGCGCGTGGCGATCTGCTGGCGGAGGTCAACGCAGCGCCAACGAACTACGCCGTCGCGCTCCGGGTCTGGACCCGCCACCACCAACGCTTTCAGCTCCTGCATCTGTTCGGCCGTCAGCACAGGTGGCCGGCCTTCGCGCGGTTGGTCTGCCAGTCCGGCAATCCCCTCCGCATTATAGCGGTGTACCCAATCCCGCAGCGTCTGCCGGTCCATCCCGCCGGCCGCCGCCGCCTCGGCCCGCGAAGCGCCTTCCAGAACCATCGCAAGGGCCAGCAAGCGACACGACACACGCCCATCCCGCGTGCGCGATGCCTCGCGCCGCAGGTCAGCCGCATCAAACTCCCGCCGCGTGATCGTCACCGCCCGGCCCATGTCCCCTCCCGTCATTTGACCCGACAACCAGAGTGAACCGAACCAGCGCCAGTCCGAAACTCACATAAGAGTCAACACTTTGGGCGGCTGGTATCACCGTGCCAATGCTGGCGGCTATGTCCCCTGCCGGCCAGAAGCAACGTCTTTCACCAGAGACATCGCCGCAGACGATCACGCCCGGCAAGGCGCTGGCAGCCTTCAAGGCGGCAGCACCGTTCCTCGGTTTTCCTTCGCGCATTGTCCATGGCATCGACTGGCTGTTCCGATTCACGCAGTCGCAGGACTGGACCGGGGATTACGACCCAATCGTCTGGCCATCCGCCGCATTGCAGCAGCACGATCTGGATTTGGGGCGGACCCAGGTCAAGACACTCAATCGCCGGATGGCGGAGCTTGGCCTGATTGAAATGCGGGACTCCCCGAATGGCCGCCGGTATGGCCATCGGGACAAAGAGACCGGGGCAATTGTCGAAGCCTATGGATTCTGCCTCGCTCCCCTCCGCCGTAGATACGCGGAGTTCCTCGAAGTTGCTGCAGCCGGCAAGGCCGCCAGAGCCCAACTGAAGGCCTTGCGGCGCCGCGTCAGCATCGCTCGTCGAGATTTCCGGCAAGTTCTTGGTGCCTGCGGAGAGATGAAGCTTCACTCAGATGAATGGCAGCACTTTGAAGAGACGCATAGGGCGTGTCTGACGGCATGCGCTGGAATCGAGATCCCAGAGTCGCTGCTTCCACGCGTCCTCAAGCTGGAGGAAAATCTGCAATGTGCCCGCGATCGTCTCCAGGCAGGCCGGGCGGCTTTGGCCCGTGCGGCTCACCCTGTGAATCCCATGGAAACAGGCCCCGAGGGGCCAGAATACCGGCCCCACCAATATACCTACAAATCAGATCTTGATCGTGAAAACGATACAGTAGCAGCTGCGGGGCGCGAGGACTCGGCATCATCGGCGCTGGCGTTGCCGACGGCGACACCAGCGCCGATGACAACGCCTCGAGTGCCGACGGCGCTCATGATGGGCGCCAGGGACAAAACCGCCGTTCACGACGGCGCAGGCTCAGGACCGACCGCGATGGATCAACCAGAGCCGACATTGCGGATCCACCCGGACGAGTTGCTCAGCCTCGCCCCTCGCCTGCGGACCTATGTTCTTTCCAATGATCCGGGTTGGCCGGAGATTGTCGACGCTGCCGGCCACATGCGGCGTGATCTCGGCATCGATCACCACCTTTGGGGCAAGGCCTGCCTTACCATGGGACGTCACGGAGCCGCAGTTGCACTGGCCATCGTCTCCACCAAGCCGCGTGGCTACTTCCGCTCTTCCGCCGCGGGATACTTCTTCGGGATGGTCGCCAAGGCAAAGGCAGGAAAACTCAACCTCCCCAGTTCCATCTGGGGCTTGCGGAAGACCCGCCAATGAACAAGCGGATTGCGATGATGGTGCTGAGTTGACGAGTGATAGCCAGCTTGGCAACGGACTCCAGCATCAAGGTGGCGATTACGGCGAATGCGAGGCGGGCCAGCCGCTTCAGTCGGCTCGACAGCAGATGGTCGAAGTCAAGCTCACGCACCACGGCGGTCCCGACGGCGATCTGGTTATACGGCGGAGAGCGCTCGATGCAGATCATCCCAAAAGTTGAAGGCGCCGAAATACCCCGGCGCGGTTCACTTGAGCGATGACCTTACCCCGTGGACGCCGCTTCCCCCAGGAGAACGGCAACGCGCTCGGCGAGCGCTTCGCCCTGGACGGGCTTGCGCAGGAGAAAGAAGGTTTCGCTGACGGCTCCAGCGACAGCGATTTCGGCAGCATCCGTGGCGAAGCCGGTGAGCAGGATCGCGGGCACGCCCGGCCTGCGCCGTTGCGCCTCCCGGATCACCTCGATGCCGTCCATGCCGGGCATCGAAAGGTCGGAGATCACGAGGTCGACGGGCTCATCGGCATCCAGCAAGGCAAGCGCGGCAGGCCCGTCCGCGACGGGCACAACGCTGTGGCCCACCGCCTCCATCTCCGCGGCGAGCACTTCGCGGACAAGGCTTTCGTCATCCACCAGGAGAAGCCGCGCCCGCTTCGCGTCCTTGCCCGATGCGGAAAGGCCGGCGGGAGGGGAGACGTCCGTCGGCAGCTCCGGTGCGGCCGGGAACCAGAGCGTGACCACTGTCCCCAGCCCGGGCGCGCTCTCGATGCGGAGGCCGCCGCCGCTTTGCTCTGCGAAGCCACGCGCCATGGCCAGGCCCAGGCCGGTTCCCTTGCCCACGGGCTTGGTCGTGAAGAACGGCTCCGAGGCCCGCGCCAGCGTCGCGGGCTCCATCCCGGCGCCGGTATCGGCAACCGACAGCCGCACGTAGGTGCCCGCCCTCAGCATGACGGGATCGGCGGGACCATGGTCGCGCGCCAGCGTCTCGGCCGCCGCCGCCAGGGTGATCGTTCCTATTCCCGACATGGCGTCGCGCGCATTGGTGGCGAGATTGACCAGCGCGGTCTCCAGCTGGCTTCGGTCGGCCAGCAAAGGCGGCAGCCCGGCATCCGCCTCCACCCGGACCTTGATGCCGGTGCCCAGCGTATGCGCCAGGATTTCCCGCATGTCGGCGAGCAGGGCGGCGGATTCCAGGGGCTCGGCCTGCAGGTCGCTGCGGCGGGAGAAGGCCAGCATCCGCCGGGTCACGGCGGCGCCGCGCGCGGCCGCGCCGAGGACCATGCGGGCGAAATGGCGCACCCTCTCCGTGTCCTCGGGCCTGGTGGCGATGAGGGACGTGCCGCCCTGGACGGTCTGCAGCACATTGTTGAAGTCGTGCGCAATGCCGCCCGCAAGCGTGCCGAGCGCCTCCATGTGCTGGGCGTGGGCGAGCCGGACCTGCGCCGCTTCCCGCGCCGCCACCTCCTCGTGCACCCGGGCCTCCAGCGTCTCCGCCAGGCTGCGCAGGCGCGCTTCGTTGTCCCGCAGTGCCTGCGCCGCCCGGCGCGCTTCGGTGATGTCGCGGATCGTGCCGATGAGGCGCACCGCGCGTCGTCCCCCCGGAGCCGCAGGGTCGGGTGCGAAGAACGCCCGGCCGGTCGCCTCCAGCCAGAGCACGGTCCCGTCCGGATGCAGGGTGCGGTAGTCGGAGACATACGTGTCATCCGGGTCGGCAGGGTCGAGGGCGCGGGCCAACCTCGCCTCAGCTTCGGCCCAGTCCTCGGGCAGCACGGTGCGGGTCCAGGTCCCGTGATCGACCGTTGCCTCGGGAGAGAGTCCCGACAACGCCTTGCAGCGCGCATCCCACTCCAGGACAGCATCCCCCCGCGCCAGGTCCCAGCGCCATGTGCCGAGGCTGGACGCGTCAAGCGCCAGCCGCAGGAGGCTCTCCCGCTCGGTGAGGACCCGGGCGGCCAGGACGCGCTCGGTGATGTCGGTAATCACCACGAGGACGACCGGTTCGCCGGACGCGGTCCGTCCGGGTTCGTATGTGACGGCGTAGTAAGCCTCGGTCTCGCCCGGCGGCGCGGGCTTCGTCAGTTCGTACTCGACGCGCTCGCCCCGGAACGCCCGCACAAGGCGCGGCCGGATCTGCGTCTCGTACATGGGCGCCAGCACATCGGCGACCCGCTGCCCGACGATGTCCGCCGTGGGAAGGCCGAGGATGTCGGCATAGGCCCGGTTCGCGAAGCGGTATCGGTGTTCCTCGCTAACCACCACCAGGCCGACATGGGCGCAGTCCGTCGCGGCGCGCAGCCGTTCCTCGCTTTCCCGCAGCGCCGTCTCCGCCCGGCGGCGCTCAGCCTCGGCCGCGGCGAGGGCGCGCGCCGCCGCGTCCACTTCCCGCACGCCGCTTGCGGTGGCCGCGTCCGGCGCCAGGGCCAAGGCACCGATGGCGGCGGTGATCCGGTGGGACTGGTGCCAGGCGGCAAGTAGTCCGAGAAGCAGCAGGGCGCCACCGGCCGCGGCGACGGCGGCCAGCGATCGCCACAGTCCCGCCTTGAAGGCGGCTTCCCGGGTGCCCATGGCCACCACCCAGCGTGACCCTGGCAAGTGGCTGAACGCGGCGATGACCGGATGGCCATCCAGGGCGGGAGACCGGAACACGCCGCTCTCCGCCATCGCGAAGGCGTGCTTGCCTTCCTCTCGTGCCTTTCTTCCGACGAACGCATCCATCTCGGGCGCGCGGGCCACGACCGACAACTCGCCGTCGAAAAGCGTCGCCACCCAGCCGTTCCCCGGGGGCTTCTGCTGTTCCAGCACGCGACCGAGAGCGGCGGTGCGGAAGACCATCTCGAGGTCGTAGACCACGCGGCCGTCCCGCATGACGGGGACGTCCACTGCGATGATCGGCTCGGAGGCGATGCCGCTCGTGTACAGGTTCGAGACATGCGGCTGCCCGCTCTCGAAGACACGGCGGCTGATGTCGGCGTCGCCTCGCAGCGGAAGCTGGGTGCCGAACGGCACGTGGGAATTCACCAGCATCCGGCCGGATCGGTCGGAAAGCACGAGGCGGGTGCCTTCGGGCCGGGGGACCTGGGCCAGTTGGGCGTGGAACGCCGCCAAGTCCCCCGTGGTCAGATACGGGGAGGTCGCCAGCGTCCGCAGCGTCGCCTGGACCGTGTCCAGTTCCCGCGCCACGACGGCTGCCAACGCCTTGGCGCGATACTGAAGGTCCTGCTCCAGGGCAGCCTCGCCGGACCGCCACAGGAGGACAGCGCCCCCGGCCGCGACGGCCGCGAGGGGCACCACCAAGGCCAGCACGAGGGCGACAAGTCGGATCCTTATGGTTGGGACGGCCTTCGGCATGGCCAACTTGTAAGAGCTATGGGCGCATTGCCGCAATCTCGATATCACTTTCGTAAAAGGCAGAATCCGCAGATATCACTCTTGGTTGCTTACATTTTTGACTTCTTGCTGCTTGCATGGCGGCGCCTTGCGAAGGGTCACTGCTTTATGAATATTGGTTTCAACCCAATTCTCGTAATTGGATTGTATGATACTGCTTGATGTCGGGCTATAAATCACAAAATTGTGAATTCATTGACCGGCGCGCATGATGTCCGCCGAGTGGGGGAACACCAGCCTTGAGAAGCCTCGTCGGCCGCTGGCTGCTCATCACCTGCCTGGCCCTCCTCCCGGCGCTCGCCCTTCAGACATGGACCGGGTTGAGCGAGCACCAGGCACGGCAGCAGGCGGTGCAGGACGAGGCGCTTCGCCTCGTGCACCTCGTCTCCTCCGAGCAGCAACAGGTGGCGGAGGGGGCGCGGCAGCTCATGACCGCGCTGGTCAACCTGAGCGCTCTCCGCGCGAACTGGAAGAACGACTGCGCTCCCTTCTTCCCGAACCTGCTGCATCAGTTCCCGCGCTATGCCGCCGTGGCCGCGACCGACCTCGACGGCCGCGTCGTCTGCTCGTCCCGACTGGCGGACATCGGCAACGAAACCGGGGACCGGGCCTACTTCCGCCGTGCCATGGCCCAGGACGACATGGTGGCGGGCGACTACGTGGTCGGCCGCGACTCCGGGCGGCCGAGCGTCCACTTCGCGCAGCGCTATCGCAATCCGGACGGACAGGTCGAGGGCGTCATCAGCATCGCCCTGGACCTCGGATGGCTGCAGAAGCGCCTGGACGCCCTGCCGCTGCCGCAAGGCGCCGCGGCCTTCATCACCGACACCAGCGGCACCGCCCTTGCCCGGCGCCCCGACCCCGGCCGCCACATCGGACAGCGCGTGGCGGCGGGAATGCGCGAGATCCTGGAGGGCAGCGAACTCAAGGTCCGGGAAGCGACCGGTCTCGACGGCGTCAAGCGGGTCTACGGCTTCGGTCCCTTCGACGTCGAGCCGAAGGGCTTCGGCATCGCCGTCGGGCTGGACAGCGCGGCGACCTTCTCCGCCATTGCCGCGGAGAGCCGCCGGGCCCTGGCGTTGCTCGCGCTTAGCGCCGTCCTCGCCCTGGCCGTGACCGTCGCGGCCGCGGGGCCGATCGTGCGCCGCCCGATGGCGCGGTTGCTCTCCGCAGCCGCACGCTGGCGCGAGGGCGATTTCTCGGCGCGCATTGGCCTTGGGAACGACAGGTCGGAGTTCGGGCGCCTGGGCGCCGCCTTCGACGCCATGGCCGAGGCGACGCAGGAACGGGAGCGCGCGGTGCTCGAGACGCAGGCTGCGCTGCGCGGGAGCCAGGCGGAACTCAGTTCGATCCTGGGCACCGCCGCGGAAGGCATCGTCGTCGCCCGCGCCGACGGCCGGATCGTGTCGGCGAACCGGGCCGCGCTGCGCATGTTCGGTTACGACCGGGCCGAGGAGCTGGTCGGCCGCGCCCTCGGCGTGCTGATGCCCGCGGCCGAGGCGGCGCGGCACGGCGCCTCTATCGCCGCCCACCGGGCCGGCGCCCCGCCGCGCGTCATCGGCGTGCCCGGGCGGGAGCTTATGGCCGTCCGTCGCGACGGCTCGGAATTCCCGATCGACCTCTCGGTCAGCTCCTTCGGCGGCGACGGTCGGCGTTGCCTGACCGGCATCATCCGCGACGCCACCGCCCGCAAGCAGGCCGAGGCGGCGCTGCGCGACAGCGAGGCCCGGTTGCGGCTGGTGCAGCAGGTCGGCGGGGTCGCCTTCACCGACCGCAGGCTCGCAGAGAACACGGCGCTCGTCTCCCCGGAGTTTGTCCGCCTCTACGGCCTGCCGCCAGGCCAGACCCACATCTCGGCGGCCGCGTACTCCGCCCTGGTCCATCCGGAGGACCGCGACCGGATGATCACCGAGGCGGGCGACGTCTACGAAAAGGGCGGCGGCTTCGCGTCGGAGTTCCGCATCCGCCGTCCCGACGGGACGGTGCGCTGGGTGGCCATGCGCGCCGAGGTCTTCCCCGGGCCGGACGGAAGGCCGGAGCGCGCCATCAGCGCGCAGCAGGACATCACCGAGATCGTCGCCGCCCGCGAGGGCTTGGCCGCGCGCAAGGAGGAGCTGGAGCGGCGCGTCGCCGAGCGTACGGCTGCCTTGGCCGAGGCGGAGACACGGTTCAGGGCGATTTTCGACTCTCAGTTTACATTCATCGGCCTGCTCTCGCCGGACGGCATCCTGTTGGAAGCGAACCGCACCGCGCTGGAGGCGGCCGGGCTGCAGCGGGAGGACACCGTCGGCAAGCCGTTCTGGGAGACCGGCTGGTGGCCCGCGGCCGAGCGCGACCAGCTGCGCCGGGAGGTCGCCGAGGCCGCCGGAGGCGCGGTGATCCGCCGCGAGGTCGAGATCACCGGCGCGGGCGGGCGCGGCATCTGGATCGACTTCTCGCTCAAGCCGGTGCGCGACCCGGCCACCGGCGAGGTCGTCTGGGTCATCCCCGAGGGGCGCGACATCACCGAGCAGCGCACCCTGTCGGGCCAGCTCGCGCAGGCGCAGAAGGTCCAGGCGCTCGGTCAGCTCGCCAGCGGCATCGCCCACGACTTCAACAACGTCCTGCAGGCCGTCTCCGGCGCAGCGCTGCTGATCGAACGGCGCCCTGGCGATGAGGAGAAGACAAGGCGGCTCGCCCGCACGGCGATCAACGCCGCCACCCGAGGCGCCTCGATCACCCAGCGCCTGCTTTCCTTCGCCCGCCGCGGCGAGCTGCGCACCGAGGCCATTGCCACCGCCGAACTGCTGGACGGCGTGCGCGAGGTGCTGGCCCACACCCTGGGTACGTTGATCACCGTGCGCACCGAGGCGGCCGACGGCGTGCCACCGGTGCTGGCCGACCGCGGGCAACTGGAGACGGCGCTGGTGAACCTCGGCACCAACGCCCGCGATGCCATGCCCAACGGCGGCACCTTGACCTTCCGGGCGGAAGCGGTGCGCATCGCGGCGGGCGAGGCGTCTTCTGCCGACCTTGCGCCGAGCGACTACGTGCGGATCGACGTCAGCGACACCGGCTCCGGCATGGATGCCGCCACGCTTGCGAAGGTGACCGAACCGTTCTTCACCACCAAGCCGCCGGGGCAGGGCACCGGCCTGGGGCTGCCGATGGTCAAGGAATTCGCCGACCGGTGCGGCGGGAAGCTGGCGATCGCCAGCGCCCCCGGTGCGGGCACCACGGTCAGCCTGTGGCTGCGTCAGGCCGGGGCGGAGGCCGTGCCCGGCCGGGACGACGAGAACGGGGACGCGCGGGCGGGCGTGCCCCCGGCCCGAATCCTTTTGGTGGATGACGACGACCTCGTGCGCGAGACCCTGGCCGCGCAGCTCGAGGACACAGGCTTCGCCGTCCTCGCGGCGGCAAGCGGGGCCGAGGCGTTGGCGCTGCTCCAGGCGGGGGAGGCGGTGAGCGCACTGGTCAGCGACCTGTCCATGCCTGGCATGAGCGGCGTCGAGACCATCCAGAAGGCGCGCCGCCTCCGGCCTGGCCTGCCCTGCTTCCTGCTGACCGGCTACGTCGGCGAACGCGCGGCGCTGGCGGCGGAGGACGCCTTTACCCTTGTCCGCAAGCCCGTCGCCGGCCGCGCTCTGGCCACCCGCATCGAAGCGAGCCTCGAGGTCATCGGGGGATGACCGGCTCAGCGCCCAGCGGGAACGACAAAGGTCGCCAGGAGAACGGGAACGGTCGTGAGGGAGATCGGCGCGGGACTTGGCCGCGCCCGAATGACATTCCGCGGATTCTTCGCGTTCACGGTAACGCAAAGTGCCCGCTCTCCACCCGGCAGCGAACTGGCCGAGCCACCCTTGCCATGCGAGCGTGAATGAAGGCCGAAAAAATACCTGAATAGTTAAAGTGCCTGGCGACATGTAAAAAGCCGAAATGGCTGACAGTTTTCATCTGTGGTCCATGCATGCATTAAAAACCGGCATGCAGAAGTCCGATTTCTCTTGCTTCACGGCAAACGGCACAATTACAAAGTAACTCAACTTAAAGTTGCTGATTCCCTTACCGCAGCCACCCCGGTAGTACGGTTCGTGACGGTCCGCCACCGGGGACCATGCCCCTGTCGGGCGGCCGTTTGGCGCAGGTGCCCTGCGAGGGAGACCCGGATCGATGCCGCTTCAAAGTCGCCTCCGCAAGTCGCGCCGCGCCGAGCCCGCAAGAGATGACCATCCTCCGATGGGCACGGAAACGGAGCGCCCCCGTCCCGCTCCGGATTCTCCGGCAGGCGTCGACGCCGAAAGGACACGAAAGCCATGCTTCGCCTCTACGCGAACCTGAGACTGCTCACGAAGCTGGTGATCCCGGTCGCGCTGCTGGTCGTCACCAGCGCCGCTGTCGTCCTGCTGGCCCGCGACGGCATGAACACGATTGCCGCCACCACGGCCCGGGTCGTCGACGTCTCGGCCGTGCGCGTCGTCAGGGCGCTCTCGCTTGCCGAAATGCTGAACGATGCCGCGGTGCAGGAGAAGAACGTCATCATCGAGAAGCGCCCGGAGCAGATGCGCGTCTACGCCGACTCCCACCGGAAGGCACTTGACGAGGCGTCCGCGCTGATGGACGCCATGATGGCCATGTCCGACACCGAGGTGCGCCGCCAGGCCAACGCCGCGATCCGCGACAAGCTGGCCCGGTTCAGCGAGCTGTCGCGCAAGGTGGTCGAGCTCGGGCTGAAGGACGAGAACGACGCCGCATTCCAGATCTCCGCCAACGAAGGGCGCGCCGCGCGGCAGGAGCTGATGAGCCTAGTGCGCGCGCGCGTCGAGGTCAGCCAGGCGAACATGACCCAGGCAAAGGAGGCCGCTGCCGCCGAGGGCGCGGCCACGGTGCGCAACTTGGTCATATTCGCGGCGATCGGGCTGGCGGCGGTGATCGGCATCCTCGCAGGAGTGGTGGTGTTCCTGGTGTCGCGCCCGCTCGCGCGGGTGACCGGGGCGCTGCAGCGGCTGGCCGCGGGCGAGCTCGAAGTAGCGGTGGACGGGGCGGACCGGCGCGATGAGGTGGGCCAGCTCGCCCGCGCGCTCCAGGTGTTCAAGGACAACGCGCTGGAGATGAAGCGCATGGAGGAGGCGGGGAAGACGGCGAAGGCGCGGGCGGAAGCCGAGCGCTTGGCCGAGCGCCACCGCCTCGCCGACGGGTTCCAGGCGAGCGTCGGCGGAATCGTCGACGCGGTGGCTGCGGCGGCGACCGAGATGCAGAGCACGGCCAAGGCGATGACCGGCTCGGCCGAACACACCAGCCACGAGGCGACCATGGTCGCCGCGGGGGCCGAACAGGCCACCGGCAACGTGCAGACCGTCGCCTCGGCGGCGGAGCAGTTGTCCGCCTCGGTGCAGGAAATCGCGCGGCGGGTCGCGGAGTCCTCGCAGATCGCGCAGGGTGCCGTGGACGAGGCGGCGCGCACCAACGGCATCGTGCATGGGCTCGCCGACGCGGCGCAGAGCATCGGCGAGGTGGTCGGGCTGATCCAGAGCATCGCCGGGCAGACCAACCTGCTGGCGCTGAACGCCACCATCGAGGCGGCGCGCGCAGGCGACGCTGGCAAGGGCTTCGCGGTCGTGGCCGGCGAGGTGAAGAGCTTGGCCGCCCAGACCACGCGCGCCACCGAGCAGATCCGCACCCAGATAGAGGGCGTGCAGAAAGCCACCGGCCAGGCCGTGGAGGCGATCGCGGGCATCGGGCGGACCATTTCCCGCATCAGCGACATCGCCACCGGCATCGCCGCGGCGGTGGAGCAGCAGGGGGCAGCGACGCGCGAGATCGCGGGCAACGTGGCGCAGGCGGCGCAGGGCACGGGCGACGTGTCGCGCACCATCGTGGGCGTGACCCAGGGGGCGACAGAGGTCGGATCCGCCGCCGAGCAGGTCCTGGCCAGCGCGACCGACCTTTCCCGCCAAGCCGAGACGCTGCGAGCGCAGACGCTGCGGTTCCTTTCCGAGGTGCGGGCGGCCTGAAGGCGCCCACTCGCGCGGGATTTGAAGGCTGTTCGCCGGGACCAAGGAAAAGGCGGGACCGGGGGAGCCGCGAAGCCGGAGATTCCGACCCGGCGGATTGGGCGGGCAGCTTCCTCGCCCACGCCCCCGGCAGCACAATCATCGTCCGCACGTAAGCGTCAGCCGATGCTTCCAATTACCCACAATTTGGCTGCATCAGGTTTGCTCCGAGCACCATGTCCATGAGGCGGGACCAGCCGCGCCACATCACGACGTTGCCGGGCGGCGGGTCACGCGCGCGGGCGAGGTAGCCGCCGAGGCAGGCGACCTTCATGAGGTAATGTGCCAGGGTCTTCTCGGTGGGGATGGTGGGTCGGTCACGCACGACTCGGTCAATGACGATGATCTCCGCCTCGGTCAGCACCGACCGGGGTGGGGCGTCTGGCGCGGTCCTGTTGATCATTGTTGCCCAGAAGATGCGCCAGCCAAGGATGCAGAACACCGCGACCAGCTTGGCCAGGCGCTCAGCGGTCCGCAGTCGTGCCGCCTCGACGCGGCAGCCGGATTTCAAGACCTTGTGGAAGAGCTCGATATCCCATACGTGAAGCCGCTGATAGTTTAACCGACTCGGCGGGACCGCCGAAACTCGGCCGCGAGGCGCTCCAGGCGCTGGTTCGTTGGCTGGGATCCCGCGATGAGCGAATCCGGTCAGCCGATATGGTCGATGCTGCCGGAGCCGCAGCGACGCGCGGTGTTGCGTCTGCTGGCCCAGATCACGCTCCGTCGCGGGCAGATGATGACCGTCATGGAGGAACCCCATGATGCGCGAGGACGGTCCTGTGTCGAGGAACGGGTTTGCCTCGGACAAGATCCGGCGGCAGCACCTTGAGCGGACGGCGATGGTATACATCCGACAATCGACGCCGCAGCAGCTTGAGCGGCATCAGGAGTCGACGCGCCTGCAATACGCGTTGGTCGAGCGGGCACGCCAGTTTGGCTGGGAGGCTGGCGCGATTGTCGTGATCGACGACGACCAGGGTCGGTCTGGCGCCTCGATGGAAGGCCGGCCCGGTTTCCAGCGCCTGGTGGCGGAGGTGGGTCTTGGTCATGTCGGCATGGTGTTGGGCGTGGAGATGTCACGGCTGGCCCGTTCGTGTCGGGACTGGCATCAGTTGCTGGAGATCTGCGCGTTGTTTGACACCCTCATTGCGGATGTGGACGGTGTGTAAGAGCGCACAGGCCGATACCCCTATTTGTCTGGTGCGTGATCAGCTGGAAAAAGTAACCGTTACAGATCCGACTCACCCGTTGTTTCGACAAGAGTTCGTTTTGGCAACCACAACGGGCTCGGCTGTGAGCGGCCACGCCCATGTCGTGTACCGCGGCGATGTGCTGCTGAAACTGCCGATCAGGGCAACCAATCTCTCTCCGGCATCACCATCCCTGCCAACCAGCAGGCTGTCATTGGAAGCCATTCGAGATTTGATTCGTCTCGCATTACAAAGAGAGACGAGTCCGCCTGCAATCATCGAAACTCCCGTTGCCAAGCAGGTCGAGAACGATGCCGAGCCGGCGTCGGAAACCTCGCTTCGTGCGACGGGAGAAAAGCCATGATGTCAGAGCTTGTAACGGTCGGGCACCTGAGTCGGAAGGCAGTGATCTACATTCGCCAGTCAACGCCCCAACAGGTGCTGAGCAACCAAGAAAGCCTGCGGCTGCAGTATGCATTGCGCCAGCGTGCGCAGGATCTTGGCTGGCACGAAGCCGACATCGAGGTGATTGACACCGATCTTGGCCGCAGTGGAGCGACCGCCACGCAACGTGAGGGGTTCAAAGATCTGATCGCACGTGTGACGCTCGGTGAGGTCGGCATTATCCTTTCCTACGAGGTCACCAGGCTTGCAAGAAACTGCTCAGATTGGTACCCGCTGCTGGACTTGTGTGGTTACCGGCGATGTTTGATCGGCGATCGCGATGGTGTGTACGACCCGGGCTCGGCGAATGGCCGGCTTCTCTTGGGATTAAAAGGGACGATCTCCGAAGTTGAGTTGCACACTCTACGCGGCCGCCTGACCGCTGGGCTTTTGAGCAAAGCCGAGCGTGGTGACTTGGCTCTGATCCTGCCCGTAGGTCTGGTGCGCGGCCCACATGGTGTAGTGACGAAGCACCCCGACCGCGAAGTCCAGGAACGGATCAGCTTGGTCTTCGCCACTTTCCTGGAATTGGGCTCATACCAGCCCGCTTTGACGTTGACTCTTCTGTGAATTGCCACTCCCGGCCGATCTCGATTCGATGGTTCGCAGGCGATACGCGGAGGAGGCAGTGCATGGGCGCGGCGTTGGCGATTACGCGGGCGGACCACACAGCCGCTGAATTGCGGGCATTGGCTGCCAAGAGTGATGATGGCCCGCAAGTGCGCCGCCTGCTTGCGCTGGCGCTGGTTCTGGAAGGCCGCTCGCGCACTGAGGCAGCGGAAGAGAGCGGCATGGAGCGGCAGACGCTGCGGGACTGGGTGCAGCGGTACAATGATGAGGGAGTCGATGGCCTGAAGTCGCGCAGCAGCCCCGGCCGCACACCCTTTCTGACCGTTGAGCAGAAGGCCGAGCTGAAAGAGCTGGTCATCCAGGGACCTGATCCCGAGGTGCATCAGGTCGTGCGCTGGCGCTGCGAGGACCTGCGAGCGGAAGTGGCCCGGCGGTTCTCGGTGGAGGTGCATGAGAGCACGGTGGGCAAATGGCTGCACCAACTTGAGTTGACGCCGCTGAAGCCGCGCCCGTTCCATCCCAAGAGGGACCCGGAGGCGCAGGACGTTTTTAAAAAAGCTTCAGTGATTTAGCCAAAGAAGCTCTGCTCGGAACCACTTCTGGTACACCGATAGAAATCTGGTTTCAGGACGAAGCCAGGGTCGGCCAAAAGGGGACGCTGACCTATGTTTGGGCGCCGGTCGGGGCGCGGCCACCGATGGTGCGCGACAGCCGCCGTGAGTCCGTCTACTTGTTTGGCGCCATCTGCCCGGATCGAGCCGTCGGCGCCGCCGTCATCATGCCTGCGGTCAATACCGAAGCCATGAACGCCCATTTGCAGGAAATCAGCACGCAGGTGGCTCCCGGCGCACACGCCCTCCTGGTCTGCGATCGTGCCGGGTGGCACGCCACCAGCAAGGGCCTGCGGGTACCCGCCAACATCAGCTTGCTTCCGCAGCCAGCCTACGCGCCGGAATTGAACCCGATGGAAAACGTCTGGGATTACCTCCGCAGCAACAAACTATGCAGCCTGGTCTGGAACAGCTACGAGGCGATCGTTCAAGCGTGCAAGCAGGCTTGGGACTTCCTCGTCAACGATCCGGAACGCATCCGCTCCATCGGCACCCGCGAATGGGCGTGTGTCAATCTTTAGGCGGGCTGGTATCAGTCGGTAAGCTGCTCCGCTCCTTTCGGCATCGCGGGCTTGCCGTGCCGCGGCTTGATCGATTCGGTGAGGTGGTCTGGCGGACACCGACAGATAGCATAATCAGCAGGATTCTGAAGAATCCTGCCTATGCAGGCGCATTTGTCTACGGCCGCACCCGGTCCTGCGGCGCCACCTACGCCAACGGCAAGACGATCACCACTCGCCGTCCCATGGAGGAGTGGAAAGTCATCGTGAAAGACCGTTATCCTGCCTACATCGGGTGGGCCGACTTTGAACGGATCCAGGCCATGCTGCGCGACAACCACGCGGAGTACGTCCGCAACAGAACCCGTGGCGTGCCGCGCGATGGTGCGGCCCTGCTGCAGGGCATTGTCTGGTGCGGCCGTTGCGGCCACAAGATGGCCGTGGAGTACAAGAACGCCAACCGCTACGTCTGTAACTTTCTCCAGCGGAGCCAGGGTGGGCCGTTGTGCCAGCACCTCCCTGCGGATCCGATCGACGCGCAGGTGGTGGCTGCGTTTTTCGCCACGGTCAGCCAGGAGGAACTTGAGGCCTGGCAACGGGCGCAGGACACCCGGCGGCAAACGGAGGACGCACTGGATCGCGCTGAGGCACAGCAAGTGGAGCGCCTGCGCTACCAAGCATTGCTCGCCGAGCGACAGTTCAACCGTGTTGATCCTGACAATCGCCTGGTCGCATCGGAACTGGAGCACCGCTGGGAGGCCGCATTGCGCGAGCTGCGAGAAGCCGAGGAGGCACTGACGCTGCACCGTGCATCGCGCACTCAGCCGGACGCGCTGACCTCCGAAGAGCGTGACAACTTCCTTGCCCTCGGCTCGCAGCTGCCTGCTATATGGCACCAAGCCGGTATGGATCGATCGCAAAAGAAGGCACTGCTACGCTGCCTGATCGAGAAAGTCATCCTGCATCGGACGTCCCCTGAACGCATTGACATCCGCATCGTCTGGCGTGGTGGTGAGGTCTCCGAAGCACAGGTCGAGCCGAAGGTGTATGCTCTGCATGCTCTCTCTCGCGCCGCTGACATGCAGGCCCGAATGCTTGAACTGGCTCGCCAAGGCCTGACTGATGCCGAAGTGGCTAACGTCCTGACCAGCGAAGGGTACCGCTCGCCTCGCTGCCATCATGTCCTGGCACGTACCGTGCAGGTCTTTCGACAGCGTCATCGGGTTTTGCGCGGCGCCAGCCGGACACATCCCCGGCACATTCCGGGATGGCTTACCATGTCTGAGCTGGCGAGGCGGCTGCAGGTGTCACGCGGTTGGATCGAGCACCATGTCCGCAACGGAACAATTGTCATTGTTCGTGATGTTGCAGCGAAGCGCTACCTATTTCCTGACACCAAAAAGACCATAGACGTCCTGAAGAAGCTGAGATTAGGCAAAATCGATCACATCAACTTCGTAACAAGCACGAGCAAATGAGGGCACCAACATGACCGATCGTACGACGCCGCCAATTTCAATGACCGGCTTCTGCTAGGGCTGAAGGGCACCATGTCAGAGGCGGAACTTCATATCCTGAAAGCCCGCATGCTGGCGGGCAAGCGGGCGAAGGCACGGCGTGGTGAGCTCGGCCGACCGGTGCCGATGGGATATGTGCAGCGTGCGTCAGGGGAGATTGCGTTTGACCCGGACGAGCAAGCGGAAGCAACGATACGATTGCTTTTCGAATTGTTCGACCGATTCCACACCATCGGCAAAGTACTGCGCTATTTGGTCGACCACGACATCCGCCTACCGGTGCGCGTGCCAGGTGGAGCGCGCAAGGGAGAGCTGGAATGGCATCGGGCCAACCGGATCAACCTGCACAATCTGTTCGCCAATCCGATCTACGCGGGGGCGTATGTGTATGGGTTGCGCCCGACTGACCCGCGCCGGCGCAAGCCGGGGCGGCCGGGCACCGGGCGGCGTGGCTGTGCGCCGGAACAGGCCGAGGTGTTCCTGCCGGACCACCTGCCGGCCTACATCAGCTGGGAGCACTATCAGCGTAACCGGGCGCAGCTGCGGTCGAACCAGGCATCGGCGCGGGGCGTTGCGCGTGCCGGCGAGTCGTTACTTTCTGGCCTGATTATCTGCGGCAAGTGTGGCCTGCGCATGGTCTCGCAGTACAACAACAATGGCGGCAATCCCCGTTATGCCTGTAACCGGATGACCGTCGATTACGCCGAGCCACTCTGCCAGACACTGAAGGCGGCGCCCTTGGATGCGCTGATGGAGCAACTCGTTCTTGCCGCGCTGGAGCCGGCGGCACTGGATGCCAGCATCCTGGCGGCGGGTGAGCTGCAGCGCGAACGCGCCGCCCTGGAGGCGCAGTGGCACCATCGCCTGGAGCGCGCCGCCTGGCAGGCCGAGCGGGCACGGCGCCAGTACCACGCCACCGAGCCGGAAAATCGGCTGGTGGCGCGCACGCTGGAGCGGGAATGGGAGCAGGCGCTGGCGGCGCAGGCACAGGTGCAGGCTGAGTATGAACGCTTCCAACGCGAGCAGCCGCGCGCGTTGTGCGAAGCGGAAATCGCCATGTTGCGCGCGCAGGCTGGCGACCTGCCGGGTCTCTGGCACGACGCCACCCAGGAGGAGCGCCAGACCCTGGTGCGTTTGCTGCTGGAACGGGTGCTGGTCAAGGTGATCGATGACAGCGAGCAGGTTGAGGTCGTCTGCCATTGGCATGGCGGCCATCAGACCATGCATCGCATGGTGCGACCGGTGGCCCGTCTCGACCGGCTTAGCACCTATCCGCAACTGCTCAGTCGGGCCACCGAACTGCGCCAGCTCGGTCATGGCTACGGGGCGATCGCGGAACGCCTCAACGACGAGGGCTGGCGGCCACCCAAGCGACGAGAAACGTTCAACGCATCGATGGTGTCTCACCTGTTGCGCCGGGCCGGCGTGACGATGTCGCAGTATCGAAAGAAGATCGTGATCGTCGAACGGCAGTCCGATGAATGGACGATCGCCGAACTGGCCCGGCAAATTCCGATGCCAATGCCGACTCTTTACAACTGGGTACAAGAGGGTCGGCTACGCAGTCGCACGGTTTGCTGCAAGAAGCGGCAGTTGACCCTGGTGTACGCCGATGCAGCAACCATTTCGCAGATCCGAACGGTTCGCGCCACGCCCGCCCCGTGGCGCCGCCGACCGGCGGCGGTCACCGCAGACGCGCCGCCGATCGCCGCTGACCCCTCGGCCCCCTCCACCCAAACATGCACTTGAGAGGCAGCATGCCTGGTAGATGTCGATTTTCCAACGTTGAGCGTACCATTGCAGCTTCTCGATGGCCTGCTCGGGCGAGGTGACAGCGAGATCGGTGACCAGCTTCCAGTCGATGCGGTCGCGCCCACGCGGTTTCCGCGCCTCTCGCGCGTGGATCACCGCCAGGTCGAGAGCAGGATAGCGCTTCTGCTTCCCAATCGGCGGCAGGATGTGCACCCGCTTGTAACGGAGCTTGAGCACGGCCTCGCTGACGCTGCCGTCCTTCGCCGTGACCTCGATGCGGTGCTGTCCCGCGACCGGAACCCGGGCCATCACGCGAGCGACCGTACGGCGTCCGTCGCCCGCCAGTCGGTCAACACAGGTCCGCACGAGAAAATGCGCACCAGCCTCCCGCGCGGCACAGAAGAACTCGTAGATGTCGTTCTCCCGGTCGCCGACGTAGACGCAGCGCCCTGGATCGCCGAGCCGTGCACCGGACTGCGTCAGGCTCGACAGCCAGCGGATGCTCTCCTTCGCCTCGATCGGCACCCGGGTCGGGTTGACGTGGCGCTTCAGCTCGTTCGCGCGTAACCGGGGCATAACCCCGGGCGGTGGCTGATTTTGGGCCTTCCCCGAAGCGGCCAAGTACGATTCGCTGGGGCGATGTCAGCGCCTCCTAATCCCTCTGAGATGCCGCGCGCCGAGCTGGAAGCCGAAGTGACGGCCCTGCGAGGCGAGGTGGCTGAACTGAAGCAGTTGGTGCTGGCGCTCCGGGACGAGATTGCCCGGCTGAAGGGGCTGAAGGGCCGGCCGGTGATCAAGCCGAGCGGCATGGAGAAGGCGACCGAGGCGAAGCGCGCTGGCAAGCGGAGCAAGCGCCGTGGCCGCGGCCCGGTGACGCCACGGGTGACAGTTGAAACCCAGGTGATCCGGGTGACGGCGCCGGCGGGGTCGCAGTTCAAGGGCTACGAACCCTACCAGATGCAGGATCTGGTGCTCACCGCGCGGGTAGTGCGCTATCGGCGCGAACGCTGGGTGACCCCGGCGGGCGAGACGATCGTGGCGCCGCTGCCCGAGGGCATCCGCGGCCATTTCGGGCCGGAGCTGCGCCGCTATGTGCTGATGCAGTATCACCAGGGCCAGGTCACCGTGGAGCGGCTGGTGGCTCAGCTGCAGGCGGTCGGGGTCAGCATCTCCAAGCGGCAGGTCATGCGGCTGCTGATCGAGGGGCAGGACGCGTTTCTGACCGAGACCCGGGAGGTGCTGCGGGCGGGACTGGAGACGGCGTCCTGGATCACGGTGGACGACACCGGAGCGCGCCACCGTGGCGCCAATGCGGTGTGCACGCAGATCGGCAACGACGATTTTGCCTGGTTCGGCACCACCGGCAGCAAGAGCCGGATGAACTTCCTCGAGCTGCTGTGCGCCGGCCACACGGATTACGTGATCAACCACGCGGCGCTGGAATACATGCACGAGCATAACCTGGCCGGACCGACGATCCAGCAGCTGGTCGGACATCCGCAGCGGCAGTTTGCCGATGAGGCTGCGTGGCAGCACCATCTGGAGCAACTGGGCATCACCGACCTCCAGGTGACTCCCGACCCGGTGCGTGTGGCCACCGAGGGGGCGCTCTGGGGTGCCATCGCCGCGCATGGATTTCTCAATGAGGCGGTGATCGTCAGTGACGACGCTGGCCAGTTCAACGTCGGCCAGCACGCCCTGTGCCGAGTAGGTGGGGACGTTGCTGTGGTTCGGCGTGGAAAAAGGGCTCTTCCGCGCTTTCGGTGCAACCGACTTGGATGCTTCTGGTGCAGTTCCCACATATGGCAGGCATCTTTGGAGTTCCAAACCTAAAAGTTGTTCTCTCTTCTCCCGTTTCTTCTGCCGAGGCTTTCCATCCGCCAGGTTCTGCTCACTCCTGACGGCATCACAATCCAGGCTGACGTGAAGTCGGCATCCGCGCCGTGCCCTGACTGCGGCAGGCGGTCGAGACGGCGGCACAGCCACTATCACCGCACCCTGGCCGATTTGCCGCTTCAGGACCGCGTCGCGCGCCTGCAGGTGCTGGTTCGACGCTTCCGCTGTGACACGCCAGGCTGTCGCCGTCGGATCTTTGCTGAACGACTGCCCGACATCGCCGTGGTCAGGGCGCGGCGAACCACGCGGCTCGCGAATAGCCAACGCCAGATCGGACTGTCGCTGGGCGGCGAGCCGGGGGCACGGTTGGCGGTGCGGCTTGCCATGCCGATCAGCGGCGACACTCTGCTGCGCTTGATTCGTACGGCCCCGCTCGCATCCCATCCGCCGCCGCGGGTGATCGGCATCGACGACTGGGCATGGCGCCGGGGGCACCGCTACGGGTCCATCATCTGTGATCTGGAACGGCGGCGCATTGTCGATCTTCTTCCCGATCGCACGGTGGAAACCGTGCGATCGTGGCTGGCCGGGCGCACCGGAATCACTGTGATCGCGCGCGACCGCGCGGGTACCTACGCCCAGGCAGCGACCACAGCTTGCCCCCATGCGATGCAGGTGGCCGATCGGTGGCATCTGATGGAAAACGCCAGTGCCGCGTTGCTCGACGCCGTGCAGCGATCGATGCGACAGATCCGTGACGCTCTCGGGACTACGTCTTTCGACCCGGCGTTACTGACCTCTGCCGAGCGACGCCAGCATGAGGGATTTCTGCGTCGCGCCGCAGCCGACAGGGCCATTCACCACCTCGCCGGGAGCGGCGTACCGATCAAGGAAATCGTCCGCCGCACCGGGTACAGCCGCAAGGTCGTGCGTGCTGTCGTCCGCGGCGGCAGGACGGACGTCTTCCGCGTCAGGGCGAGTATGCTGGATGCGTTCGTGCCACGCCTCAACGCGGAATGGGATGGCGGTTGCCGCAACGGCGCCGAACTCTGGCGTCGGCTCAGAGCCACCGGCTTCACCGGTGCGCTGCGCGTGGTCAGCGAATGGGCGACGAGGCGCAGGCGGGCCGAATCCGCGCCAGGGATGTTGCCGCGCAAGCCGCCGCCGGCGCGAACTCTTGCGCGGCTTCTCAGCCATCAGCGGGACCGGCTTTCGATGGCCGACGCAAGATTGGTCGCGGTGGTGGAGGACGCGGTTCCGCGCGCTGCGGGTCGCGGCGTCATTGGTCAAGCGCTTCCAGGACATGCTTCGCACGAAGACGGCGGCGCTCGAGAACTGGCTCACGGACGCCAGAGGAAGTTTGCTTGCGGCGTTTGCCGCGGGCATCGCTGCAGACCGCGCCGCGGTCACAGCTGCGATCACCGAACCATGGTCGAACGGTCAAACCGAAGGGCAGATCAACAAGGTGAAGCTGCTGAAACGACAGATGTATGGCCGCGCGGGCCTCGATCTTCTGCGAGCCCGGCTCATCGCCGCATGACGGCATAAGGCAAAGCCTGCACCGGGAATGCGGAAGAGCCCTTTTTCAAAGCCGATTGACAGGCGCACTCGCTCAAGAGCGGGGCGGCAGCCTTCGGCCTCGTCGCCCTGTCAAAGGCCGCAGCGGAGACGGAGAAAGGTGCCCTCGCGGACGCGCCGGAGGTCTCGGCCGCGAAGGTGGCGCGCCTGCATGCTCTCGCCGCCGCCTGCCCTTTGGCGGGCGCTCCACCCATCCTCCGGCACTGAAGCGCACCTGGCCGGCCCGCCGTCCTTCAAGCGACCGGGCTGTGTCCGGTCGCCGCGAGCAATGGATACCCGTCCTCAAGGTGCCGACGCGAATGCCGTGGGCTGACCAAGCCGGGTGCCTTGAACCGGCAACGGTTGCACAGGGCGGTGGCGACGACAGCCACCCGGCACGCTCGCGCGCGGGCAGCCGCGAGGTTGTCGATGCCGACGTGGCGCTTGAGCGACGGCCTCAGCCCGTGGACGCCGCTTCCTGCGGGAAAACGGAGACACGCCCGGCGAGCGCCTCGCTGTCGATAGGCCCAGCCACCCCGTTCCGGATGGAGACCGATAAGTTGGCAATGTCTCTGATCAGACAAAACGACCTGGGCTGTCACACCCCCGGTGTCCAAGCCGCGTCGCCCAGCATCCCCGGTACGCACTACATGCCGCCGGAAACGAATATGGTTTCCCCGGTTATCCAGCGTGAGTCGTCCGAGGCAAGAAACACAGCGACCGGTGCGATATCGCCCGGCTGCCCCATGCGGCCAAGCGGGGTCCGCTGCACCATCTGCGCTTCGAAGTCGCTGCCGATGATGCCTGCGGCATGGGTGCCTTCCGTTTCGACACCACCAGGATTGATCGCGTTGACACGGATTTTGCGGGGGCCAAGCTCCTTGGCAAGAACCCGCGTGATGGCGTCCACGGCCCCCTTCGTGGCGGCATAGATGGAGGCGCCAGGCGGCGTCATGCGGGTGATCACCGAGCTGATGTTGATGACGCTGCCGCCATCCGGCCCGAACTGGGCGGATGCCGCCCTGGTCGCAAGCAGCAATCCGAGCACATTGATGTCGAACTGCCGGCGGACCTCGCCTTCAGTGACTTCCTCGATCGGCATGAAGCGATAGACCCCGGCATTGTTGACAAGGATGCTGACCGTTCCATAGGCGCTTTTCGCCCGGGCAAAAATGCGCTCCACGTCATCGGCCACCGCAACGTCGCCTTGGACCGCCATTGCCTTGCCGCCGGCCCCCACGATGTCGGAGACCACCTTGTCCGCGCCTTCTCCGCTGCTTGAATAATTCACCACGACCGCCGCGCCTTCGGCAGCCATGCGTCTGGCGATCTCGGCGCCTATTCCCTTCGAGGCGCCCGTGACGACGGCCACCTTGCCTGTCAGCTTGCCCATCTCTCTGCTCCGTTTTCCAGAAAAGCGGCCTGATCCACCGACGTCAGCTCCAGGGTGAACACGCTGCCCTGGCCGGGGCTCGACGCCAGCCGCACCCGGCCGCCGAGAGTCCCGGCGATCTCCCTGGACAGCGCGAGGCCGAGCCCCATGCCCGGCGCGTGCTTCCGGGCGACCTCCTCAACATGCACGAAGGGCTCGAACACCTTTTCCTGAAGTTCGGCCGGGATGCCGGGTCCGGTGTCGGCGACCTCGACGCGCACAAGGCCATCGCATGCGGAAACGCGCGCCGAAATCCTTCCCCCGGCGGTGTGCTTGACCGCGTTGTCCAGCAGGTTGCGGACGATGATCCGGACCAGCGCCGGGTCGCTCACCAGGGGCGGCACATCGCCCGCCGTCTCCTCCACGAGGTCCTGGCCCCGCGCCTTCGCCTCGGATTTGATGTCCGCGCAAGCTTCGGCCACCAGCCCGGCGATGTCGAAGCGCTCGGGGCAGACCGTGAGGCGCCCGCTTTCGATGCGGCTGTACTCGAGGACCGAGCCAACCACCTGTGACAGCCTGCGCGTGGCGTCCGCGGTGCGCGCCAGAACCTTTTCCTGCTTCTCGTTGAGCGCGGGCCCGAACAGGCGCCGGTGCATTCCCATCTGGAGTTCGAGCTGGGCCAGGGGGGTGCGCAGCTCGTGCGACGCCATGTTCAGGAACGCGGACTTGGACCGCGACGCCTGCTCCGCCCGGTCCCTGGCCACCCGCATCTCGTCGGCGGCGCCGCGGAGCCTGCGGTTGAGGGCGGCCACTTCGCGGGCCAGTTCCTCCAGGTTCTCCTGGCGGCTGTCCACCTCCGCCCGCAGGAGATCGCGGGCCCGCTTGACCTGCAACAGGTTGGCGACGCGCGCCCGCAGCTCGTCGGCGGCGAAGGGCTTGACCAGGTAGTCCTGCACCTGCCCGTGCAGCAGCCGGATCCGGAGCGGCTCGTCGGCGCGGGCCGACAGCACCATCACCGGCACGTCCGCAAGCTCGCCGCGGGCGCGCAGCGCGGCGACCATCTCGTCGCCGCTCATCCGCGGCATCATGATGTCGGTCAGGACGAGGTCGGGCCCGAGGCGTTCCGCGGCCGACAACCCCTCCGCCCCGTCCCCGGCCAGGGCGACCCGCGCGATGCCTCCCAAGGCGGCGGCGACGAAGGCGCGCAGGTCCGGGTTGTCCTCGACCACCAGGACAAGCGGGAGCTTCGCGGCCGACTCCGGGTCGCAAGGCATGGCTTCCGGCCCGGACGGCACGCCGTCCGGCATCCCCGTTCCCGGGTCGCCGACGGGAAGCAGGCCAGGAGGGGCAAGCCGGTCCTGGCGCGCGACCGGCGTTCCCGCGGGCGCCGCCAGGGGCAGCGTGACCCGGAAGACGGCGCCGGTCCCCCCGGGGGCGTCGTCCACGGCGATGCCGCCGCCGTGCTGCGCGACGAACTCGCCGGCGATGGCCAGCCCAAGGCCGCTCCCGGCGCTCCGCTGGGGGTCGTCGCCCTGCACGAAGCGCTGGAAGATCGCCTCGCGCATCTCCTGCGGCACCCCGAGGCCGTTGTCGATGACCTCAAGGGTGCATCGTTCCCCGTCGGCCCGCAGCGCCACCTCGACCGCCCCGCCCCGGTCGGGGACGTGCTTGAAGGCGTTGGACAGCAGGTTGAACAGCACGCGGCTGACCTTGGGGGCGTCCACCTGCGCCGACAGGGTGTCGGGAGCGGCGACGCGCAGGTCGATCCCCCGGTGCGCCGCCGCCGCCGCGAAATGGTCGGCGACGAAACGCACCAGGACGGCCAGGTCCGCCTCGCCGTACTCCAGCGGCGTGCGCCCCGCGTCCAGCCGGGAGAGATCGAGCAGGTCGTTGACGTAGGCCAGCAGGGTCTGGGCGTTCCTGCGCACCACGCTGAGCGCGCGGCCCCATTCCGGCGGCAGGCGGCCCGAGGCGAGCAGTTCGTCGACGGGGCCGAGGATCAGCGTCAGCGGCGTGCGTAGCTCGTGGCTGACATTGGCGAAAAAGCGGGTCCGGAAGCCGTCGAGCTGACGGATCTGCTCCAGCGCCTTTTCCAGTTCCAGGTTCTTCTTCGCCAGCTGCGCCTCGGCGCGCTTGCGCTGGGTGATGTCGAGGTTGACGCCGACCCAGGAGGTGATCTTCCCCTCGGCGTCACGGACGGGACGGCCCCTGGTCAGGACCGTGTTGATCTCTCCGTGGCGGTCGATGATGCGGTGCTCGTAGTCCCAGAATTCCCCGGTGCGGATGCAGTGCATCCAGTGCTCCAGCATCGGGCCGACGTCCTCGGGGGGCAGCCGACTGGTCCAGCCGAAATCCTGCTGCTCCTCGTCGCTCATGTTGAGGAGCTCCAGGAAGGACGGGCTGACGTAGCGGGCGCCGCCTTTCTCGTCGCACAGCCAGACGCCGAACGGGATGGCCTCGCCCATGGTCCGGTACTGGGCTTCCGATTCCGCCAGTTCCTCGGTGCGCTTCACCAGCGCCGCCTCGGCAACCTTGCGCCCGGTGATGTCCTCGACGACCCCGATCATGCGCCTGGGATGTCCGCCGGGATCGGCCGTGACCAGGCCCCGCGCGCTGACCCAGCGCTCGGCCCCGTCGGGCGGGAGGACGCGGTAGTGGACCGCGTAGGTCTCCTCGGCCGCATGGGCGTGCGTGAACGCGGCGATGACCCGGTCGCGGTCGTCGGGATGCAGGAGCGCCTGCCATTGCTCCAGGCTGGCGAGCGCCTCCGGGCCCGGCACGCCGAACACCTGGGCGGCCCGCGGGGACACCGTGAGAAAGCCCGTCCCGAAATCGAACTGCCATGTGCCGAGCTGGGCGGCGTCAAGGGCGAGCCGGAGCCAGTCCCGGTCCCCCGCGTCCGGCAAAGGCCCCATGGCCGTGTCCGTCGCCGCTTCCGGCCCGGAAGGTGAAGTCATTGGCGATCTCCCGCCACCATGAGGAACCGAAGGCACCGGCAGCGGGAAGCCCGTGGCGGTGGCCGGATCTCCGTGGCGATTGTGGTTGCTCTCATCCGTTCCTCCGCCCGGCGAGCTGGGCGACTGTCGTGACCAGACGGCTGGGATCGAAGGGCTTCTGGACGAATTCCACCGCCTCCAGCGTGTCCAGCTCGGACGAAGGCACGTTGACGCCGGAGACGACGAACACCGGTATGTCCCGCAGCTCCGGAAGGCCCATCTGGGCCCGCCTGAATTCCCACCCGTTCATTTCGGGCATCATCAGGTCGAGGATGATGGCGTCGGGCCGGCACCCGGACGACAGCAGGCGCAGGGCTTCGCGTCCGTTCGTCGCCCCGACCGCCCGGATGCCCTCGAGGTCCAGGAAATCCACCAGCGCCTCCCGCAAGGAGTCGTCGTCCTCAACCACCATGACGGTCACGCCCTCGCCCGCTCCAGGGGCGGCGCCATCGCCGGTGTCGGGTGCGGCATGCCGTTCGCCGTCGGGGTCTCGCGCCGCCTCCAGGCTGGCCTCTATGCGGGCGGCCAGGGCATGGCCCGCCACGGGCTTCCGGACCAGGGTGAAGCTGTCCTCGGCGGCAAGCGCCGCGCGCTCGCCCACGTAGCCGGTCAGGAGGAAGCAGGGCAGGCGCGGGCGCAGGGCGCGCGCCTGCCTGATGGTCTCGACCCCGTTCATGTCCGGCATGGACAGGTCGCTCACCAGCGCATCCACCACTTCGCCCGCCTGGAGCAACGCCAGCGCCTCGTGCCCGCTGGTCGCGACCAGGGTGGCGAAGCCGACGTCCTCGAGCTGGGCCGCGAGCGTCTCGCGCACCAGATCATCGTCGTCGACGAGCAGGACGCGCGCGGCGCCCACGCCGGACCGCCCGCCGCGTTCCTCCTCCGGCTGCGGGTGGCCCGCGTCCTCCGTGTCCTCCGTGTCCTCCGTGGCCTGGCGCAGCCACAGGCTGGCCGTGGTGCCAGCGCCGGGGGAGCTGGTGATCGTGAACCCGCCGCCGGACTGCTCGGCGAAGCCCTTGACCATCGGCAGGCCCAGGCCGGTGCCCTGGCCGGGTGGCTTGGTGGTGAAGAACGGCTCCGCCACCTGCGCGAGCGTGGCGGCATCCATGCCGTGTCCGGTGTCGGAGGCGCTGATCCGCACGTAGTCGCCGGGGGCCATGCCGGCCGGGTGCATGCCGCCAGCCGGAACATGCTCCGCCTCGGCCGAGAAGGTCAGGGTGCCACCCCCGGGCATGGCGTCGCGGGCGTTCGTGCCGAGGTTGACCAGGGCCGTCTCCAGTTGCCCCCGGTCCGCCAGCACGGGCGGGATGTCGGCGGGCACCTCGGTGCGGACGTTGACCACGCTGCCGAGGGTGTGGGCGAGCACCTCGCGCATGCCGCCGAGCAGATCCGCCGTCGCGATCACGTCGGTGCGCATCTCGTCGCGGCGCGCGAAGGAGAGCAGGCGCTGGGTGATCGAGGCGCCGCGGTCGGCGGCGTCGATTGCGGTGCGGGCGAGGCGGCGTACCTTGTCGTGGTCCCCGGGCCGCCGCTCGATCAGCATGGCCGCGCCCGAGACGCTCTGCAGGATGTTGTTGAAGTCGTGGGCGATGCCGCCCGCGAGCTGGCCGAGCGCCTGGATCCGCTGGGCGTGGGCGGCGCGCGCCTGCGCCTCCTCGCGCGCGGCCACCTCCGCGCGCACCCGTTCCTCCAGGTGCGCGTTCAGTTCGGCCAGGGCGGCCTCGGTACGGCGCTGCGCCGTCATGTCGGTCAGCGCCTCCAGCACCGTCAGCGACCGCCCGTCGGCTCCCCGCCGGAGCACCTTGCGCGCGGAGACGATGAGGTCCCTGCCGTCCTTGGTCCGATGCCGCAGGTCACCCGTCCACTCGCCGTCGCGCTCCAGCGCCGCCTCGATCTCAGCCAGCGGCACCGGAAAGACGGTTTGCAGGAGGTCATGCGACACCCGCCCGACCGCCTCGGCGGCCGTCCAGCCGTAAAGACACTCCCCCCCCTTCGACCAGAAACGAATGGTGCCGTCCGGGTCGCGTGCCATGAACGTCCCGAGGTCGAGCGTCTGCACCAGATCCCGCAGCCGCGCCTCGCTTTCGGCCAGCGCCGCCTCGGCCTGCCTGCGCGGCGTCACCATCTCGGCGGCCAGCACCGCGCCGCCGACCGAGCCGTCGGCGCGGTGCCAGGGTGTCATCTCCCAGCGGACCCAGTCGGTGCGGCCGTCCGCGTGCGGGTACGGGTCCTCCCCGGCCGACAGCGTTTCCCCGCCAATCACGCGGCGGTGGATCTCCCGCCAGCGCTCGGGAATCTCCGGGACGACATCGTAGTGGCTGCGGCCGATCACCGATTGCGGGTCGAGGGACGCGTCCGCGGCGAAGTCGCCCAGGAAGCGGCGACTCACGGTGAGATAGCGCATTTCCGTGTCGAACATGGCGATGGCGGCCGGAGCGCGCTCCACGAACAGCCGCAGCCGCGCCTCGCTCTCGGCGAGCCGGGCGTTGACCGCGGTAAGGTCGGCCGTGCGCGCGGCCACCGCCGCCTCCAGCCCGGCATTGGCCGCCGCCAGCCGGGAAAAGGCAGCCGCGCGCTCGTTCACCGCAGCGGCCAGGAGCTGCGCCATCGCGGTGGCCACGAACACGAACATCTGCAGGATCAGAGCCTGGTCCGCCGGGGTCAGGCCCGGCCGGAGGTAAGGCCCGGCCCCCGCAGCCGTGCCGACCGCCGCGGTCAGAGCCAGGAGCGCCGCTGCGGCGGTGGCTCCGAACTGTCCGTGGCGCAGCGCCACCCACATCAGCGGCGGCAGCGTCCAAAAGGCCGGCCGCATCTGGGAGAGCGGCAACCAGAAGACCGCGGCCGTACAGGCTACGACTGCGGCAAGGGCGGCGACGGCTTCCAGCAGCCGCCCTTTCGGCAGCGGCGCCGCCAAGGCACTCCTCTCCTTCCATGCCCGGACAGCGGCCAGGGTGAGCGGCGCCGCGACGGCAATGCCGACCGCGTCGGCAACCCACCAGACGGGCCAGACCTCGGCAAAAGAGGCTCCGGCCAGGGCGGCAACCGCGGCCGCGCCGACCGTCGCCCCCGCCACGGGCGCGGCCAGCGAGGCCGCGCCGACGGCCAGGGTGTCGCGCAGGCGGCAGGCCGGCTCGATGCCGCCGCCGCTTCCGCGCAGCAAGAAGCGGATGATGACGGCCGCCGCCACCGCCTCCAGGCCGCTGGCGGCCACGGAGCCAAGCGACAAGGCAAAGGGCCCGGCCAAAAGCCAGACGTGGGCGAGGATGCTGGCCGCGCCTGCGGCGGCGATCAACGCGGGCCAGCGGCGGGGCGGTGCCAGCAGCATCGCCGCCACATACAAGCCTGCTCCTGGCCAGAAGGTCGCGACCGCCGAAGGTCGGAGGGAGAGCGCGTGGCCGAGTAGGACCGCGGCGCAGTAGGCAAGGCCGAACAGTGCCGCCGCCCCGCCACGCCCGGGCGTGACGGGCGCGTCCAGGCGCTTGTCGGCGGAACCGGGGGTGAAGCCGCCGCTGCCCGGAGATGCGTCCGGCGGAGATGCGTTCATTATCGTTCCTCCGCCCCGCAGGCCCACTGGGCGACGCCGGATGGGTCGGCGGGCCGGACGACGGCGGCGTCCTGCAGCAGCCGCTCGAAGCGGCGTCGGAGGGCGGCGTGGCATTCGCAGGCGGCGCGCTCGAGCCCGGCGCGATCCAGGACGACCACGCAGCCGCGGCGGATGCGGATCAGGGACCCGGCTTGCAGCGCCAGGGCGGCTTCGCCCACCGTGGCCCGGCGCACGCCCAGCATTTCGGCCAGGAATTCCTGGGTGAGCGGCAGCGCCGGGTCACCGCCGGGCGCGCGGTCGAGCGCCGTCAGCAGCCAGCGGGCGAGGCGCGGCCGGACCTGATGCGCGGCCCGGCAGGCGACGGACTGCAGGGCCATGGACATCGCCGCTTCGGCTTGGCGGGCCAGCAGGCGCCGCAGCGCGGGCGAGGCGGAAGCGGCTTTTGCCAGGAGCGGGGTCAGCACCCGGTCCGCCTTGCCCGGCATCTGCACCAGCCCGCGCGTGAAGGCTTCGACCGTCGGGTCGGCGGCATCGACGCCGAGGCCGGCCGCCCCCTCCAGACCCACGGTGACCGTCTCGGCCGCCCCTCCCTCCAGCAGCGGCATGACAAGCGAGACCATGGTGCCCGCATGCGGGAAGTGGACGTGTGAAGGAATGCGGCCCGGCTCGAACAGCACCTGGCCGCGCAGGAGCGTGACCTCCTCAAGATCCGGCGCGAGACGGTCGAGGTCGTGTCTGGACACGGACGCAAGCAGGCGGTTGCCGTCGGGAGCCGCAGCGCCGGGCAGCTTGGCCTGGCCTTCGTTCGGGCTTTGCGCGTCGCCGCGCACCGCACTTTCCAGGCGCTCTTTGTCCAGCCGCAAATCGTTCCCCCAAAGCTCTGTACTTCACCGCCTTGTGAGATTGTCATACGACTGGGCGTTTGTCTGTACGAGAGGTAGCAAAATGGAGTTCTTTGTCGTGCTATTATATGCGTTCTTTGCTTCGTATGGGCAATTATACTTCGAGTTTATATTCACGCCGCGGCATTTAATTTAACTGGCTTGCGCACGCTCAGTCTGCAGCCTGGAAAGGCCACTTGGAGCTGCGATTGCATCCAGCAAGCTGCAGCCCAGAAGCTGTTCCCCACCATCACGGATCCGCGCGTCATGCCAATCGAGCACGGTGCGCGCCCGTCACGCAGGCGCATCCGACGAAGCATTCAATTACGAATTCACAAATCACATGCAAATCATCTTCAGAGGCGACACTGCAGTCGTATGGCCTTGCGCCATGGCCGACAGTCCTGTGCATGCCCACGATACCAAATCACCTTTCTTTGGACTTCGTATGCTGCGGGAACCAGCCCGGAAGCGCCGCGGGGCCACCGCCACCCTGTGGGGCGCACTTCTGCTCTTGATTGCAACGGCAAGCAGTCTGGTCTTTGCCGTCCTGGCCCTCCGAAGCGGTCTCGGCGACTTGGATCGGCTGTCGGGCCTGCGCCTGGACCTGGAGCTCCTGCTGACCGACCTTAAGGACGTGGAGACCGGACAGCGCGGATACCTCATAACGGGCGACCCGGTGTTTCTCGACCCTTACAAGGATGCCCACCCCCGTGTGGACATGAGGCTGGATCGGCTCCTCGGGGAAGCGCCACAGGATCTGGGAAGCGCCCCCTTGAACTCCCTTCGCGAACTTGCGGACCGGAAACTCGCCATCACTGACGCGACGATCGCGATGGCGCGGGCAGGACAGCTTGACAATGCGCGCACCAGTGTGGAGCAGGGCAACGGAAAGAGGGTGATGGACGCAATCCGCCGCGCCGTCGCCCAGGCCCACGAGGACGTCGAACACCGCCGGGCTGCGGTCGAGAGCCGAGTTCGTGGCCGCGCCGTCCTGGCTTCGGCGGTGGCGCTGGGCTCGGCCGTGCTGGCCAGCCGCCTGGTCGGCGCGACGGCGCTCATCATCAAGCGCCACTCGGCGGGACGCCTGCGGCTCGCGGAGGAGGAGCGCACCCTCGCCCTGGATGCGGCCGGGCTCGGCACCTGGGAATGGGATTGGCGGACCGACGGGGTGACGGCGTGCCCGGTCACGCGTCGCCTGCTCGGCTTGCCTACGGACGCTACCCTGTCATGGGGCGACCTGCTGGATGCGGTCTGCCCCGGGGATCGAAACGGCGCCAAAGCGGCGCTGCGCGGGGCGGCGGGGCGTGGGGGCTGCGAATGGGAGGGCCGGGTTGGCCGGGAAGACGGCAAGCCACGGTGGGCGCGCCTGACGGGCGGGCTTTATAGCGACCACGGACGTCCCACCGTGCTGCGCGGCGTGGCGCAGGACGTGACCGCGCGCCGGGAGGCGGAGGCGCGCATGCAGTCCCTTCAGGCCGAGCTGTGGCACGCGTTACGGGTCAGCACGGTCGGCGAGGCGGCCTCCGCCATGGCGCACGAACTGGCGCAGCCCCTGTCGGCCGCGAGCACGTTCATCCAGGGCTGCGAGGCGCTGCTGCGATCCGACCAGCCCGATGACCGGGAAGAGGCGCTCTCCGGCCTCGGCCGGGGGCTCGACGCGCTCGGCCGCGCCTCCGGCGTCGTGCATAATCTCCGGCGCTTCCTGCGCAAGGAGGCATTGCGGCGCGAGTCGGTGGATCTGAACGCGGCGGTCAGGGAGGCCGTGCGGCTCGGCGCGATGGGGTTCGAGAGCACTGGCGGGGGACACATTGCCTACGATCTCGCCGACGGTCTGCCGCCCATTCTCGCCGATCGCACGCAGGTCCAGCAGGTTGTCGTGAACCTTGTCCGCAACGCCGTGGAAGCCATGCCTTCAGGCGGCTTGTGGGAACTCCGCGTCACCACCGCGCCCCATGAGGACGGTGTCCGGCTGTCGGTCGCCGACACCGGCCCCGGCCTGCCGCCCGAAATCGCCCGGACGCCGTTCCGCGCCTTCGCCACCACCAAGTCCGGCGGGTTGGGCCTCGGGCTGTCCATCTGCCGGTCGATCGTCAGGGCGCACGGCGGCGCCATCGACGTCTCGACGGGACCGGATGGCACCACGTTCACCATCGACCTTCCCGCCGCTCCCGAGGAGCACGATGCCAAGGCCGCCTGAGACGCCGGCGGTGTTCGTGGTCGAGGACGACACCGACCTGCGGGACGCGTTGTCCTTCCGCCTGCGGGCCGCCGGGCTGCCCGTGCGCGCCTACGCGACCGCCGAGGCGTTCCTGGCGGAGCACACGCCGGACATGCTGGGATGCCTGGTCACGGACGTGCGCCTGCCGCGGATGGACGGCGTGAGCCTGATCGGCACCCTGAGCGACCGGGGCAACCGGCTGCCGATCATCGTCATCAGCGGCCATGCCGAGACGCCGCTGGTGGTCGATGCGATGCGCGCGGGGGCGGTGGACTTCCTGGAAAAGCCGCTGGATCCGGCGGCCGTGGTCGCCTCCGTCCGCGCCGCCATGCAAGGAGCGAGCACGGCCGCGAGCCTGCGCAGCGAAGCGGCCCGCATGGCGGACCGCCTGGCCGTGTTGTCCCCCCGGGAGCGCGAAGTGTTCGACCGTTTCGCGGTCAACGTCACGACCAAGCAGGTCGCCGACGCCCTCAGCCTCAGCCCCAAGACGGTCGAGAGCCACCGGGCGCGCCTGCTTGAGAAACTGGGGGCCGACTCCCCGTCCGCGCTCGTGCGCCTGTCGGTCCTGGTGGCCCTGTTCAGCCCCCATGCGGGCGAGGGCGACCCCGAGCGGCCAGAATCAGGAATTTCCTGATACCCGGCGCCGCCTCGCCTGTGATTTCTTCTGGCGGCCGGTGCGGCGGGTCGGAGGCTCCGGCGGGCATTCAGCGTCTGGAGGGTGGTTTGGCACTTGGGTCAGGCAGCGGCGTCCGTCACCCGGTCTTCGTGGTCGACGACGACGAGGAGCTTGCCAGCGGGCATTGTCAAGTTGTTGGCCTATGGCCGCGCTTGGTCGCACCGCACGACGTTCCTCGTGTTCACGCTGCGATCTGGACGCACGTCTCCTGTCGCCACACCCGGAAGGCCTCGGCGCGTGCACGCCGGTATTGAGCGGCGGTCATCAGATGGCGCCGCGGCCGGAAGTGGCCGTAGATCATGGCGTGCGATGACAGGAAGTGCTGAGCCTGCTTCGATGACTTGAACCGCTGCATCTGCCGCTCTCGACGTCGCGTCGGTCGGTGTGAGTTCTCAGCTCTGTTGTTCAGGTGCCGGCTGCTCCGGTGTTTCACCTCGGGCAGGATCTCGCGGTGCGCTACGCCATAGCTGCGTAGACCATCGGTGATGAGGCGCTTCGGCCTGTACCTGAGCCCAGCGAGCAGGCGCTTGAAGAAGCGCTTCGCCGCGGCAGCATTCCGGCGACCCTGCACCAGGATGTCGAGCACGACACCGTGCTGGTCCACCGCGCGCCAGAGATAGTGCAGCTCACCGTTGATCCGCAGGAAAACCTCATCAAGGTGCCAGGTGTCGCCCGGCTTTGGCCGTCGTCTCCGGAGCTTGCGGGCGAAGTCGGCGCCGAACTTGTGGCACCACTGCCGAATGCTCTCGTGGCTGACCGTGACGCCCCGCTCGGCCAGAATCAATTCCACCTCTCGGAAGCTCAGGCCAAAGACATGGTAGAGCCAGACCGCGTAGCTGATGATCTCGGCTGGGAAGCGGTATCCCGGGTAGGTAACGGGCTCGGAGGTCATCTCGGCAGAATGCCCCAGCCGCATCGTTCCGGCCAGAGGCTGCGAACTTGACAATGCCCCGTTCTTGTGGCAGCCAGTTATTGGTGCAGGTGAAGGATACCAGCCCTCCCTCGCCAACGCCCTTGCGGCCCTGTCAGCGGCAGCCGCGCCAGTCGACGTGCACGAGACGCATGACGAAATCGCTCACGGACGGCGGGAGAACCGCCGCATCGAGGTCTACCGCTTGCGGCGTGTAGGTGACATCGAACCGTGCCGCCACGAAGCCGCAGACCGCTTTCGCCGTCAGATACAGCCGGGCCGACAGTTCCGTCGCCAACTCATACCAGTCGCATTAAATATTGACCTGTCGAGCCCATTCGTAGTTGGTGAGGGAACGTATGCGCCCCCGCTCGGCGAGCAAGGCATTCCAGACACGGCAGCAGGTGTCGATGACGTCCTGGACATCACGGAAGATGCAGCCGGAGAGATAGCGGTCGCGAAGATATTGCCACAGCCGCTCGACTGCATTGTCATGCCGCCTCTCTACATGAGATTCCTACTGTGATCTGGCCTTGCCTCGTTGCTCTGCCTGAGCTGGTCGAATTCGGCTTCGGTCATCTGCACGAGCCAGATGCGTTGATCGCCCCGGGTGGCGACGCGGGCGGGTAACCGGCCCTGACGCACCCACTGATAGGCGGTGTGCCGGTGAATGCCGAGTCGGGCGGCGGCCTCGTGCAAAGTCCACTCAGCGCCCGCCTCGCGCTCGACGTTGCCTGTCCATATCGGCCGTCCTTCCGACAGCTTGTGCCGGAATATCAGGCGCTGGATCATGGATGCCTCGAACGCTTGGCGCTTGGGCGGCCGCCAGCCAGCGGCGTTCAGCTGCTCGGCGATGACCGCAGCCGAGCGCCCTTGCCGGCGCAGGTCTCGGATCGTGGTCAGGAGTTGGTCGAACCCGCGCAACTGCTCGAAGCGCTGGACGGGGCGAATCAATGCGTGGTGGGTCTGCACGCCGCCGGCCCAGTCACAGGTGACTTCGACGTGCTCGCTATTGCCATCCACGCGCACGGCGACCCGCTCCAGCATCAGGCGTGCAATCATCTGCCGGTCGGCTGGCGTTGTCGTCGACGCGTGCCACAGCGCAGGGACATCCGCGGCCAAACGCCGGATTGCCTCCATTTCTGCTGCATCCAGGCGGGTGGGTTGGCGTGCCAGCTCACGCGCGTGCTCGGCCTGCAGGGCCTGTTCGGCAGCAAGCGCTGCTTCCCAGTCCCGCTCCAGTGTGCGCGCAACCAGCCGGTTCTCAGGATCCACTGCTTCATAGCGCCGACGCGCGAGCGTGGTCTCGTACCGTGCCCGTTCCAAACGCTGCGCCCAGTTCCTCTGTCGCGCTGCGCGTTCGATATCGATGTCTTCGGCCAACTGCAGGCTGACCTCGATGGCTGATGGCGCGAGGGCCGCGAGGATCAGCTCGGCAACAAAGCTATCCAACGGTTGTGCGCTGACCGACTGGCAGCGCGGCCCGCCGAAGGTTGTTGCCACCTGCCAGCACAGGTAGCGCGCCTCGCGGCCGTTGTTGTGATAGCCGACCGACATTCGCCGGCCACATTGGCCGCAGCGAATGATGCCGCCCAGCAAGGCCGGACCGCCCCGGGGGACGCCGTTATGCTTGCTACGGTTGGACGCC